>NZ_JBIAQI010000052.1:0-39708 GCF_042888905.1 Streptosporangium sp. NPDC002721
GTGAGGTCTCCACGCGCCATGGTGATGGCCTACCAGCACGGCAGAGCACCGCGCATACGAATCCTTCTGATCTCAACCCCGTACAGGCCCTAGCACCTCGTTCCCCGGGACAGGAAGACGAAGGTGCCCCCGGTGGCCGTGCCCCCGGTGGCCGTGTCCCCGGTGTCCCCGGTGTCCCCGGTGTCCCCGGTGGCCACGCGGCCACCGGGGGCGCGCGGACCGTCGTGCCTCCGGCGTCCCACGTCTCCGGCGGTGACGGCGGTGACGGCGGTGACGGTGGTGCGTGAGTACGGCGGGCCCGGATTCCGTCGGGGCGGTGGCCCTCCGTGCTCGAACGTGCCAAAAGGTGTCACTCGTCCGTACGGGCGCTCCTGGCATCCGCAAGTTGCGAATACAAAATGAAACTTTCATCTCGCGATGCCTGGGAAATTTGTTTGACTCACTGAGGGAAAGCGGTCCGCAGCAGCCTGATCGTGCCAGTTTTGACGCCAACGAGCTGACTCAATGAAGCCGAAAGTTTCGTATTTATGTTGACATGTTTCGGCTACGTTTCCACACTGAGCACTCAAGGCGGTCGGCCCTACCCGATGTGGTGATCGGTGAGGGCCGCCGGTCATGACGCCGTCGTGGTGTGCGCCTCCGGCCGGGGTGCGGCGTCGTCCGCCGGGTTCCCCGCGTTCCTCTTTCCGTGATTTCAGTATGGAGTCAGGCATGAGTATGAAAGCTTCGGCGTCGTCCGCGTACCGACATCTCGGTGTCCTCCGCAGGGCCGTCGTCGTCGGCGTCGTGGGTGTCCTGGGTGCGGCGATGATGGCGTCGGTTCCCGCGGACGCGGCCGCCTCCACGCTGGGCGCGGCGGCCCAGCAGAGCGGACGCTACTTCGGCACCGCGATCTCGGCGAGCAAACTGGGCGACTCGCAGTACACGACGATCGCGAACCGCGAGTTCGACATGATCACCGCCGAGAACGAGATGAAGATCAACGCCACCGAGCCCAACCAGAACCAGTTCAACTTCTCCAGCGGCGACCGGATCTACAACTGGGCCGTGCAGAACGGCAAGCGGGTCCGCGGGCACACCCTGGCCTGGCACTCCCAGCAGCCGGGCTGGATGGAGGCCATGTCGGGCAGCAACCTGCGCCAGGCGATGATCAACCACATCAACGGCGTGATGAACCACTACAAGGGCAAGATCTACGCCTGGGACGTGGTCAACGAGGCCTTCGCCGACGGCAACTCCGGTGGCCGGCGTGACTCCAACCTGCAGCGCACCGGCAACGACTGGATCGAGGTCGCCTTCCGCACCGCGCGCGCCGCCGACCCGGCCGCCAAGCTCTGCTACAACGACTACAACATCGACAACTGGACCTGGGCCAAGACCCAGGCCGTCTACAACATGGTCCGCGACTTCAAGGCGCGCGGCGTGCCGATCGACTGTGTGGGCCTGCAGTCGCACTTCAACAGCCAAAGCGCCTACAACAGCAACTACCGCACCACCATCTCCAGCTTCGCCGCCCTCGGCGTCGACGTGCAGATCACCGAGCTCGACATCCAGGGTGGCTCGGCCCAGACCTACGCCGCCGTCACCAACGACTGCCTGGCCGTGGCCCGCTGCACCGGCATCACCGTCTGGGGCGTGCGCGACAGCGACTCCTGGCTGGGCGCCAACACCAGCCCGCTGCTCTTCGACAGCGGCGGCAACAAGAAGGCCGCCTACAACTCCGTCCTCAACGCGCTCAACAGCGCGACCCCCAACCCCACGCCCACTCCGACGGTCACCCCGACGGTCACGCCGACCCCGGGAACCGGGGGGCAGATCAGGGGCGTGGCCTCCGGCCGCTGCGTGGACGTGCCGAACGCCTCGACGACCGACGGCACCCAGGTCCAGCTGTGGGACTGCCACACCAACCCCAACCAGCAGTGGACCTACACCTCCGCGCAGGAACTCAGGGTCTACGGCAACAAGTGCCTGGACGCCGCCGGCACCGCGAACGGCGTCAAGGCCCAGATCTACGCCTGCCACGGCGGTAACAACCAGAAGTGGCGCGTCAACTCGGACGGTTCGATCGCGAACGTCCAGTCGGGTCTGTGCCTGGACGCCGCCGGAACCGGAACCGCCAACGGCACCCTGATCCAGCTCTACTCCTGCCACGGCGGCAACAACCAGAAGTGGGCCAGGAGCTAGGCCGGTAAAGAGCCGAATCACGAGACGGCACCGGACGGTGCCGATCGGGGGCGGGGCGGCGATCGCCACGGTGATCGTCGCCCTGGCCGGTCTCGTCGTCCGGGGACCCCGGGCGCGGACGGCGACGCCGGCCCGGGGCGGCGACTCCGGCACGAAGCCCGGCGACATCCAGACGCACCTCTACGTGCCTGACAACGTGGCTTCGCGTCCCGGAATCCCCGGTGGCGACGCACGGCTGCGACGGCCGGGCGACCGATTCCCACCGGCAGACGGAGTTCGCGTCCCCGGCGGCGACAATCAGCGGTGAACCCGGGGCGGGAACGCCTGAAGGACGAGTGGCACTGCCCGCGAAGACGAACCAACTGCGCCCGGTGGCTCCTCCGAGCGATTCAGAGGGACTTCCGGGGCGACGGAGCCCGCCCGCCACGGCGCCGCAGGATCACCACCACCGCTCCCGCCGCCGCCACGACCAGCGCGCCCGCCCCGGCGAGCCACGGCCACGGAACGGCCGTGCCCGAGCCGGTCAGCGAGGAGGTGTCCCACAGGATCACCGTCCTGTCGTCGCCGCCGGTGGCGAGGGTCCCGCCGTCGGGGGCGAAGGCGGCCGACCAGACCGGACCCGCGTGGCCGGTGAGGGGGGCGCCGATCGGCCGCCGGGTCGCCAGGTCCCACAGCCGGACGGCGGAGCCGGTGCCCACGGCGAGGGTCCCGCCGTCCGGGCCGAGCGCGATGGTGTGGATCTCCTCCGGATGGCCGGTGAGCGGCTCGCCGATCGGCCGCCGGGTCGCGACGTCCCACAGGATCACCGTCATGTCGCGGCCGCCGGTGGCGAGGGTCCCGCCGTCGGGAGCGAAGACGACCGACCGCACCAGATCGGTGTGGCCGGTGAGGGGGTCGCCGATCCGCTGCCGGGTCGCGACGTCCCACAGGATCACCGCCGCGTCGTCGCCGCCGGTGGCGAGGGTCCTGCCGTCGGGGCTGAAGGCGACCGACTGCACCCAGTCGGTGTGGCCGGTGAGGGGGTCGCCGATCCGCTGCCGGGTCGCGACGTCCCACAGGATCACCGTCTTGTCGGCACTGGCGGTGGCGAGGGTCCTGCCGTCGGGGCTGAAGGCGACCGACCGTACCCAGTCGGTGTGGCCGGTGAGGGGGTCGCCGACCGGTTGGCGGGTCGCGACGTCCCACAGGATCACCGTGTGGTCGCCGGGTTCGGTCCCCTCGTTGTCGTTGCCGCCACTGGCCAGGAGCCTGCCGTCCGGGCTGAACGCCATCGCCTCCACCGCCCTGGTGTGGCCTTCCATGGGATCACCGATGGGCCGCCGGGTCCGCGGGTCCCACAGGATCACCGCGCCGTCGCCGTCGCCGCCGGCCAGCGTCTCGCCGCCGGGACTGAACGCCACCGTGTTCACCCGCTCGGTGTGCCCCCTGAGCTGGGCGACCTCGGTCACCTTCGCGGGACCCGTCGTCGACCAGAACAGGTAGGCCACGGTGGCGGCGGTGGCCAGGAGCGCCGCGGAGATCGCGATCGCCGGGCGGAACCCGCGCCGGTGCCGGGGTGGACGTGCCACGGCCCGCGTGGGCTCGGGTACGGGCGAGGCGGCGGGCGGCGGGGCGGGGGAGGAAACGGAGGTGAACGGCAGGGTGGCGGGCGGCCGTACCTCCTGGCGCGCGGTGGCCTGCGGTTCGGCAGGGGAGGAAGGCGGGGCGGGAGCGAGGGTGGGAGGAGCGGGGCGGTCGGCGATCCGGGTGTCGCCGTCGTCCGGCGCCGACTCCGGTCGCGGCTCCGGTCTCGGCGCCGGCTCTGGTCGCGGTCCTGGTTCGGCGGAGGGTTCACCGGGGGCCGGGGCGGCGGAGGACTCATCGGGTGCCGGGGTGGCGGCGACCCCGGCGATCCTGATGCCCTCGGCACCCCCGGCGATCTCGGCGAGCGCCTCGGCGGCCTGCGGGCCGGTGAGGCGGCGGGCGGGGTCCTTGCGCAGCAACCCCTCCAGAAGGGGCGCCAGTGGACCGGCGTGCACGGTTGGGGCGGGCGGCCGGGTGACGATCGAGACGTAGATCGAGCCGTGGGTCGTGCCGCTGAACGGCCTGCGGCCCTCGACCGCGGCGTACAGGGTGGCGCCCAGCGACCACAGGTCCGACGCCGCGGTGGCGGGGTGGCCGTTGATCTGCTCGGGGGAGATGAAGGCGGGGGTGCCCAGGGTGGTACCGGCACCGGTGAGGGTGACGTCCCCCTCGACGGCGGCGATCCCGAAGTCGGTCAGCACGACCCGATCGCCTTCGAGCAGGACGTTTGCGGGCTTGATGTCGCGATGGGTGATCCCGGCGGCGTGCGCGACCGCCAGCGCCGCGAGGATCCGCCCGCCGATCGCCGCCACCCGCTGGGGCGGCAGGCGTCCCTCGGTCCTCAGCACCTCGTCCAGCGAGGGCCCGTCGACGATCTCTGTGACGATCCACGGGCGGCCGTCGGCGTCGACGACCTGGTCGTGGACGGTGATGATCGCCGGATGTTTCAGCTGCGCCGCGGCGCGGGCCTCACGCCGCATCCGCCTGTAGAGGGTCTCTCGCGCGGAGGCGTCCAGGTGGTCGGGGAGGATGAGCTCCTTGATCGCCACCTGGCGGTGCAGGCTCTCGTCCCGCGCCCGCCACACCGTGCCCATCCCGCCGCGGCCCAGCACGTCGATCAGCCGGTATCGCCCGGCGACCAGCCTGTCCGCGTCGTTCGCCACGACAAAACCTTAACGACGGAACGCTGCCATAAGCCGTAAAGGGGAACTGATCGTGACCGTGCTGATGCCGAGCGTGGGTTATCCGACCGGCGTGGCCGTGGCGTGAACTTCCGGAAAGACCCGGGGTGACTTCGCGAAACCGCGAAGGACGCGGGCGAACTGTCAGCCCTCCACGGTCGTACGGCGCCCGATGATGGGGCGCAGCACGTCCAGCACCGTGGCGTCCTCGATGGTCGAGGGGGCGGGCTCGTCGGAACCCTCCGCGATGCCGCGCATGGTCTTGCGCAGGATCTTCCCCGAGCGGGTCTTGGGCAGGGCCGGTACCACGTCCACCTGCCGGAAGGCCGCCACGGCGCCCACCTGCTCGCGGACGGCGAGGACCAGCTCGGCCCGCAGGGCCTCCGGGTCGATCTCCACCCCGCTCTTGAGCACCACGAAACCGCGCGGCACCTGCCCCTTCAGCTCGTCGGCGACCCCGATGACCGCGCACTCGGCCACCGCCGGATGCGTGGCCAGCACCGCCTCCATGGACCCGGTCGACAGCCGGTGCCCGGCCACGTTGATCACGTCGTCGGTGCGGCCCATCACGAACAGGTAGCCGTCCTCGTCGAGGTGGCCGCCGTCGCCCGTCAGGTAGTAGCCGGGGAAGGCCGACAGGTAGGACCTCACGTAGCGCTCGTCGTCCTGCCAGAGGGTGGGCAGGGTGCCGGGCGGGAGCGGGAGCCGGATGCAGATCGCCCCCTCCTCGCCGGGGGCGCACTCGTCGCCGGAGGACCGCAGCACGCGCACGTCGTAGCCGGGGACGGGCACGGTGGGGGAGCCGGGCTTGATCGGCATGGGCTCCAGCCCGCGCAGGTTGGCGGCGACGGGCCAGCCGGTCTCGGTCTGCCACCAGTGGTCGACGACCGGCACGCCCAGCTTGTCCGCGGCCCAGTGGTAGGTGTCGGGGTCCAGGCGCTCGCCGGCGAGGAACAGCGTCCGCAGCGACGAGATGTCGTACCCGCCGAGCAGGGCCGCCTCCGGGTCGGCCTTCCTGATGGCGCGGAACGCGGTCGGCGCGGTGAACAGCGCGGTCACCCGGTGCTCGGCGATCACCCGCCAGAACGCGCCCGCGTCGGGGGTGTCGACCGGCTTGCCCTCGTACAGCACGGTGGTGGCGCCGCGCAGCAGCGGCCCGTACACGATGTAGGAGTGCCCGACGACCCAGCCGACGTCGGAGGCCGCCCAGAACACCTCGCCCGGCGCGATGTCGTAGACGTTCGCCATGCTCCACAGCAGCGCCACCGCGTGCCCGCCGTTGTCGCGCACGACGCCCTTCGGCAGGCCGGTGGTGCCGCTGGTGTAGAGGATGTAGAGCGGATCGGTCGCCCGCACCGGCACGCATCCGGCGGGTTCGGCCTTCGCCATCGCGTCCGTCCAGTCGACGTCCCGCCCCTCCACCAGCTCGGCGGGGGCCTGCTCGCGCCGCAGGATCACGCAGTGCGCGGGCGCGTGCGAGGCGAGCTCCAGCGCGGCGTCGAGCATCGGCTTGTACGGCACCACGCGGGCGGGCTCGATCCCGCAGGAGGCCGACACGACCACCCTGGGGCGCGCGTCGTCGATCCGGGCCGCGAGCTCTTTGGGCGCGAACCCGCCGAACACCACCGAGTGCACCGCCCCCAGCCGCGCGCACGCCAGCATCGCGATCACCGCCTCGGGCACCATCGGCATGTAGACCACCACCCGGTCGCCCTGCTCCACCCCGAGCGAGCGCAGCACCCCGGCGAACCTCGCCACCTCGTCGCGCAGCTCGGCGTAGGTGTGGCGCCTGCCGGTGCCCGTCACCGGGCTGTCGTACACCAGCGCGACCCGGTCGCCGTGACCGGCCTCGACGTGCCGGTCCAGCGCGTTGTGGCAGGTGTTCAGCTCCCCGTCGGGAAACCACCGGTAGAAGGGCGGCGCCCCCGCGTCCAGCGCCTCGCGCGGTGGCCTGCTCCAGGTGACCGCCTCGGCGGCCTCGGCCCAGAAGTCCTCGGGATCGGCGATGCTGCGGGCGAAGGCGTCAGCGTACGACATCAGGCCATCATGCTCTTCCCCGCACGCCCGGGTCGAGGCCCCTCTCCGGCCTTCGCGCGTGAAGAACGGTCACCGGCGGAGCCGCGGACCTTCAATCCGCGGGTTCTGGGTTCGAGTTCCTCGCGGACCGTCGACGAGTCGCTCGGACGGCTCCGGTTCAGCCGCGGACAGAAGGCGGCCACGTCACCCCATGTTGATCTCCGGGGTCCGCTGTGACCAGGGAACACGTTCCCACGCTGTTTCCGGCTCCCGCCGCCTCGAACCGTGTGTCGCGGTTCTCCCGCACACGGCTCTCCGGCGGTGTCCGGCCGACGCCCGCCAGGGGCGGAAGAGCGTCCCGGGTTTGTCGGTGGGGTGATCTAACGTCCCGGCCATGACTTCAGCGACGCGGGCTTGCACACACGCCGCGCCCTTCTCCCCGGTCGACGGTCGTCCCGGATCGGCGACCTCCGGCGGCCGGGCCCTGTCCGGCCCGGCCGTGGCCCCCCGTTCCCTCGGTATCGCGGTGACCCAGGCGGCCCCCGCCGGGGAGGTCTCCCGATGACCCTCTGGACGGAGATCCGCGACCTGATCACCCGCGACCAGACCGCCCACCTGGCCGACCGGCTGGTCACGCTCACCGAGGAGGAGCGCGCCGAGCTGGCCGGGCGGTTGCCCGGCCTCGTCAAGGAGCTGCGCCGCGCCCGCACCGAGCAGGTGCGCGCCGCCCATCCCGACGACTTCGAGGAGATGGCCTCCTGGGAGGTCGGCGACCTGCTCGACGAGCTGGCCAACGGGCTGCTGCTGACCGGTGTCGGCGTCATCACCGGCCCGGCGGCCGCGGTGACCTGGATGACCGGCCGCGACGTCAACCGCCGCTGGGCCAGGGACCTCAACGTCGCCCGGGTGTGCCGGGTGGCGGCCGCCCGCCCCCTGGAGTGGCGTCGTGACGTCGCGGTCCGGCTGGCCCGGCGGGTGCGCCGTCCCGCCGACCGCATCGCGCCGCTGGCCGTGGCGCTGCTGCGCGAGTCCGGCGCCGTGCCACCCGACCACGCCCCGCTGGTGGCCGCCTGGCTGGCCGCGCCGAGTGTGGTCGGCGACCCGCTCACCCCCGTGCTGCTGCCTCGCGTCTTCGACGCCGACGGTGCGGGGCGCGCCCTCCGTGAGGAGCGGCTGGAGCCCCGGCCGACCCGCTGGCTGGCCGCCGCCGCCCGCGAGCTGCCCAGGGAGCAGGTGCTCGACGGTTGCGTGAGCCGTTTCCTGCGCGGCGGCGATGCGCAGGACCTTCGGTTCTTCGTCCGGCTGCACACGCTCCTCGACCCTGCGCCCGCGGAGTCCGCGCCCCGCCTGCGCGACTACCTGCGGTTGCTGCCGTCGGCCCCGGGTACGGTCGCCGAGCTGGCCGCCGGGCAGGTGCGCGGGGCGATGCCGCTCGACCACGCCGACCTGGTCGAGGCGGTCGAAGCGCTCACCTTCCGGGAGGAGGCCAAGCTCGCCGCCACGGGCCTGCGCTGGATCGACCAGGCGATCCGGACCACTCCCGAGGCGGCCGCCGACCTCGTGACCGCGCTGACCACGGCGTACGCGCACAAGTCCTTCGACGTGCGCAACCGCGCGGCCGAGCTGACCCTGAAACACGCCGGCCTGTTCGCCGGCCACACCGACGCGATCCTCGACGCGATCCCCCAGCTCCCCGCCGATCTGGGCACGAAGCTGGCCAAGCGGTTCGGCGGGGAGATCCCGGTCGAGGACCTGCTGGAGAGCAAGGAGTTCCCGCCGCTGCCCGAGGTGCCCTCACCGGAGCGGTTCCCCGAGCCGTCGATCTTCACCGACCACCGCGAGCGTTGGATCGGCCAGGAGCGCTGGCTGGCGGCCTTCGTCTCCGGGGTCGCGGAGAACAGCGCGGACCTGCGCCTCAGGCTGAGGCCGTACGTCGAGCAGCAGACGCGACACCCGCGGAACAGGAACGAGATCAGCGACCCCGACGAATGGCAGGCCGTGCTGGCCGAGGAGCTTGTCGCGCCCGGCACCCTGCCGGAGATCCCCCCTGTCGGCCCGCAGAAGTTCTGGGACAGCCCGAGCTGCTCGTTCTCGATCCGCACGGTCGCCCGTGGCGAGGAGATCGAGCTGGAGCCGCCGAACCGGCGGATCACGGTGGCCGGCCACTGGCGTCCCGGTCGCTACCTCGACGACGACACCCCGCTCCGCGTCATCTTCATCACCTGGAGCAGCGACGACGGCCCGGCCGGTGCCGTGGCCGTCGAGGCCGGCCGGCCGGTCCCCTTCGCCAACGGCCGGGTCTACCTGTACGGACAGCCCCCCGGCGACGACCGGGCACCGGACACGGGCCCCGACGAGTCGGACGAATTCGAGGAGTACGAGGAGTTCGACGAGTCCGAGGACCTCGACGCCGCCGTCCCGGATCACCACGAGCGCCGTCCAGTGGAGCCCGGGGTCCTCTACGACGACTCCGTGGAGGCCATGCCGTGGCACGACCTGCAGCGCGCCTACGAGCGTATGGCCGACCTGGGGGTGGACCCCGAGCGGATCAAGGCCATGCGGGAGGGCCTGCCGGTGCCCCCGCCCGGCCCGGACGAGCCGCTCGTGGCGGTCACCTTCGGCTTCGTCCCGCCCCGGTTGCGCTCCTTCCAGCCCCGGCCGCTTCCCCCCCTGCACGAGTGGCGGCGGCGGCACCGGCTCCCGCACCCGAACCGTCTCTCGCCGCCGTCCGACCTGCTCGCCACCCGATACGCGGAGCTGTACGGGGCCCTGCGCGCCGGCACACCTCCGCCGGTGCTGCTGGCCACGCCGACGTGGACGACCGGCCACCTCGACCCTGACGTGCTGGTCGACCGGCTGGGGACGTGCGCGGGCGCGGGCGTGGAACCGCTGCGGGCCGATCTGGCGCAGGCGCTGCTGCGGCTGCCCCGGGGCAGCCATCCGGCCGCCGCCGACCGGGCCGCGAAGATCGATTCCGCGGCGGCGCGCAGGGCGGCCGGATGGCTGGCCGGGCAGGGGATGCCCGACCCGGAGTGCGGTTTCCGATGGACCCACATGGTGAACGCGTCCATGGTCGAGTTCGGCGACGGCGAGCCCGAGCACTTCACCGAGGTCCGCTTGACGCCGGTGCTACGGGCCACGCCCACCGGCGACGAGCTGATCGACGAGGTGCTGCTGCGGCAGCCGTTCGACTGGTCGGAGGAGGGCCTGGGCAGCGGGATCGGCGGGTGGCCGGCCATGCTGCCCTCGCACCGCGAGGTGGTGGCCGTGAACATGCTGCCGTTCGTGCTCCGCGACCGCTGGTACGCGAGCGTGACCCCGGTGGAGCTGTCCCGCCTGGCCGCCTGCGACGGCCCCGTGAGCGAGGCGACGGCGGCGATCATCGCTTTCCTGCTCGGGAGCGGCGTGATCGGGACGACCCAGGTGGTCCTGCGGATGGTGGCCAGGGGCGACCTGCCCGCAGAGGCGATCGGCCGCCAGCTCGCGCTGGTACTGCGCCGCACCCGGCGGGAGACCGGCCCCGCCATCGAGGCCCTGACCTGGCTGGCCGACGCCGGCGGCCACCACGAGGTGTGGCGCATCCTGCGCGCCCTGCTGCCCGGGGTGCTGCCGGGCGAGGGGCAGCGCATCACCGTGACCCACACCGAACTCGTCGCCTTCGCCGCCGACGTGGCACGCTGGACCGGCGCGCGCGGGGAGATCCCGGTCGTCGCCGGGTTCGCGCGCAGTCGCCGGACGATCCGCTTCGTCCGCGAGTGCAGGCGCCTTCACGCCCAGCTCACCGACGTCACGTCATGACGAACCGCGCCGGGGCGGACCGAAGCCCCTGGCGCGGCTCACTCCTGCCGGTCCGGCGAGGACGGCGGGGTCAGGCCGTCCTCGTCCGGCACGCCGGTCCGGCAAGGGGATCAGGTGATCCCGCTCGGTTCGGCGGGGGCGGTGTAGCGGGCCTCGATGAGCTCGCGCACCCGCTTCCTGGTGTCGTCGGCGGAGTCGCCGGAGTCGCCGGAGTCGCCGGAGTCGCCGGAGTCCTGCTCGACCTCGGCGACCTCGGCCGACAGCTCCTCGTCCTTGACGCTGTCGGCCAGCCAGCGCGAGTAGTCGCCCCGGCGCAGGTGGTAGGTCCACGTGTCCTCGTCGACGCCCTCGGCCATGCGGCAGAACGAGGTCAGGTTGCCGGCCCGCAGGTTCAGCGCGTTCTCGGGGCCGCGGAAGTAGAAGCTGGCGTCCTCGCCGAGCTCGCCGGCCGCGTACTTGCGGCGGTGCCTCTGGCGTTCCTCCTCGGGCGGGGCCAGCCGTACCCTGACCGGCTCGCCGTCGAGCTCCCAGAACAGAAGAAGCCCGGCCGGTCGCCGAGGGCACGCCCAGCAGGTTGACCACGACGCTCTGCCCGGGGTCCTGCAACACTTGGAGGATCTCCTCCTGGGGGGCGCCGGACGTCGCTGAGCACGGCCGCGCCCTCGATCCTGTCGGTGTAGTCGCCCTCGGGGTCGATCAGG
The DNA here is from genome assembly GCF_042888905.1 of Streptosporangium sp. NPDC002721. Taxonomy (NCBI): domain Bacteria; kingdom Bacillati; phylum Actinomycetota; class Actinomycetes; order Streptosporangiales; family Streptosporangiaceae; genus Streptosporangium; species Streptosporangium sp. NPDC002721. The sequence goes on from NZ_JBIAQI010000052.1 coordinate 11,444, forward strand.
CAGAACTGTTGACGCGCTCCCCGACCTGAAGGTCGAGGATTCAGTCCGTGCCGCGTCATGCGGCACCTCTGAGGCTTCCTGCTTCATCGGCCTGTGCCACCGCGAGCGGTGGTCTTACCCCGCCTCCACAGTCGTTTAGTCTGTCCGCCCGTCCGGCGGCCAGAATGTTGATCGCCGCGTTCACGTCACGGTCGTGGGTCGCGCCGCAGGCGCAGATCCACGACCGGACATCCAACGGCATCTTCTCCGCGATCATTCCGCACGCCGAGCACAGCTTCGACGACGGAAACCACCGGTCGATCTTGGCGAAGTACCGGCCGTACCGGGCGGCCTTGTACTCCAGCATGCCGACGAACTGTGACCAGCCCGCATCGTGCACGCTCTTGGCGAGCTTCGTGCGCGCCAGAGCGGACACGGCAAGATTCTCCACATACACAGCTTGGTTTTCGCTGATCAATGTGGTGGATAGCTTGTGTGCCCAGTCGCGGCGCGTGTCGGCCACCCGGGCGTGCGCCCTGGCGACCTTCACCCTGGCCTTGGCCCGGTTCGCTGAACCCTTCCGCGTGCGGCCCAGCGCCTTCTGCGCTTTGCGGAGTTTCTTCGCCGCGCGCCGCAGGATACGCGGGTTGCTGATCTTGCGGCCGTCGGACAGCACCGCGAAATGCGTGAGCCCCAGGTCGATACCAACCTCCGACGCGACGTCCGGCAAGAGTTTGTCGGTGGCTTCGACCACGAACGACACGAAATACTGCCCAATCGCATCCTTGATCACCGTCACGCTCGACGGCTCCGACGGCAGATCACGTGACCAGCGAACCGGCACCTCGCCGATCTTCGGCAGGCGCAGCTTCCCGCCCGTCGTGAGGGAGAACCGGGAGTTCTTCGTGAACCGGATCGTTTGCCGGTTGTCCTTCTTCGACTTGAACCGGGGCGGGGCGACCTTCGGCCCCTTGCGTCTGCCGGTGATCGAGGCGAAGAAGTTGCGGTAAGCGGTGTTGAGGTCGGCGAGCGCCTGCTGCAACACCACGGCGGACACCTCGCCCAGCCAGGCCCGGTCCGGCGACGCCTTGGCGTGGGTGATGACCTTCTTGGACAGGTCCCCATCGGAGATGTACGGCAGGCCCGCCTCGTGGGCGTCTTGTCGTGCGCGCAGTCCGTCGTTGAACACCACGCGGGCGCACCCGAACGCCCGGGCCAGCGCGTGGCGCTGGGCGGCGGTCGGGTAAGCCCGGTAATTGAAACGAAGCTGCATGGCACCAATGGCACCACGTCTTATAACTAAGCGCATGAGCGTTTGAGAACTCCGCGACCAATTGGGTCGCCGCATCAACGTCGCCCACTTCACCGGCGAACCCACCATCGTGGAGCGCCACGGTGAACCCCGCGCCGTCCTGGTGCCCTACATGTAGTGGATCGAGCAGCAAGACCAACCAGGTCAGGGCACGGTCGAGCCCTAGCGGGCACTCCTGCGCGGGCCTTCACCCCCGGCCTAAAAGGCCGGATCACCAGCCCGCAATTCGGTAGCCGGCCTTGGTGATCCGCTCCAGCAACGCGGCGGTGACGGTGGACTTGCCGCTGTGCGAGGGCTCGGCGACCAGCACGCGCATGCCGTACGGCGGGAAGCGCACCTCTCCGGCGTCGTCGGTGCCCAGCAGCAGGTGGTGGCGCGCCACGTCCACGTCGGCCAGGTCGTTCTCCACGATCCGGTCGACCAGCTCGACGACCCCGGCGCCGCGTTCCCCCTCGGTCACCAGGTCATGAATCCGGCCTCGGTCAGCATGGCCGCGACCGTCTCGGGGCGACGTCGGTGGAGGATCAGATCGACCTCGTACAACCTGGCAAGCAGGCCGATCACTCCGGGGTGCCTGATGACCGCACCAACAGCGCCCAGCACCGGTCCGAAGAGCAGGCTCGCGAGCCACCAGTGGAGCATCACCCTCCACTGCCAGGCCAACGGCTGACCCCCCAAGGCGGACTCCACGCAGTAGTACGCCACTGTGGCCACGATTAACGCCAGAACACCCGCGACCGCCCCTCGGGTGCACGCACCGACCAGCCACCCGACTGCCACTGCCACTGCCAATGCCGCCCAGGCCCAGCCGACGTCCAGTAGCAGGCTCGCCACCTCTGCGACCTTCACGACCCATGCCCAGCCCACGTCCACCAACGGGCTTCCGGCCATCCCGTAGGACACCTCCTTGACGAGGGAGGTGGCCGTACCGAACCCCGCACCCAGCGCGAGGGCACCGGCCGCACCGCGGATGACCTTCACCACGCGAGGATACGTGTCCTTCAAGAGCCCAGCGTTGCGCTGACCTCTCCACCCTGCGCTGCTCTTGGCGCCCCTGCGCTCCGTACGACGAGTTGCCCGTGAGATCCCCGGTGGGCCGGAGGTTCCGGCCCACCGGGGCGGGGTCCTACGGGGCCGGGTAGTCCGTGATGTAGACCGGTGCGCCGACCTTCGTCATGTCGGCCGCCTCGCCCACGCCGTTGACGACGTGGTCGATTATTCCGGCACTCAGGTTGACGGTCATGATGTGGTGCAGCTTGACGCCCGGGGTCTGCGGGACCTCGAAGCCGTTCTCGGTGTGGATCTGCGGGTTGTTCTGGTTGAAGACGTAGACGCCGCCGCCGTAGAGGAGGTGCCTCTTCACGTGCCTGCCCACCTTGTAGCCGGCGTAGCCCTCGACGTCGCCGTCCATCCAGTCGGCCTGGGTCGGCGGGTCGTACGGCAGCTCGTTCTGGTAGAGGATCGTCGTGCCGTCCTCGCCGTTCCAGATGGTGTTGTGCCGCTGGAAGTGCTCGACGAACAGGCCGGTCGCGGTCACGTGGTCGCCGTTGATGATGGCGCCGTTGCGGCCGTCGTTGGTGTTCCACCGCTGGGTGTCGGTGAAGCCCTCGACACCGTGGTCGGCGCGCCACACCCAGGTGTGGTCGATGAGCACGTGGTCGCTGTTGACCTCGAGCGCGGTGTTGGTCCTGCCGACGTGGGGTCCGCCGACGCGGAAGTACACGTCGGACAGGGTGATCGGGTTGTCCGCCGTGCTGTGGCTCCTCTTGTCCTTCTTGCCCACCTTCAGCAGGACCTGCGACTTCTTGAGACCCGCGTCGATGGTCACGCCGGCGACGATCACGCCGGGGACGGAGTCGACGTCGATCGGGGTCGAGGCGTTGACGGCGGTCAGCGTGGCGTGCCCGATGCCGAGGACGACCGTGTTCGGGCGCTCGATGTCGATGCTCTTCTCGATGTCGTACACGCCGGGGGTGAGCAGCAGGTGCTTGCCGCTCTTGAGGGCACTGTTGATGGTCTTCACCGAATCCGACGGCTTCGCGATGAAGAAGTCGCTGATCGGCAGCGTTTGACCCGGGGTCATGCCGTTGGCCCACGTGATGCCGCGCGAGTTCTTCTGGACGGCGGGCACGCGGACGTTGTAGTCGCCCTGCTCGTCGACGAACAGGTAGGGCTTCTCACGGCTGACGGGAGTGGTCTCGAGGGTGGTGTACGGCGGGTTCGGGAATGCCGAGTCGTCCGGGGCGCCGACGGTGCCCGAGAAGACCTGGTTCCACACGGCGTTCGACCAACCGGCGACCTCGCTGTTGCGGGTCAGCCACTGCTGCTGCGATCCGTTCGTGACGGACGGCAGCTTGGAGTCGGCGATGAAGCCCCCGCTGGCGTACTGCGGGCCGGCGGTGCAGTAGTCCATGAGCGACAGGTTGCCGCTGCCGATGTTGAGACGGCGCAGGGACACCGCCTGGGAGACCGCCCAGAAGTTCGCCGACCCCCGGCAGCCGTCCTGGCCGGCCGCGTTGATGTTGATCGACAGGTTGGACAGGGTACGCCAGAAGTTGACGAGCGCGAGGCAGTTGCCGGTCCCGCCGCCCTCCAGGCAGCGGTTGTAGACCTCGACCTTGCCGTTGATGACGACATCGGTGGGCGAGGCGCCCAGGCCGGAGACCTCGGTGTAGTAGCCGACCTTGATCTGGAGCGGCTGCTCCGCGGTGCCGTAGGTGCCGGGCTTGAAGAGGTACGCGTGGCGCGTGGTGCCCATCTCGTTGTCGACCTGGGCGGCGTGTTTCGCGTCGAGGGTCGCCTGGATCGAGCTGACGGGCATGCTGGGATCGAAGACGGTGACGTTCGGCCCGAGATCAGGGGCGTTCTGGGCCTGCGATGCGGCGGTGGCGTGTGTTCCGGTCGTCATGACGGCGGTCGCGAGTACGAGACCGAACGCCAACGCCCGACCGATCTGCCGACGGCGCGGGCGCCGCGTCGTCATACTCCCGGCGCCGGGAGGCTGGGTCGTCATACGGTTCGTCCTTTCCGCTGCGTGCGCAGCGGTCGTTCGGGGGGTGAGATCCTTCGACGGGCGGCCGGCACCGCCGGACCGTGAGAGCGCTCTCTTGAGTAAGACGTAAGACTTGTATCAAGGGTTGAAGGAATTGGTACGTTTCTATCGCGTGAACTGGTCGAAGCACAAGTGCACGAACCGTGTCGGCCGGGCGGGTCCTGTAGATCACCGCGGCGAATGAGAAGCGGCTGAAACGCCGATGACCGATGGCCGGTGGGATCGAACCGCGCCGGTTTTCGTGGAGTCGCGAACCGCTAACGGTGTCCGGGCGGTAGTCCGCCCACCGGTGCGACGGTGTGCGTTCCGCCGCTCGTGCAGCGCCACACGGCGATCTCGTTCTCCCGCTCGGCGAGCAGGCCCCGGTCGTGTACGGGACAGGCGGGCCACATCTTCCGCGTCGCCTCCACGACCACGTCCTGGGTGGCGTCGGCCACGTCTCGAAGGTCCCCTCCGGGCCGGAGGCCGTTGCCGTGGCAGATGCCCCGGAACTCCACCCGCGCCACGCTCATGCTGTCCCGGCCGGAGACGATCATCCGAAGCGGCCCGATGATCCCCGCGACACGGAGGTCACGCTCCACGACCTTCAGCGCCTCCTCCAGTGGCACCAGCAGACCCGGCTCCAGGGCGAAGGTCGGCCCGAAGCCGATCGCGTCGAGAAGGGCCTCGCCCAGCCGGGCCAGGTCGCCGGCCGTCAACCCGGTGGCGGGGCGTTCGAGGAGTTCCCGCGTGACGGGAATGGGCACGTCCTGTTCCTCCGCCAGGCGGGCCAGTTCGACGAGGGGGCCGGCGTCGAGACCACCGTCGCGCAACATCGTGTGGACGCGGGCACTCAACTCGTCGACGGCCTGATCGAGCTCGTCGGCCTGCTCGCAGGAAGGCATGCCGCAGTGTCTCCTACCCCAGAGGGTCAGCCGGAGACGTTCCGGCGGCGTACGAGGACGACCATGATGCCGACGGCGGCCAGCGCGGCGGCGGCGATGACGCCGATCTGGAGGGGGAGGTCGTCGGAGGAGCTCTCCTGGGCGGCGCGTTCGGCCAGGGCCGTGGTGGAGGCCGGGGTGGTCGGCGCGGGGAGCACGATGTCCTGTGCCTTCACGGTGGCCGACTTGCGGGCCTCGGCGGGCTTGGTGGCGGTCACGGTGACCTTCCACTCACCGGCCGGGAGCGGCTCGGCCGCGTTGTAGAGGTTCTGGCCCTCGGGCGCCGACTTCAGCGGGATCGGGCCGAAGGTACGGCCGTCGGCCGCCTTCGCGAGCAGGGTCGCCGCGACGATGTCGGTGACCGGGCGGCCGTCCTTCCTCCAGGTGAACAGCACGTTGACGTTGCGGGCGCCGTCTCCGGCGACCTCCAGGGCGATGGGTGACTCGGGAGCGGCGGAGGCGAGTGCGGAGGCGGAGGCAGGTGCGGAGGCGGGTGCGGCGGAGGCGGCCGGGGCGCCGAGCAGCATTCCGAGCCCGGCCAGCAGGATGGCCGCGGCGTATCTCAGGGCCTTGTTCACGGGTCGTGATTCCCTTCCGGGTTCGGCGACAGCGGATTCGGCGCCGCCTGGGTCGGTGACAGCGGGTTCGGTGCCGTCCGGGGCGGTGACGGCGGGTTCGGTGCCGTCTGAGTGGGCGACGGCGGGGTCGGTGGCAGCGGGTTCGGTGCCGTCCGGGTGGGTGACGCCGGGTCCGGCGGGTGTCCGCCGGACCCGGAGCGCGGACGCGGAACGGGGTGCCCCGTGTCGTGGGGCACCCCGACCACGGATCCATCAAGGTGCCGGGCCCAGGGAAGGAGCCCGGCACCCCACGGGTCGGGGCCGTGGCCCCGCTTACACGGGCGTGCCGCCGTTGGCGACGATCAGGGCGTTGGCGTCACGCAGGAACGTGGCCTTCACCGCGGGGTTGTTGACGGTCTTCGGGTCGTTGACCGCCTCGATGAAGCGCTCGAGCTTCTTGACGATCTTCTTCTTGTCGCGCTCGCGCTCCTTGTCCTCGGACACCATGACCTTCGAGATCTTGTCCTGGAGCTTCGCGGCACCGGTGGCGGACAGCTGCCCGGCCGCCTCGAAGCGCTCGATCAGGGCGGAGATGTCGTCGGTCGAGGTGACCGTCTTGAACGTGACCGACTGCTCGTGCTTACCGCCGGACTCGGTCTCGACGGTGACGGTGAGCGTGTGCTCGCCCAGGGCCAGCTTGTGGAGCTGCTGGACGGTCCCGGTCGTGAACGGCTGGCCGTCCAGCGTGCCGGTCACGGTCTTGACGCCGGTCCCGGCGACCTCCCAGGCGATGGTGAGGTCCTGGCTGTCGCCGTACTCGGTACCGTCCGCGACACCGGAGACGAGGATGGTGGGCTCGGTGCCGCCGTCCTCGATCTTGATCGTCGCGGCCTTGGTCTCCTCGACGTTGCCGGCCTTGTCGGTGGCGCGGTAGCGCAGCTCGTGGTCGCCCGCACCGGTGACGTTGACCGTCGTGGTGTAGGGCGTCCAGTCGCCGCTGTCGAGGGCGTACTCGATCTTCTCCACGCCGGACGTCGCGTCCGCCGCGGCGAGGGTCACCGGCACCGTGCCCTGGCCGACCGGGAGGAAGTCCGCGGTCGTGACGGGCGCGGTCGCGTCGACCTTGACGGCGAGCGTCTTGGTCTCCTCGACGTTGCCCGCCTTGTCGACGGAACGGTACGCCAGGGTGTGGTTCCCGTCACCGGTGACGACCACCGGCTCCAGGTACGTGGTCCAGGCGCCGTTGTCGAGCTGGAACTCGGTCTTGTCGACACCGCTGCCCTGCGCCTCGTCGGCGCCGGTCAGCGTGACCAGGAGCAGGCTGTTGAACCATCCGTTCGCCGGCTGGGCCGGGTCCGGGGTGGCCGTGGTCACCGGAGCGGTCGAGTCGTCCGTACCGCCGCCGTTGAGGCGGAAGTAGTCGAACTTGACCGTCTTGGACGCCTGCTGCGAGGTGCCGATCGCGTACACACCGATCTTGCCGTTGCCGACCGCGGTGTTCGTCACCGCCTGCGGGAACTCGGTCCACGCGGTGCCGTCGGCGGAGTAGGAACCCTTGAAGCCGGTCCCCTCCTTCTTCAGGCGCAGGTGCCAGACGCCCTGGGTGAGCGAGCCGATCTGCGGCTGCGGGTCCAGGACGGTTCCGGCGACCTCGCTGCGCAGCTCGATCCGCCTCGACACCGCGGAGCCCGCGGCGTTGTCCATGACGAAGTCGAGCTTCACGTAGTCGTCGTCACCGGTGTAGACGATCAGGCCGCCCTGCTGGTACTGCTCGTTGAGCGCCGACCCGTCGACCTTCGTCTCCAGCGTCCAGTCACCGCTCGGCGCCGTCTGCAGGATGAAGTTCTTCGGTGCGGTGTTGCCGGTCCCGAAGATGTCGCCCGTCTGGGTGTCGATCTCCAGGTTGCCGCCGGTGACCCGGGCGGCCGAGCTGTCACCACGGACGATCGCGTTCCAGCGGCAGGTGTCGATGGAGGAGCCGTTGAACTCGTCGCTCGGCTCGGGGGTGCCCGCGGTGTCGTCGGGGGTGATGTGGAACCAGTCGAAGGACGCGTCGACCACCGGGCGGTTGCCCGTGCTCGCCAGGGCGAACAGGCCGATCCTCGGGTTGGTGATCCCGGCGAGTGCCTTGGTCTGCGGCATCGCCGTGAAGGTGGTGCCGTCCGCCGAGTAGTGGGCGGTGAGGTTGGAGCCGTCGCTCATGAACCGCACGTACACCGTGTCGGGGTAGGCGTCCCCGAGGTTGGCCGTGTTGCTGTCCGTCACCTCGTTGGGCGTGCCGTTCTCCTCCCGGATGAACTGGAAGATGCGGGCGGCGTGGTCGTTGGTACCCCGAGCCTGGAGCACCATCTTGGCGTAGTTGTTGTCGTCGCCGTACACGATCAGGCCCGCCTGCTGGTACATGTCGCGGGCGTTCAGCGTGACCTTGGTGGTGGCCGACCATGCTCCCTGCGGGACCGGCTGGAGCACGAGGTTGGTCGTGTCGCCGGGGCCGGTGCCGTAGATCTCGGTGAGCGACGTCGGGATGACGAGCTTGCCGTCCTCGACCTTGAGGTTCTGGTCCTCACGGACGACCGACCAGCGGTCCCGGTCGAGCGAGGTGCCCAGGAAGTCGTCGGAACGACCGGTGAGGCACGTGGTGCTCGGCGGGTCCACCTTGATGGAGATCGTCTTGCTCGTCGAGGCGCCCTTGGTGTCGGTCACGGTCACCGTGGCGGTGTACGTGCCGGGGGCGTTGTAGGTGTGGCTCGCGTTGGCGGTGGCCGGCTCAGGCGAGCCGTTCACGCCGAAGTTCCACTTGTAGGTGAGCGGGACGTTGTTGTCGGGGTCGGTGGCGGTCGAGGTGAAGTCGACCTTCAGCGGGGAGACACCCGTGACCGGGGTCGCCGACGCGGTCACCGTCGGGCGCTGGTTGTCGGTCGCGCCCTGGCCGATGAAGTCGACCCAGTTGAAGTTGAGCAGGTAGGCGTCGTTGGCCGCGCTCGCCGGCTTGCGCACGATGAGGAACAGCGGGCCGGTCGTCGCCGGCACGTTGTTCAGGTCGACCGTGACGTCCTTGTAGGTCTGCCAGCCGCCGGTCGGCGTGATGTCGACCGAGCCCACCAGGGTCCCGGTGTCGGCGTTGCCCGCCTTGATCTGCACGGTGCCGCCGGCGCCGCCGGAGGAGACCCGGAACCGGACCTGGGAGATGCCGCCCAGGTTGATCGGGGTATAGGACCAGAAGTCGCCGTCGGTGGTGAAGCCGATGTTCTGGGCGCCGCCCGCCGGGTCGCTGCCCGTCTCGGTCTGGACGCCGGCGGCGTCGGTGCCGGTGCCGCCCGCGACCCGGCCGGTCGAGGAGAAGTGCTCGGCCTGCTTGCGCTTGGGCTGGAGGATGATCTCCGAACGCCCGGTCAGGGACTGGCCGCCGCCCGAACCGCCCTTGTCGGCGTAGGTGGCCTCAAGGATGTAGAACAGGTTGTCGTCGATGCCGTGGCCGCTGTCGGACAGCGTCTGGATGGTGCCCTCGCAGCCCTCGTGCTGGTCGAGCGGGTGACCGTGGCTGTCGTGGCCCAGGTAAGCCTGGATCTTGACGTCGTCACAGTCGATCGTGCCGTCCTCGGCGTCGGTGACGACGATCTTGTAGTTCACCTGGTCGCCGAACTCGAAGAACGCGCCGTTCGGCGGCAGCTCGAAGGTGACCACCGGACGGGTGTTGCCCGCCGTGATCGGCAGGTTCGCCGTGCCGCTGAGGCCGTCGGCGTTGCTGACGGTCAGGACCGCGCTGTACTGCCCGGCCTCGGTGTAGGTGTGCGAGGGGTTGGCCTCGGTCGAGTCGACGGTGTCGTCGCCGTCGAAGTCCCACGCGTAGGTGATCGGCTTGCCGTCAGGGTCGCTCGACCCCTGGCTGGAGAACTGCACGGTGAGCGGGGTCGGCCCGTCGGTCTTGTCCGCGGAGATGCGGGCGACCGGCGGGCGGGTGCCCTTGGCGTACTCGATGCGGTAGATGCCCGAGTCGGCGTTGTCGCCGCCGAAGCCGGAGCCCCACTCGATCAGGTACAGCGCGCCGTCGGGACCGAACTTGATGTCCATGGGGCGCTTGAAGCTCAGGGAGCTCAGGATCTGGTTGATCTTGATCTGGGCGGTGCCGGCCTCGTTGAGCTGGAACGAGAACATCTTGTTCGTGTTCCACTCACCGAAGATCGCCTTGCCGTCCCAGTAGGCCGGCCACTTGACGGCCGACTCCAGGTCGGCGTCGTAGCGGTAGACCGGGCCCGCCATCGGCGCGCCACCGTTGAGCTCGGGGAAGGAGTTCGGGTTGGCGGAGCCGGTGTACGGGATCGCCGCGGCGATCGCCGGGGGCAGGTTGGTCAGGCCGGTGTTGTTGGGCGAGTCGTTGACCGGCGCGGCGCAGTTGTAGGCCGCTCCCGACGCCTTGGTGGCGAAGTTGTAGTCGATGTACGGGGTGTTGTCGCCCACGCAGAACGGCCAGCCGTAGTTGCCCGGCTTGCTGACCAGGTTCCACTCGACGGTGCCGCGCGGACCGCGGGTCGGGCTCGCGGCACCGGCGTCGGGCCCGTAGTCGGCCACCATGACGTGACCGGTCTTCGGGTCCAGGCCCATGCGGAACGGGTTGCGGAAGCCCATGCCGTAGATCTCGGGCTTGGTCTTCTCCGTGCCCGCGGGGAACAGGTTCCCGGCCGGAACGGTGTAGGTGCCGTCGTCCTGCGGGGTGATGCGCAGCAGCTTGCCGCTCAGGTCGTTGGTGTTGCCCGAGGTGCGCTGCGCGTCCCACGAGGAGCGGCCCGACTGCTCGTCGGTCGGCGTGTAGCCGTCCGAGGCGAACGGGTTGGTGTTGTCACCGGTGGCCAGCCACAGGTCGCCGGTCTTGTGGTCCATGAGCATGCCGCCACCGTGGTGGCAGCACTCGGCCCGCTGCACCGGCACGTCGAGGATGACCTTCTCGCTGGAGAAGTCCAGCGCGTCGCCGTCGACCGTGAACCGGCTCAGCCGGTCGACGTTCTGGCCCGTCGGCGAGTAGAAGAGGTACAGCCACTTGTTGGTGGCGAAGTCCGTGTCCAGCGCCAGGCCGAGCAGGCCGCTCTCGTTGGCGGTGAAAACGTTCAGGTGGCCGGCCGTCACGGTCGAGCCGTTGGTCTTGATGATCTTGACGTCGCCCAGGCGGTCGATGTAGAAGACACGGCCGTCCTTGGCGATGTCGGTCATCATCGGGTTGGCCGTGTTGTCGTCAAGGGTGACCTTGTCGAAGCTGCCGCTCTGCGAGGCCGAGCAGTCGGCCTTCTCGGCGCCCGCGGCGGTCTTGATCCCGCCGAGGAGCATCTTGGTGAAGTTCGGCTCGGCGAAGCTCTCCTTGGTGTGGCCGAGGCCGGTGTACCAGGAGCGTCCGCCGTCGTAGTCCTGGCACCAGGAGATCGGGTGGTCGTTGCCCTGGGTGGAGCCGGTGTAGGACTTCTGGTCCATCGACTGCAACACGTGCACGTTGTTGCGCGGGTTGGCCTGGAAGTCGTACCACTCGTCGACGCGGGTCCACGAGGTCGGCAGGTGCGAGGTCGACGGGTGGGCGAGGTCCTCGGTGACGACCTTCGCCTGCTGGGTCGCCGGGTGCGACTTGAAGTACGCGCCGACGAGCTTGCCGTACCACTCCCAGTTGTAGCCGCTGTCGGAGGCCGCGTGGATGCCGGCGAAGCCGCCGCCGCCCTGGATGTAGCGCTCGAAGGCGGCCTTCTGGTCCGGCGTGGTGACGGGGTCACCGGTCGTGGACATGAAGATGACGGCCTGGTACTGCGCCAGGTTGGCGTCGGTGAACTGGGCGCTGTCCTCGGTCGTGTCGACCGCGAAGTTGTTCTCCTGGCCGAGCTTCTGGACCGCGGCGATCCCCTCGGGGATCGAGTCGTGCCGGAAGCCGCTGGTCTTGGAGAAGACCAGGACCTTGAAGGCCGGGTCGGCGGCGTTCGCCGACGCCGCCGTGGCGGCGTTCGCGGGCGACGCCATGAGTGTGAAGACGGGAACCAGGGGCACGACGAGGGCCAGGGCCACCGTCGCCGCCGTCCGGCGTAGGGAGCGGTTTTCGGTTGTCGGCAGGATCTTCGAGAACCTGGCCCACGTTCGAGAACGTGGTGACATGGGGGGATTCCTTCCCTGACTGGGGAGTGTCAGGCAAACCCTGACTGGGGGGATGTCAGGCAAAGCGCGCGCCGCCGCACGGTGCCACTTGTTACATGAGGTTGGGTGTTGCGGTGGCTGGAGGGTGCCGCCTCCAGGTTCGTGGGGCCGTCAGATGACCGACAGCCGGGGTGGGGGATCCATGATCATGGTCGGATGATCCAGGAGCCGGTTGACCACCATGCTCGCGGCGCCCCGGGAGGCGGCGCCGAAGCCGAGATCGGAGGCGACGAACCGGCACCGGCTGGCGGAACCGGCCACGACCAGCCGTTCCAGCTCCGCCTGGGCGTGGGGCAGCAGCCATTCGGCGAGCGTGGCGAAGTAGCCGCCGACGACGATCACCCGCGGGTTGAACAGATTGGCCAGGATCGAGCCGCCGAGCCCGAGCCACCGCCCTATCTGCGCGACCGCGTCCGTCATCCTGCGGTCGCCCGCCGCCAGTCCTGTGGCGATCCTCGTCGCGTGCTCCTCGGGGCCGGACACCGGCAGGTCGGCCGGCTGGCCGGCCTGCTCGGGCATGGCCGTCCGTACCAGCGCGGCCAGTCCCACCTTGGTCTCCCAGCAGCCGTGCCGCCCGCAGCCGCAGCGGGCGCCGCCCGGGTCGACCGGCAGGTGCCCGACCTCGCCGGAGAAGCCGTCCGCGCCGCGGAGCGGCCTGCCGTCGACGAAGATGCCGCCGCCCACGCCGACGTCGCCGGTCAGGTAGACGAGGTGGGGGGTGCCGGCCGCGACGCCGGAGGTGTGCTCGGCAACGGCCGCGAGGTTGGCGTCGTTGCCCACCGACACTGGAACGCTCCACGGGCCCAATGCCGCCGACAGCCGCGCCGCCAGCGGCAGGTCGCGCCAGCCCAGGTTGGGCGCGAACGTGACGACGCCGTGCGCCACGTCGACCAGGCCGGGGACCGCCACCCCGATGCCCGCCGGGACGGCCTCGGCTCGCCTCATCTCCTCGACGGCCTCCAGGGCCATCCCGCCGAGCACGCGCAGCGCGCGGTCCGGCCCGCCGGCCATCGCGTCGAAGCCGGTCCGGTGCTCCACGAGGACCCGCCCGCCGAGGTCGGACCCGTGGACCGAGATGTGGTCGACGTTGATCTCCAAACCCAGCGCGCCGACGTGCGTGCCGTGCAGTGCCAGGGGTCGCCTGGGACGGCCGATCGCGCCGACGTGCTCCGTGTCGATCTCCCGGACCAGCCGCCGGTCGATGAGCTGAGACACCAGGTTGGAGACCGTGGCCCGGTGCAGGCCGGTCGCCTCCGCGATGTCGGCGCGGGACTGTGACGCGTGGTCACGGAGATGGCGCAGGATCAGCGAGAGATTCGTCTGGCGCATCATCGGGGAGCTGCTCGGGAGGGCGGTGCGGGCGGCGTACGTGACGTTGTGGTCCTGTGTCACGAGAGTCACCGCCTTTCGTTTATCTCAGCAATCAACTATTGGGGTTTGTAACATGCGCATGTCCGGTGTGCACCTTTTTGAGAGGTAACAAGTTGACATCTTCAAATAAGTGCAGGTAGATGAGGTCGACCGTCTGTTGCCGGGTTGTTACGTTCATGCCGCCCGCCCTCTGGGTGGGCGCGCGAGCCTCGCGGGACCTCCGGGCCGGAGCGCGTCGTCGTCGCGGGGTCTCCGGGTCAGAGCGCGTCGTCGGCGACGACGAGGCGGGGAGAGTCGCTTCCGGCCGATGAGCGCGCCCACGGGGGGTTGGCCCCGGCCACCGAGCAGGTGAGCGAGGCGACCCGGGCGGCGAAGGTCGCGGCGTCCACCGCGAGGTCGATGCCGAGGCGGTCGAGCCGCCCGCCGAGCAGGCCGGAGGCGTGCAGCCGGTGCAGGAGCCCGGCGGTGAAGGAGTCTCCGGCGCCGACGGTGTCGACGACCGTCGTGGGCGGGGCCGGCACCGTGGCGCGCTCGCCGGCGACGGAGACGAGCGCGCCCCGCGGGCCGCGGGTCACCACGACCAGGCGCACCCCGGCCTCGTGCCAGGTGTCGCAGACCCGCTCGTCCGGCTCGCCGGGGTGGATGTGCTCCAGGTCGTCGTCGCTCAGCTTGACCATGTCGGCCGTCGCGCACCACCGGGGCATCCGCTCCCGGTAGACGGCCGGGTCGACGAGCGCGGTCCGCACGTTGGGGTCGATCGAGATCGTGGCGCGGGCGGCGGTCGCGGCCAGCGCCTCCTCGACGACCTCCGCGCCCGGCGCGCGTACCAGGGCGAGCGAACCGGTGTGCAGGCAGGAGACGTCGCCGATCCGCTCGCCGGTCAGCTCCGCCGCGCTCCACGCCCAGTCGGCGGCACCGTCGGCGTGGAAGGAGTAGCGGGCCTGCCCCGCCCCGTCCAGGGTGGCCACCGCCAGGGTGCTCGGCTCGGTGGCGTCGACGCAGCCGGTCAGGTCGACCCCCGAGGCGCCGAGGTGCGCGCGGAACAGGGCGCCGAAGGAGTCACCCGACAGGCGGCCCAGGAAGCGGGCGGGAGTGCCGAGGCGGGCCAGGGCCACCGCGGTGTTCGCCGGGCCGCCGCCGGGCAGGACGCGCAGGGTGAGGTCGTTCTCCGAGCCGTCGGCGGCGAACGCGTCGGCGACGCACTCGCCGAGCACGGCGACCTGGGTGGAGGGCATGGCCCCTGCCTTTCCTGGAGACGCGTTCGCCGGCCGTCGCGCCGGCCGCTTCGATGACGTTGCCGACTCATTACAGCAGGAGGGCATTGACGTTTTCCGCGAGGGAGTTCATCATCCTTGGAAATGGATGTCAACGTTGACATATGTCAACGTTGACATGTGCCCGCCCATGGACCGGGGAGTATTCGATGTCGACTGGCACTCGCGCCGCCGCGCTCGCGGCCTGCGCAGCCGTGGTCATGACCGGCCTGACCGGTTGCGGTGGAGACGGCACGTCCCCGGCGGGGAGCTCCGCCGGGACGGGCGGGAACGCCGCGGTGAAGGTGGGGCTGATCACCAAGACCGAGACCAACCCCTTCTTCGTCAAGATGAAGGAGGGGGCCCAGGCGGCGGCGAAGGCGGAGGGAGCCGAGCTGCTGAGCGCCGCGGGCAAGTTCGACGGCGACAACGCCGGTCAGATCACGGCGATCGAGAACATGGTCGCGGCCGGGGTGAAGGGCATCCTGATCACGCCGAGCGACTCCAAGGCGATCGTGCCCGCGCTGCAGAAGGCACGCTCGGCCGGGGTGATGGTCGTCGCCCTCGACAGCCCCACCGAGCCGCAGGACGCCACCGACGCGCTGTTCGCGACCGACAACTTCAAGGCCGGGGAGCTGATCGGGCAGTACGCCAGGGCCGCGATGGCCGGCAAGCCCGCGAAGATCGCGACGCTGGACCTGGCCCCGGGGGTGGCGGTCGGGCGGTTGCGCCACGACGGCTTCCTGAAGGGGTACGGCATCGCGGAGGGCGACCCGTCGGTGGTCTGCTCCCAGGACACCGCCGGTGACCAGTCCAAGGGACAGACGGCGATGGAGAACTGCCTGCAGAAGGCGCCGGACGTCAACGTCGTGTACACGATCAACGAGCCGGCCGCGCTGGGGGCGTACACCGCGCTGAAGGCCAAGGGGCGGGAGAAGGACGTGCTGATCGTCTCGGTCGACGGCGGCTGCACCGGCACCAAGGCGGTTCAGTCGGGCCAGATCGCGGCGACCTCGCAGCAGTACCCGCTGAAGATGGCCGAGCAGGGCGTGAAGGCGGTGGTCGCGTTCGGCAAGGGCGGCGCCAAGGCGTCCGGCTACACCGACACCGGCGTCACCCTGATCACGGACAGGCCCGCGAGCGGCGTGGAGGCCGAGGACACCGCGTTCGGCCTGCAGAACTGCTGGGGCTGAGGGCCGTGACCGTCACCGAGACGCCCGCGGCGGCCCCGCCGGCCGAACCCTCCCCGGTCCGCAGGCTGCTCACCACCCCGACCGTGGGCCCGCTCGCCGCGCTCCTGCTCGCCTGCGTCTTCTTCTCGTTCAACAGCGAGCAGTTCCTCAGCGGCGGCAACTTCTCGCTGGTCATCCAGCAGGTGATGGTGGTCGGCACGCTCGCCATCGGCCAGACCCTGATCATCCTCACCGCCGGGATCGACCTGTCCAACGGCGCGATCATGGCCTTCGGCGGCATCGTGATGGCGAAGCTGGCCGTGGAGGGCGGCGTGCCGCCGCTGCTCGCGATCGCGGCCGGCCTCCTGGTCTGCGCCGCGTTCGGCGCGCTCAACGGCCTCCTGGTGACGGTCGTCCCGCTGCCCCCGTTCATCGTGACGCTGGGCATGCTCAACATCGCCTTCGCCCTCACGCACATCTACTCACAGGACCAGACCGTCACCGGCCTGCCCCCGGAGATGACGTTCCTCGGCCAGACCTTCCAGATCGGCGGCACCGGCGTCACCTACGGCTCGGTGCTGACCATCGCGCTCTTCCTGGTCTTCGCGTACGCGCTCGGCCAGACCGCGTGGGGGCGGCACGTGTACGCGCTGGGCAACAGCCCCGAGGTCGCCCGGCTCACCGGCATCCGCACCGGCCGCCTGACCGTCGGCGTCTACACCGTGGCCGGTCTCGTGTACGGGATCGCCGCCCTGCTCCTGGTCTCCCGGACAGGGGTCGGCGACCCGCAGGCCGGGCAGACCGACAACCTCGACAGCATCACCGCCGTGGTGCTCGGCGGCACCAGCCTGTTCGGCGGCCGGGGCCTGGTCGTCGGTACCCTGATCGGTGCCCTGATCGTCGGCGTCTTCCGCAACGGCCTGCAGCTCATGGGCGTGCCGTCCATCTACCAGACCCTGATCACCGGCGTGCTCGTCATCCTGGCGGTCACCGTGGACCAGCTGTCCAGAAGGAGGAACCGATGAGCGGCGACCCGACGGACGGCGGCCCGGCGAACGGCGTTCCCGCGAGCGGTGTTCCTGGGAACGACGCGCCGGAGAGCGTCGTACCTGCCATGCGGGCGCGTGGACTGGTCAAGCGCTACGGGCACGTGGTCGCCCTGGACGGCGTCGACTTCGACCTGATGCCCGGCGAGGTGCTCGCCGTCATCGGCGACAACGGCGCCGGGAAGTCGAGCCTCATCAAGGCCCTGACCGGCGCCCTCCAGCCGGACCAGGGCGAGATCATGCTCGCGGGCAGGCCCGTGCGCTTCCGCGACCCGCTGGAGGCGAGGCGGCACGGCATCGAGACCGTCTACCAGGACCTCGCGGTCGCCGCCTCGATGGACATCGCCGGCAACATGTTCCTCGGACGCGAGGTGCGCCGGCCGGGGCCGCTCGGCACGATCTTCCGGATGCTCGACAAGAAGCGCATGCGCGAGGAGTCGGCCCGGCACATGGCCGACCTCAAGATCGGTCTGCGCTCGCTCACGCAGCCGGTCGAGTCGCTGTCCGGCGGCCAGCGGCAGGGGGTGGCCGTGGCCCGCGCGGTCGCCTGGGCCCGCCAGGTGGTGGTGATGGACGAGCCCACCGCCGCGCTGGGGGTGAAGGAGTCCGGGCAGGTGCTCGACATGATCCGCCGGGTCCGTGACCGCGGCCTGCCGGTGGTCCTGATCAGCCACAACATGCCGCACGTCTTCGAGATCGCCGACCGGATCCACGTACAGCGGCTCGGGCGCAGGGTCGCGCAGATCAGGCCGGACGACTACAGCATGGCCGAGGTCGTCGCGATCATGACCGGGGCGCTGCGGGTCGACGCGGGCAGGGGCGCGGTCGTCACGGACGAGGAGGCGGCACGGGCCATCGGTCTCTCCTGACGGCCGGGGAAGCCAGGAGAGAGGGGCCGGACACGGAGCGCAGCGGACACCCTCTAGCCTGTTTGCGACCTAGCCTGTTTGCGACGCCGCGCCCCCGACGAGAAGAACGGTGACCCATGTCCAAGGTTCGCCGCGCCACCATGACAGACGTGGCCCGGGAGGTCGGTGTCACGGCGAAGACCGTCTCACGGGTGGTCAACGACGACGGCCCGGTGGCCAGGGAGACCCGCGAGCGCATCCTGGAGGCGATGGGAAGGCTCGGCTTCCAGCCCAACCTCATGGCCAGGAACATGCGCGTGGGCGCCCGCGACTCCACGGTCGGGCTGGTCATCCCCGACATGGGCAACCCGTTCTTCGGTACGGTCGCGGGCGGCCTGGAGAACGAGGTGCGGGCCCGGGGCCTCACCCTGATCGTCGGCTCCTCCGACGAGACCGCCGAACGGGAACGCGCGCTGATCTCCACCCTCCTGGCCCGGAGGGTCACCGCGCTCATCGTGGTGCCCTCCGCCGGAGGCGACCACCGTCACCTGCGGGCGGAGCGGGCCGCCGGGCTGCCCCTGGTCTTCCTGGACCGCCCGGCCGCGGGCCTGGCCGCCGACTCCGTCGTCAGCTCCAACCGCGAGGGCGCCCGTACGGGGGTGGCGCACATGATCGCCCACGGGCACCGGAGGATCGCCTTCGTCGGCGACCTGCCCGCGCTCTACACCCGCAAGGAGAGGTTCCAGGGCTACCGCGACGCGCTGGCCGAGGCCGGGATCGGCTTCGACCGGGCCCTGGTGGAGATCGGGCACGACCACGAGGCCGCGGCGGCGGCCGTCACCAGGCTGGTCGGCGGCGAGAACCCGGCGACGGCGGTCTTCGCCGCCAACAACTTCGCCGCGACCGGCGTCATCCTGGGCCTGGCCCGGCTCGGTCGCAGGGACGTGGCCATGGTCGGCTTCGACGACCTGCCCCTCGCCGAGGTGCTGAAGCCCGCCCTGACCGTGGTGGCCCAGGATCCCGTCGCCATCGGCCGGGCCGCGGCCAGGCTGCTGACGGCCCGGCTGGACGGCGAGCGCTCCAGGGCCCGGACGGTCGTCATCCCCACCCGCCTGATCGTCCGCGGCTCCGGGGAGATCCCCCCTCCGGCCGTGCCCGGCTCCCGGCACACGGTCCCGGCACCCGCCTGAACGCCCGGCCCTCGCGGGCCGCGCGGTCCCGGCGCCCGTCTGAGCACTATCCGTCTGAGTGCCACCCGTCTGAGTGCCACCCGTCTGAGCGCTCGGCTCCCGCTGCGCGGTTCCGGCACCGGTCTGGGCACCCGGCCCTCGCGGGCCACCGCCTCCACTCAGACGGAAGCGGAAGTGGGGGCGAGGACGGCGCCGGAGGTGCCGTCGACGGTGATCTCCTGGCCGGTGACGATGTGCTCGGTCGCCCTGTTCACGCCCACCACGGCCGGGATCCCGTACTCGCGGGCCACCACGGCGCCGTGGGAGTTGGCGCCGCCCATCTCCATCACCAGGCCCCCCGCCGTGAGGAACAGCGGCGTCCAGCCGGGGTCGGTGGAGGGGCAGACCAGGATCTCCCCGGGCTCCAGGTGCGCGCCGACCGGGTCGAGGACGACCCTGGCGACGCCGGTGACGGTGCCCGCCGAGGCCGGGGTGCCGACCAGCGCCCCGTCCACCGGCGCCCGTACGGCGACGGCCTCCGGCTCGGTGCCGTCCGACAGCAGGACGCGGGGCACGTGCCTGCGGCGCAGCTCGCGGTCGGCCTCCTCGCGCCGCCGCGCCACGAGATCCGCCAGTTCGGGTGCGGGGGCCGGGGACTCCTGGGTGCCGACGGCCGCCCTGGCCTCGCGGAAGGTGAGGAAGAAGACGTCGTCGGCACGGGACAGCACCCCGCGCGCCGCCAGCTCGGCGCCGACGGCCAGCAACTCGGCCCGCATCGAGGCCAGCGCGGTCACCATGGCGTACTTGGGCATCTCGCGCAGGCCCGCCAGCGCCCTGGTCCTGCCGAGCGCGAAGCGGACGAACCGCCCGCGAAGACCCCCGGCGCGCCGGCTCAAGGTCTTGATCATGAGGGCGGCGTCGGCGGCGCCCCTGGCGAACAGGGCGTCGGGGGCCAGGGCCGGATCCTCCAGCCGCAGGTAGTTGGCGAGGACGCCGATGATGTGAGTCGGATCCTCCGACCAGCGCGGCAGCCCGAGGTCGATCTCGGCGACCGCCCTGACGCCGTAGACGGACAGGAAGCCCGCCAGGCCCTCCCGCACCACGCCGGGAAGCGATCCGGCGCGGAAGCGCTCGGCCAGCTCGGCGGCGGGGGTGCCCAGCAGCAGGGAGGTGGCCTCGCGGTCCTCGCGGACGCGGGTGGCCAGCCCCCACAGCGCCAGGTCCATCTCGGTGGTCACGTTGTGCGGGAGCCCGCGCAGGACCGTCTGCAGCTCGCCGGGCCTGGCCCGCTCGCCCAGCGCCTTCGCGGCCAGGCCGAGCATCGCGAACCCGGCGGCCGCGGCCGGGGCGATGGTCGGCAGCAGCGGGAGGATCTGGCGGCTCAGCACCCGCTCGACGTGGTCGAGGCGCTGGGCAGGGGTGGCGTTCGCGGGCGCCGCCAGCTCCCTCCGGAGGCGCGCGTCCAGCAGTTCCACGTCCCGGTGCGCCGACGCGGGGTCGATCAGGGCCCGTACGGCACGCCGGGGAACGCGGAAGCGGGACGCGATCCTGACCGCCCGGCGCAGGGGCGGGCGGAGCGAGGGCTGGGTGACGCCGAACCGGGGATCGTCGAGCAGGCCGCGCAGCACCTTCGCCGACCGGGCCTCCATCATGTCCAGCACCTTCGGGAAGGCCACCCGGCCCACCCTGCCGCGCATCAGGCCGGTGATGTCGAAGAACAGCCGCCCGCCCGACTCCGCGATGACGGGGGCCCCTGCCACCGGGTCGGCCACCGGTATCCCCAGGACCCCGAACGCCGACGACGACAGCAGCCTGAAGGCCGACATGCCCATGGGAGTGATCGGCCGGTAGAGGCCCTGGGCCAGGCTGAAGCAAAAGTAGATCCGCGTGCCTTGGAGGTCGAGGTCCCGGGATCGCGCGTCCGGGGTGCCGGTTCCCCCCGCGACGGGCGACGGCTCCGCGTGGTGGGGGATCGGGTAGAGCGTGGTGACGGGCCGCGACTGGGTCAGCCAGAGGACGCCGCCGGAGTCGATCGCCCACTCGGTGTCCTGGGGCGCCCCGTAGTGCCGCTCGACCCGGTCGCCGAGCTCGGCCAGCGCCACCAGCTGCGCGTCGGTGACGCAGGCGTTCTCCGTGGGGTCCGTGGAGGTCGCGGGCCTCGCGGGTGCCTCGACGTGCTCGACGCCGCCGCCCGCCAGCGACCGTACGGCCAGCCGCTTGTCGCCGAGGCGGCGCTCGGTGATCCGGCCGGTGGCGGTGTCGACCACGAAGTGATCGGGGTTGACCGCGCCGGAGACCACGGCCTCGCCGAGACCGGGACTGGCGTCGATCACCGCCTCGCGCCGCCGCCCGGTGACCGGGTTGGCGGTGAACATCACCCCGGCCACCTCCGACTGGACCATCTCCTGGACGACCACCGCCAGGCGCACCGCGTCGTGGTCGATGCCGTTCGCGGTCCGGTAGGCGACGGCCCGGTCGGTCCACAGCGAGGCCCAGCACCGCCGGACCGCGTCCAGCACGGCGTCGGCGCCGACCACGTTGAGGTAGGTGTCCTGCTGTCCGGCGAAGCTGGCGTGCGGCAGGTCCTCGGCGGTCGCGGAGGAACGGACCGCGACGGGACCGCTCGCGCTGTTCCGTACGGCGCTCGCGATGTCGTCGGGGACCGGCGCGGCGAGCACGAGCTCGCGGGCCTTCCCGGCCAGCGCGTTCAGGGCGGGGACGTCCCCGGCGGCCGTCGTGGCGAGCGCCGCGAGCACCTCCTCCAGCCCGGCTCGCTCGGTGACCCTGCGGTAGGCCTCGGTGGTGAGGCACAGGCCGGGGGGAACGGGGAACCCGGCGGTGGTGAGCACGCCGAGATTGGCGGCCTTACCGCCGACCAGGGGCAGCGTCTCCGCCCCGATGTCATCGAATCTCAGGATGAGCGGCTTGGGCATGGGTGCGTCGTCTCCTTGCGGCTTCGCCGAGAAGCGTCATGGCCCGGGTCACGAGCTCGCTTTCCTCGGCGGTGAGATGGGCCATGACTTCGAGCTGGGCGTTGGCCCGGACGCGCTCGAACGTGCGGAGGAAGTCCGTCCCGGCCGGGGTGAGGGCGATCCGCCGCACCCGCCGGTCGCCGGCGTCCTCCCGGCGCTCGGCCAGCCCTCGCCGTACGAGCTGATCGACGAGACGGCTGGTGGCCGAGACGGACCGGCTGATCCGCTCGGCGAGTTCGCGGAGTGTCGGGACGGCCGGTTCGTCGAGGGTGTAGAGCGTGGCGATCTGGATCATGGAGGGCTCGTCGCCCTCGAACCCGCTCAGCAGGTGGAGCAGCAGGCCGGGGATCAGTGCCCGCCGGAAGTCGCCGATGTCCTCGGCCAGCCGGTCGAGCTCCGTGCCGTCCACGGGGTCCATCGGACAACTCCTTGCATAACTGCAACTAATGCGTCACCGCAAGGTTAAGCCGGAGCGGTCATGAAGTCAACAAGTGATGAAATTGCCGGACGGATAGATCGCTGTGTCTTGCGAGCGCCCGATTCACGAGGGAGAGGGGGGCCTGGTCGCGGTGGGCGCGGGCCCTTCGCGGAGCCACTACCCGGCCTGGGCGTGGTGGGGTACATGGCTGTGAACGCGGTGCCGAGCGTAGCGCCGGACACCCGAACGCCCGGACGTCTGGGTGAGGGGACGGGCGCAGCACGAAGCCGGCCCCCAGGGGAGCCGGCCGGGTTCGAGCGTGAGAGACCGATCGGGTCGGGATCAGGTCTGTGTTCGGTAAGGGGTTGGGGGGCGGGGCGGGATCAGAAGGCGTCGCCCCAGCGGCCGCAGTCGTCGAACTTGTCCGTGCCCTCGCAGACACGGATCTTGAAGTCGTCGAAGCCGTTGCTCTTCTTGAAGCCGCCGAAGTGGTCGATGTCGCCGTGGCCGCGGGTCTTGAAGACCTTGGTGTGGAAGCCGAAGCGGTCGTGCCACTTGAACCACACGTAGCTGGGGGAGCGGTCGCGGTCACGGTCGACCAGGTCGCCGTAGAACCAGTAGCGGCCGTTGTCCTTGGTCCAGTAGCCCTTGAAGTAGGAACGGTGACCGAAGTCCTCGCCGCGGCCGAACCCGGAGTAGTAGGGGCCGAAGAAGTGCTTGCCGGAGGTCTGGGCCTGCTGCGTGGC
The DNA here is from genome assembly GCF_042888905.1 of Streptosporangium sp. NPDC002721. Classification (NCBI taxonomy): domain Bacteria; kingdom Bacillati; phylum Actinomycetota; class Actinomycetes; order Streptosporangiales; family Streptosporangiaceae; genus Streptosporangium; species Streptosporangium sp. NPDC002721. Next base: position 34,424 of record NZ_JBIAQI010000052.1, read on the forward strand.
GACCGTGGCCGAGGTTCCGGTGGCGCTTCCGGTGGAGGCGGAGGCGGCGGGGGCGGTGGCCACACCGGCCAGCAGGGAGGCGGCCAGGGCGGCTCCGGCGAGAAGGGCACGCGTCGTGCTCATCGTCATGCTCCTGTGCGGTGGTGAAGGGGTGTTGCCGTTCGGACACCACGAACACTAGAAACCGGCAAGACTTCCTTCTGCGCAGGAATGCACACTCACCCCCCAACATGCACTATTACGGATTTACGCCTTTCCGTACTGGATGGCCTCGTGACTGGACGGCTCGTGACTTGACGGCCTCGTGCGACCACTCCGCGCGACGTGTCGGCAGGGCCTGGCGTCGGCGCCACGGCCGTCAGGATCCGGCTCGGGCTCCGCGTCCTGTTCTCCCTCGCTCGACCTGGCTGTTCGCACTTTCCGTGGAGCCCTTCCGGGATCGACTCCTGCTCGTCCCGTGGAAAACGGGCTTCGACCACGGTCCGCCCGGCATCGGTGAGATCGCCACGCGCCGCACCTCACGCCCTCCCGGAACCGGGTCGCAGCGCGCGGGCGGAATCACACCCCGATGATCCGGGCCTCGAACAGGCCCTGGTCGTGATGCCTCCTCGCCTCTCCGCGCACTGCCATGTGCGCCGTAAGTGGCAACTCGGCGGCCATTTCCACCTCGTGAGGATATTGGTTCGTTCACAGTGAAATGTCGAGAAGTGAAGGTTGTTCGGCGCTTGAACGACTAAAGGTGCCGTTGGATTGTGTGACAGTTTCGTCTTTTCTCTATGAATGGCGCCAAGTCTCTGTCTCCCGCATGTCGGATGACGAGGAACCAAAATACCGGTTAGTAAGGTCGGAGGATATGGCGCGTCATGGACAGTGCGCCCGAACTGAGTCGTACCAAAGGAAAAGGGCAGTTTGATGACAGATGCCGGTCGCCCTCGCCTCGTACCGCGAAACATCGCCGGCTCCTTGCGGGTGTGGGTCGTCGCGGTCCTGATCGCGACAGGAGGTGCCGCCGCGACACCGTGTGCCGCGAACGTTCTGGCGGAACCGGTCGCGCTGGGCACGGCCGCCAATTTCGCGGTACTGGGCGGGGCCTCCGTCACGAACACCGGGCCCACCGTCGTCACCGGAGATCTGGGGACCAGCCCGGGCGCCACGGTGACCGGCTTCCCGCCCGGCACGCTGATCGGAACCCTCCATGTCGCCGACACCGCCGCCGCCCAGGCTCAGGCCGATCAGCTCGCCGCCTACAACGACGCCGCCTCCCGTACTCCTGACGCCACCATCCCGACGCAGCTCGGTGGAACCACCGTGACCCCCGGCGTCTACAACTCCGCCGCGGGCACATTCCAGATCACGGGAAACGTGACGCTCGACGCGCAGGGCGACCCCGACGCGGTCTTCATCTTCCAGGCCGCCTCCACCCTCATCACCGCGGCCGCCAGCACGGTCACCCTCGCCGGGGGAGCGCAGGCGTGCAACGTCTTCTGGCAGGTGGGCAGCTCGTCCACTCTGGGGGCCAACACCGACTTCGCCGGCGACATCCTCGCGCTGACCTCGATCACCGTGGGCGCCGGCGCGACCGTGGACGGTCGAACCCTGGCGCACAACGGCACCGTCACGCTGGACACGAACACCATCACCCTGTCCGCCTGCGCGGGTCCTCCCGACAGGTCCACCACCACCACGGTGAACTCGTCGTGCGCCATCAGCCAGCAAAGCCCGATCACCTTCACCGCGACGGTGAGATCTCCGAGCGGAACCGTCCCCACCGGCCCGGTCGAGTTCTTCAGTGACGGAGTGAGCCTGGGCACGGCCCAGCTCGACGGCACGGGTCACGCCGAGTTGACCGTCGCCCCCCTTCCCGAAGGCGTGCATGAGATCGTTGCCGTCTTCCCCGGCACGGCCGAACTGGACGGCAGCACATCACCGATCTTCGTCCAGGCCGTCGACTCCCAGGGCTTCTGCCTGATAGAGGAATGCGGGCCAACGTGTGGCGGTGCGCCCCAAGCCGAAGTGCCGCCCACGACAGCGGAGCGCATGGCCTGCCCGCCGCGCCGGTCCTCCGCGAACGTAAGGCCGCCGACGAGCCCCTCAGGGTTTCCCGCCTTCACCCGCATAACGCGCCAAACGCGCCCACTGTGAATTCAACGACTCACAGGTCGAAGATCGCAACATAAAGTCCTTGCGTATGTGAATACGGGCCTTGGCGTACCGCTCTCCGCCGCTTTTCTGTCGTCGCATTGTTGTGAATTTACGGTTCGGCTGCCAGGTCAACGTGTTCTGGAGCATTTATCGGGTATCCCGTGATCACTGCCCATGCGTCATAGAGGCTACCCTCGAGACCCTGAACGACACGGAATGATATGAATTCCAGCAATAGCAGACATGTGGCGATCTCACGGCTCGGCAGGCGTGCCCGAAACCGGGGTGTCACGATGGCTCTCGTTGGCGTTTTTTCATTTGTGTCATTTCAGGCGAATGCAAGCGTGCTCAAGGAAAAACTGGCAGGCATTCACCTGATCGCACAAGTCAAGGAGGGCGCGCCGGCCTCGACATGCCCTCCTGTCGCCGCCTCCCGAAAGCCACACGTCCATGCGAGAGGTCATTGCCGGAAGAGGTGCTGCAGGCCATGTGGGTGCAAGGACAAGATTTGCGTATGCCTGCGCGGCCCCCGCGGATCGAAAGGCAAGAAAGGACCCAAAGGCGCAACGGGCCGAACCGGCCTGCACGGCCCCCGAGGCCCAGAAGGTCCCACAGGTGAGACTGGCATGCCAGGACCCACCGGCCCAGAAGGACCAGCAGGGACGACGGGCGCGACGGGCGCGACAGGTTCTGCGGGTCCGCAAGGGGAGGTCGGTCCGGCAGGACCTGCGGGAGCGACGGGCGCGGCAGGTCCGGCAGGTCCGGCGGGTGTACAGGGGGAGGTTGGTCCGGTGGGTGCGACGGGCGCGACAGGTCCGGCAGGTCCGGTTGGTCCGGTGGGTCCGGTGGGCGCGACAGGTTTGGTGGGTTCGGTGGGTGCGACGGGGGCGGTAGGGCCTGCGGGTCCGCAAGGGGAGGTCGGTCCGGTAGGTCCGGTAGGTCCGGCGGGTGTACAGGGGGAGGTTGGTCCGGTGGGTCCGGTGGGCGCGACAGGTTTGGTGGGTTCGGTGGGTGCGACGGGGGCGGTAGGGCCTGCGGGTCCGCAAGGGGAGGTCGGTCCGGTAGGTCCGGTAGGTCCGGCGGGTGTACAGGGGGAGGTTGGTCCGGTGGGTCCGGTGGGCGCGACAGGTTTGGTGGGTTCGGTGGGTGCGACGGGGGCGGTAGGGCCTGCGGGTCCACAGGGGGAGGTCGGTCCGACGGGTGCGACAGGTCCGGTGGGTGCGACGGGCGCGGTAGGGCCTGCGGGTCCACAAGGAGAGGTTGGTCCGGCAGGTCCGGCAGGTGCGACGGGGCTTGCGGGTCCGCAGGGGGAGGTCGGTCCGGCAGGTCCGGCGGGTCCGGTGGGCGCGACCGGTCCGGCGGGTCCGACAGGTCCGGCGGGTGTACAGGGGGAGGTCGGTCCGGTGGGTCCGGTAGGTCCGGCGGGTCCGGTAGGTCCGGCGGGTGTACAGGGGGAGGTCGGTCCGACGGGTGCGGCAGGTCCGGTCGGTGCGACGGGTGCGGCAGGTCCGGTGGGTGCGACGGGGCCTGCGGGTGTACAGGGGGAGGTCGGTCCGGCTGGACCGGTTGGTCCGGTGGGCGCGACAGGCGCGATAGGGCCTGCGGGGTTGCAAGGGGAAATCGGCCCGGTAGGGCCTGCGGGCCTGCAAGGGGAGGTTGGCCCGGCAGGTCCGGTGGGTGCAACAGGTGCGACAGGTGCGACAGGTGCGACAGGGCCGGTGGGTCTGCAGGGGGAGACAGGACTTCAGGGACCTCCGGGAGCGACCATCTGCTGCACCGACAGGTGGGGCGTCATCGGACGCGAATCAGATGGCGGGCCGAGCGCCGTTTACCGTATTGGCCCGTACGAGCGAGATCCTGCCAGCAGTTCCTCGGCCACCGAACCGCCTCCCTATGGCGTCGGCAGCCTGGGAATCATCGTTGGCGACAGCCCGGATAGGATCACCTTCGGCAACGAGACGGACTTCGCGGAGTTGTCGATCAGTGATCTCACGATTCTGAGGTACTGGGCGTTCGCAGGCACCAACTCTCCGGCCGAGGTCTCCGTGCCGGGGCTGAGCATAGAGATCGATCCCAATGTGGGTTCGGCGAACTACGCGACCCTGATCTATCTGCCCGACAGCTCTACCGCTCCATCGGCTCCCGGCTCCCAGTTGCCCAACACCTGGCAGCAGTACGACGCCAGCGCGGCCGGCAGCCAGTGGTACGCCACCGGGGTGACGGGCAGCTTGATCAACTGCACTCTGGCTTCCCCGTGTTCGTTCGATGAACTCAAGGCCGCGCTGCCGGATGCGGTGATCACGCTGAGTCTCGGGTTCAGCATGGACACCGCCTTCATCGGCGCGATCGACGGACTGCAGGTGAACAACACGGTCTATGACTTCGGACCTCTTGGAACACGGAAGCTGGCGGTGACGCCCTAGGTGTACTCAACCTTTGTGGTCGGTACACCTTGGGTCTGTCCATGGGGCGGATCGTCGGGACGTGGATCCGTCCGAGTGGTGCGGTCCGGCCTCGACGGGGCACGGCAGTTGCTGCGCGATGATCTCGTCGATGAGCGCGGGCCATGATCGAAGCCTGTTCTCCGCCGGGCAAGCAACGGCCGGTCCCGGTAGAGCTTCACGAAAGTCGCGGGAGAGCTCCACGAAAGGAGCAAACGGCCCGGCCGGGCGAGAGGCTCAGACCGAACGCCGAACGCCGAACGCCGAACGCCGACGGCTGCGGCGCCGACGGCTGCGGCGCCGACGCCGAGCCCGGTTGGAGGCGGCCGACCCGGGCCGTTCGTGGTCAGGCTGACCGGCGAGGTTCACCTGTCCGCCGGCCGCCGTCCTTCCCTCTCGCCCCCGGACGGGCCGCGACACCATCGGGTGCCGCATCATCCGGACCAAAGAGTGGCGTGAGCTTGCCTTCCGCTCAGACGGGTTCCCGGAAAACCTCCTGGCCAGATTCCCGGAAAGCCATCCGGCCGGGTTTCACCTGCGAGGCGCCCTTTCGGGAAAGGACGCGAAGTCTCCGGCCCGTCTGAGGACCCGAACTCAGGACACCGTCCTAGGGCCTGTACGGGGTTGAGATCAGAAGGATTCGTATGCGCGGTGCTCTGCCGTGCTGGTAGGCCATCACCATGGCGCGTGGAGACCTCACCG
>NZ_JBIAQI010000053.1:0-39245 GCF_042888905.1 Streptosporangium sp. NPDC002721
GTCACCGCCGGACAATCGTTTCACGTAGGGCCCTCACCGTTGGTGGGGGCCTTCGTGCTTTCACGGGCCCTTTTCGCGTTGCGGAGAGGCCTCTGCCGGCAGCGGTTCAGAGGCGTTCGTCAGGTTCGATCCGGCTGCCCCATGATCTCGATCATGGCCAGGGTGTTCTGGTATTCCCGCCAGTTGACGATCTTCCCGTCCCGAACCCTGAGGACCCCGATGAAGCGGGAGGAGGCCTGGCGGCCGGTGGCGAGGACCCTTCCCGCGAGCTCGTACTCGACGACGATGACCTCTGGGTCGGTGGTCTCGTGGACGACCACGTCGCGGGCCTCGTCCAGGGCGAACCGCTGGGCGAAGGCGGCCTGTTCGGGGTCGGCGAAGAGCAGGAACGCCTCCTTCCCCTCGTACCTGCTGGCCCTGCCCGGTGGGGCGAAGGGAACCTCGATGACGACATCCTCGGCCAGTTCGCCTCCGAAACCGCCGAGGTTCTCGAGCCAGTGCCGCCGCACGCGCTCGAAGACCTCGCGAGGGCCGGGGGTGACGGTGGATTCGGGCATGGTGGATCCCTTTCGTGGCGGTCACTAAGATGAGTGGAAGCTCACCTTTATGATCGTGAGTCGAGACTCACTTTGTCAACGCCGCCTCATGCGAAGACTGTGGAGACTGTGGAGACGCCGCGCTTGGTGGGCAGGGCGGGGACCGTGATACGGAAGGACGAGGGACGACTGATGACCCCTACGAATCATGTGCCGGGCGGGACGGGTGGTCCTGGGAACGCCAAGCCGCTGCGCGCGGACGCCCAGCGCAATCGGGAGCGCATCCTCGCCGTGGCGGAGGCCGTCTTCGCGGAGAAAGGTCCCTCGGCGTCGACCGAGGAGGTCGCCGCCCGCGCGGGGGTCGCCATCGGCACGGTCTTCAAGCACTTCCCGACCAAGCAGGCCCTGCTGCAGGCCATCATGAAGGGCCTGCTGGGCAGGCTGGACGGGGAGATGGCCGAGCTCGCGGCCGACGACGCTCCCGGGGAGGCGTTGTTCACCTTCATCGACCGCATGGTCGAGCAGGCGGCGCGGAAGAGGACCGTCGTCGGTCTCCTGGCCGAGACGGGTGTCGATCTCCAGGTCGCGAGTTCGGTGCGGATGTTGCGCGAGGGGATCGAGACTCTCCTCGCTCGCTCGCAGGAGGCCGGTACGGTCCGCGAGGAGGTCCGTCTCGACGAGGTGATCGCCCTGCTCACCGGCGTCTGCCAGGGGGCGCTCCACGCGGGCTGGGACGACGACCTGCGGCGTCGCACGCTGGCGATCGTCTTCGCCGGTCTCCGGGCTACTGGGGGCCGCTGACCGGACCCGCAACCCCTCAGGTGCGGGAGGCGGCGCGGAGCAGGGGTTCGATCCGGTAGGGGACCTGGATGGAGAGGGCGATCGTGGTGTCCGTCCGCTGGACGGCGGGGGAGGCCAGGATGCGAGCGATGATCTCCTGGAGGTCGGGGGTGCTGCGAGCCACCACGCGGCAGAGCAGGTCAGCCTGGCCGCTGGTGCCGTACACCTCCAGGATCTCGGGAAGGGACTCCAGGGCCTGCACGGCCTCGTCCAGGCGGCCCTGGGCGATCTGCAGGGAGACGAACGCGAGGATCGGGTATCCGGCGCCTTCGGGGGTCACGGTGGGGCCGAAGTCGGCGATGACGCCGCGGGCGATCAGCTTCTCGACGCGGGCCTGCACGGTGCCCCGGGCCACGCCGAGCAGGCGGGCCAGCTCGGTCAGGCCGATGCGCGGGTTGGCGCGCATGGTGACCAGGAGGCGGCCGTCCAGCTCGTCGATCGACATCTCCTCAGGATCCCGTCAGATTGGGCGATTCGACCAGCATAGACGAGGTATCACGGTACGTTTCTGTGCGGATCGCCCAGCTGAACTGGCTGCTCTTGCCAACGTTTCCGGATATTGCTGTCATTTCATTTATGTTCGAGGAAGCACAGTACTTCGCACCGGTGGCGACGCGAGATGACGGCTCGATCGAGGTCGAGCTCGGCGCCGGCCACCCCGGTTTCGCCGACCCGGTCTACCGCGCACGCCGCAACGCGATCGCCGCGCTCGCGGTGGGGTACGTGCCCGGTACGCCGATCCCGACGGCCGAGTACACCGACCAGGAGCACGAGGTGTGGGCCCTGGTCAGCCGGGAGCTCGGCCTCAAGCACCGCAAGTACGCGACCGCCGAGTATCTGCGCGCGACCGAGCGGCTCGGGCTGCCCGCCGAGCGCATCCCGCAGCTGCAGGAGGTCGGCGAGCTGCTGGAGCCGCTGACAGGGTTCCGCTACGTCCCGGCCGCGGGGCTGGTGCCGCTCAGGGAGTTCTACGGTGTCCTGGCGGACGGGCTCTTCCACTCCACGCAGTACATCCGGCACCACTCAACGCCGCTGTACACGCCGGAGCCCGACGTGATCCACGAGGTGATCGGCCACGCCAACGCGCTGGCCTCCGACCGCTACTCACGCCTCTACCGCCTGGCGGGGGAGGCGGCCCGGCGGGTCGAGGGCAAGGAGGCGCTGGAGTTCGTCTCGAAGATCTTCTGGTTCACGATGGAGTTCGGCGTGATGACGGACCAGGGTGAGCTGCGGGCGTACGGGGCGGGCATCCTGTCCTCGTACGGGGAGATCGAGGAGTTCCGGGGGATGGACATCCGTCCGCTGGACATCGCCTCCATGGGGACCACGCACTACGACATCACGAAATATCAGGATGTGCTGTTCCGGGCGGAGTCGCTGGAGCACCTTGAGGACACCGTCGGGGACTTCTGGGCGACCTGCGATGACGAGGGCATCGCCCGGCTAATCGCGGGCGTTCGCTAAGACCGGGCATCGGTTCGACGAGAGGTTTTATAGCGCACGCCCTGTTTCAGGCTGGATTTCGCTTCATCGTCTTATTGTTACGTGTTGTGGGATATATCCCGATCGTCACGTAATGGGGAGACGGTTGGGGTGGACGATGGGAGCAAGGAACCGGGTGGCCATGGCCGCCGTCCTGCTGGTCACCGCGCAGGCCACCGCCTGCAGCACGTGCCAGGGCCTGACACCGGTGAGCATGCCGATATCCGTGAGCATGCCGACACCGTCTCCCGCGCGGCAGGCGGCACCGGCCGTACCGACATCCGGTACGCCGCCTCCCGCGCCGTTCCTGGCGGTGGTCCCGGCGCCTGTCTTCCCCGGCGCCGGGGCACCCCGGGCACCCGGACGGGCGCGGGCCGCGGGTTCCCCGAAGATCCCCGCCAAGGAGCTCGGGCACACCCTCGACGTGTTTCTCGCGGGGTACGGGGGCCGGACCGCCGCCTCGGTGCACGACCTGGGCACCGGCCGGCACTACAGCTACCACCACACCCTGCAGCTGCCGTCGGCCAACACCTCGAAGGTGAGCATCCTGACGGCACTGCTGCTCGGGACGCGGTGGCGCGAGCTCGGCGAGCGGGCCAGGTCCGACGCGAAGAACATGATCCGCTTCAGCGACAACGAGGCGGCCGGCCGGCTGTACGAGCGGATCGGGCTGAGGCCCGGCCTGGCCAGCGCGAACCGCAGGTTCGGCCTCACGAGCACCTACACTCCCGGCAGGCGGTGCGTGGAGCTGTACTGCTGGAGCTTCGTGCAGACCACGGTCGAGGACCAGATCCGGCTGGTCAAGGCGCTGGCCACCGGTGAGAGCCCGCTGGCCCTCCCGGAACGCCGCATGGCGCTGCGGCTGATGGCGAGGGTCGCTCCCGAGCAGAAGTGGGGAATCAGCGCGGGGGCGTGCGAGAACGACCAGGTGGCGCTGAAGAACGGCTGGCTGCGGCACATGGCGAACGGGCGCTGGGCGGTCGCCAGCGCCGGGCTGATCCGCGGACACGGGCACGACTACGCGGTGGCCGTCCTCACCGAGGACAGTCCGAGCATGGAGAGCGGCATCGCCAGGATCGAGGGCGTGACCGAGCGTCTCATGAACGCCTTCAGGGGCGGGCACGGCTGCGGCGCGGTCGCGAACTGAGCGGTCCTCCGCGGGGCGGCGGGCTCGCGGGCTCTCGCCCACGGTCGCGCACCGGGCCCGCGGGCTCGCGTCTATTCGGAACCGCGCCCATCGGGAGCGTGCCCTCCGGGAGTACGTCCATCGGAACCGCGCTTATCGGGAGTCTGCCCTCTAGGAGTACGTCCGCCGGAACCGCACCTAGTCGGATTCGCGTTCCTCGGAAGTGAGCCCTTTGGAACCGCGTTCCTCGGGGGTCCGCCTGTTGGAAGCGCGTTCCCCGGGTGCGCTTGCCGGGACCGGGCGTCACGCCGTCCTGTCGACCAGCCGGTAGCCCACCCCCCGCACGGTCTGGATCAGCTGGTCGTCGTTGTCGCCCAGGCGAGCGCGGAGACGCTTGACGTGTACCGCGATGGTGTTGGTCGAGGTCGTGTCGGTGGAGTTCCAGACATGCCGCATGATCTGCTCCCGCGTCACCGTGCGGTGCGCGTTGCGCATCAGGTAGTGCAGCAGCTCGAACTCGCGCAGCGGCAGGTGGACCACCCTGCCGCCGACCCTCACCTGGTACGCGTTGACGTCGAGCTCAACCGTGCCGACCACGAGTGCCCTGCGTGCCCCCGCCTCGCCGGTGAACGCGGCGTGGATCAGCGGCAGCAGCTCGGGAACCCGGTACGGCCGGGCCACGCACGCGGTGGCTCCGGCCGTCAGTGCCTCGACGGCCTGCTGGGCGTGACCCTCGCCCACGCCCAGCAGGACGGGGATCGCCCGCGTCAGCCGTACCGCGCGGACGAACTCCACCGCCCCTATGACCGGCAGCGAGGCGCTGACGAGAACGACGTCGGGGCGCAGCGCCCCGGCCTGCAACAGGGCTTGGGCGCCGTCGACGACGCCCATGACCTGTACTCCCTCGCGTTCCAGGACAGCGGCCAGGTCATGGACCATGGCCGTCTCCGGATCGGCCACCAGCAGCATGGGCGCCGTCCGTGTGTCCCCGTCCACCTCTGGTGCCGTCTGCGGCTGGATCACCCGGATCCTCCAATTGGGTTAGCCGAAGCGGCCGGTGATGTAATCCTCGGTCCGCTTGTCGCTGGGGTTGGTGAAGATGCGGCTGGTCTCGTCGAACTCCACCAGGCGGCCGTGCCGCACGCCGGCCTCGTCCACCTCGGCGGTGAAGAAGGCCGTGCGGTCCGAGACGCGGGCGGCCTGCTGCATGTTGTGGGTGACGATGACGATCGTGTAGTCGCGCGTCAGCTCCTGCATCAGGTCTTCGATCTTGGTGGTCGCGATCGGGTCCAGGGCCGAGCAGGGCTCGTCCATCAGGATGACGTCGGGCTTCACCGCGATCGCCCGCGCGATGCACAGGCGCTGCTGCTGTCCGCCGGACAGGGAGAGCGCGTTCTGCTTGATCTTGTCCTTGACCTCGTCCCAGAGCGCCGCCTTGGTCAGCGCCTCCTCGACGATCTCGTCCATCTTGCCCTTGACCCCGTTGACCCGGGGACCGTAGGCGATGTTGTCGTAGATCGACTTGGGGAAGGGGTTCGGCTTCTGGAAGACCATGCCGATGCGGCGGCGGACCTCGATCGGGTCCACGTGGTCGCCGTAGAGGTTCTCGTCGTGGTACAGGATCTCGCCGGCCGCGCGGGCGCCGGGGATCAGGTCGTTCATCCGGTTGAAGCAGCGGAGCACGGTGCTCTTGCCGCAGCCGGACGGACCGATCATGGCCGTGATCTCGCGGTTGCCGATGGTCAGGTTGACCCCGCGTACCGCCTCGTAGTCGCCGTAGAAGACGCTGAGGTTGGAGACGGTGAAGACCGGGTCGAGGGCTTCGATGGTGCGGGGGACTTCGGGGCCGCGCACGTTCACGTTCGGCACGGAAATTCCAATCTCGGACATTTCTTACCTCACCAGCGCTTCTGATAGCGGTTACGGAGCCAGATGGCGACGGAGTTCATCAGGAGCAGGATCGCCAGCAGGATCACGATCGCCGCGGCGGCGAGGATGGCGAACTCCTCCTGGGGGCGGCTGATGAAGCTGTAGATCTGCAGCGGCAGGACGGTGAAGCTGCTCCAGACACCCTCGGGGTTGAACCGGACCAGCGTCGCGGCGCCGAGCATGAGGAACGGGGCGGCCTCACCGATCGCCCGCGAGAGGGCCAGGATCGAGCCCGTCGCGATGCCGGGGATCGACGCCGGGAGCACCTGGCGGTAGATGGTCTGCCACTGGGTCGCGCCCAGTGCCAGCGAGCCCTCGCGGATCGACGGCGGCACCGCGCGGATGGCCTCGCGGGCGGAGATGATCACGATGGGCAGCACGAGCAGCGAGATGGTGACCGCGCCGGTCATGACGGTGAAGCCGAACTGCATCCAGCGGGCGATGATGCCCAGGCCGAGGATGCCGTAGACGATCGAGGGAACGGCCGCCAGGTTGGAGATGTTCAGCTCGATCAGCTTGTTGTACCACTTGGTCCTGTCGGCGTATTCCTCGAGGTAGATCGCCGCGAGGATACCGGTGGGCAGGGCCATGATCGCGGTCAGGCCGATGATCCACAGGGTGCCGAAGATGCCCGACTGGATGCCGGACGTTTCCGGGCGGCGGATCGAGGGCTGGTTCTCCCACAACATCGAGTTGAGCCGGGGCCACCCCTCCTCGACGACGTAGACCAGCAGCATGGCCAGGAACAGGAGGGCGATCGCGAGGCTGGCCAGCAGCGCGATGCGGAAGAGGTGTTCCTTGAGAGGGCGTCCCTTGCCGGCCAGCTGTACGGCCGAGCGGGGGGTGGAGAGGATGGCCATCAGTCGTAGACCTCGCGATACTTCTGGACCATGCGGGCGCTGAGGTAGTTCATCGCGAAGGTGATCACGAAGAGCAGGGAACCCACCGCGAAGATGGTCTTGTAGGCGATCGAGCCGACCGAGGCGTCGCCGGAGCCGGCCTGGGCGATGAAGGCCGCCATCGTGGCCATCTCGTTGCCCGGGTAGAGCGTGAAGACGGACTTGAAGCCGCCCGCGATCGCGACGATCATCGTCTCGCCCGCGGCCCGGGAGACCGCCAGGATGATGGCGGCGACGATGCCGGAGAACGCGGCGGGGACGACGACGCGCACCGAGGTGAGCATCTTGGAGGCGCCGAGGGCGTAGGAGCCCTCGCGAAGGCCGTTGGGCACCGCGGCCATCGAGTCCTCCGACAGCGACGCGACGATCGGGATGATCATCACGCCGACCAGGAGACCGGCGGCGAGCGCGTTCTTGCCGTCCAGGTCCAGGAAGGGGAAGACGTCCCTCAGCAGCGGGGTGACGAAGGTGAGGGCGAAGAAGCCGAAGACGACGGTGGGGACGCCCGCGAGGACCTCCAGCACCGGCTTGAAGATCTTGCGGGTCCTGGCGGAGGCGTACTCCGACAGGTAGATCGCGGCGGCCAGGCCGAGCGGCACGGCGACCACGATGGCGATGAGGGTGATCTCCAGGGTGGCGACGATGAGCGGCCACACACCGAACGCCGGCGGGTTGAACAGCGGTCCCCAGCTGGTGGAGCCGAAGAACTCCCCGATGCTCACCGCGGCGAAGAACTCGACGGTCGGTTCGAGGAGCGCGATGACGATGCCGATCGTGGTCGCCACCGACACCATCGCCGCGGCCAGGAGGACGGCCTTGATGACGAACTCGCCGTAACGCGGGCGCGACCGCGCCAGGGACCCCGGGGCCCCTGGAACGGTCGTGCGGTGCTGAGCCGACATCAGCCGGCGCTCTTCAGCGTGGTGATGTCAGCCTTGAGCTTGGCCTCCTGCTCGGGGTTGAGCGGGATGAACTTCGCGTCCTTGGCGATCGCGTTGATGTTGGCCGCGTAGTAGTCGAGGAAGGCCGCGACCTCGGGCCGCTTCACCGCGGCGGTGGAGGGGTAGACGAACAGCGGGCGGGCGAGCGGGGTGTACTTGCCGGCCTGGGCCGCCTCGACGCTCGGGGCCACGCAGCCGCTGCCGGAGTCGATCTCCAGAGCCTTCAGCTTCTCGGCGTTCTCCTCGAAGTAGGTGAAGCCGAAGTAGCCCAGGCCGCCCTTGGCGCCCTCGACACCGGTGACGATGTCGTTGTCGTTCTCGCTCGGGCTGTAGTCCTTGCGGCTGGCGCCCTCCTCACCGTTGATCTCGTCGGTGAAGTAGTCGAAGGTGCCGGAGTCGGTGCCGGGGCCGTAGAGCTTGAGCTCCTCGGCCGGGAACTTGGCGTCGACGTCCTTCCAGGTCCTGACCTTGCCCTCGGCCGCCGGCTCCCACATCTTCTTGAGCTGGTCGGTGGTGAGGCAGGTGGCCCAGTCGTTCTCCTTGGGAACCACGACGGTCAGCGCGTCGACGGCCACCGTGAGCTCGGTGAACTTGATGCCCTTGGCGTCGCAGGCCGCCTTCTCCTCGTCCTTGATCGCACGGGAGGCGTTCGAGATGTCCGTCTCGCCGGCGCAGAACTTCTCGAAGCCGCCGCCGGTGCCCGAGGTGCCGACCGGAACCTTGACCTGCGGCTGCTCCTCGCCGAAGAGCTCGGAGGCGGCCTGGGTGAGGGGGGCCACGGTGCTGGAACCGTCGATCTTGATCTCGCCGCTCAGGGCCGCGCCGGCACCGCTGTCGGCGGAGGAGGCGGAGGAGGCGGCGGGGGTGCTGCCGTCACTGTTGGGCTTGGCGTCGCCACCACAAGCGGCCGCGAGCGATACGACGAGCGCGGCCGTCGCCACCGCGCTGAGGCGGCGCTGTCCACTGGTCACGGTATGTTCCTTCTCCGTAGTGAGATCCGTTCTCGATGTCTTCGATGAAAGTGGGGCAAAGTGAACGGAAGTGAAACGAGCCATGACCGGGGCCGGAAGAGGTAGGCCCGCGGATGTGAATACCGGAACTTTGGCGGGATTTTGAGGCCGGTTTACGGTCCGGCGCGCCCGCTGAGCGGGGCGTCGAAGATTCCCAGGTGTGGGCGGGGCTCGACGCGGGAGCCCTCGGATCGGAACGTTCCCGTCTCCGGCCGCGTCCTCGCGGACTTGCCGATGTGTTCATCTTCCCGACATCCGGCGGAGGGTAACGGGCCGGATCCCCGGCACGATCCGCCGGTGCGGCGCTCCGGCGCTTCCCGGAGCGGAGCCGTGTGCGGACACGACGTCCCGGGCGATCCCTCAGGTCTTCAAGCTGGGGCGGGGCGTTGAGCGGTGCGGGGCCCTCGGGAGGGGGACGGCTCCTGGGAGGCCGCGGTTCCTGGGAGGCCGCGGTTCCCGGGAGGGGCGGCTCTCAGGCGGGCGTTTCCCGGGCCGGGCCGAGCGGGTGGCGGGTCGTCGTCAGGCGGGGAGGGTCAGCGGTCCGCCGCCGAGGCGTTTGAGGACCTCGCCGTGCAGGGCGCCGTTGCTGCACAGCAGGCTGCCGCCGTCGACGTCGGGAACACCCGACAGGTCGGTCCAGATGCCGCCCGCCTCCTCGACGATCACGGTCAGCGCCGCGATGTCCCAGGGGGAGAGCTCGGGTTCCGCCGAGACGTCGGCCGCGCCCTCGGCGACCAGCATGTGCGACCAGAAGTCGCCGTAGGCGCGGCTGCGCCAGACGGAGCGGTTCAGGTCGAGGAACGCGTCGAGCCGCCCGGCCTCCTCCCAGCCGCCGATGCTGGAGTAGGAGAACGAGGCGTCCTCGATCTTGGTGACGGAGGAGACCTGGCACCGCGTGGCCTTGGTGAGGCTCTTGCCGGTCCAGGCGCCGCTGTCGCGGGCGGCCCACCAGCGGCGGCCGAGGGCGGGGGCGGAGACCAGGCCCACGACGACGCGTCCCTGGTCCATCAGGGCGATGAGCGTGGCCCAGACGGGCACTCCGCGCACGTAGTTCTTGGTGCCGTCGATGGGGTCGATGATCCACGATCGGTCGCCGTGGCCGCTCGCGCCGAACTCCTCGCCGATGACGGCGTCACGTGGCCGGGCCCGGCCGAGGGCGCCGCGGATCGCCTCCTCGGCGGCCTGGTCGGCGTCGCTCACCGGTGTGAGGTCGGGTTTGGTCTCCACCCGCAGGTCCATGGCCTTGAACCTGCGCATGGTCAGATCGTCGGCGGCGTCGGCCATGACGTGCGCGAGGCGAAGATCGTCGTTGTAACCCGTCACGGGGGCCAACGCTATCGTGTTGGCGGCCCAATGGCGGAGATCAGGGAGTAAGCGGAACAATCGTGTTGCGTCCTACCAGGCTCGGACACCGCGTGAAACATCCGTTGGCATCGGTGTTACTGGCGAGTAGCATTCCGGTATGACCTTCGACGTGGGTGACTTCATGCTGCAGAGCGTCCCGTTCGCCAGGACGCTGGGCATCTCGTTCGACAAGGTGGAGCCGGGCCTCGCCGTCGCCCGGATGGCCGACCGGGCCGAGCTGCACAACCACGTGGGAGGTCCGCACGCCGGAGCCCTCTTCAGCGTGGCGGAGACGGCCTCCGGTGCCGCCATGCTCTCCACCTTCGGCGACCAGCTGTCACGGGCCACCCCGCTGGCCAAGAGCGCGACGATCCGCTACCTGAAGCTCGCGAAGGGCGAGGTCGTCGCGGAGGCCCGGCTTCAGGCGTCCCGCGAGGAGGTCGTGGCCACGCTGGACGCGGGTGAGCGTCCCGAGTTCGACGTCGCCGTCGAGATCAGGACGGCCGACGGCACCCTCGTGTCCGAGATGACCATCGCCTGGGCCTTCCGGCCGAACCGCTGACCCCGGCTGACCCCTGCTGCCCCCGGCTGACCCCGGCTGACACCGCTTCGAACCGCCGCCGCCTCACTCGCGGCGACGATGGCGGCGATGGCGTGACGGCGGCGATGACGACCTGGTGACGCCGGCGTCGGTGCCGGTGCCGGTGCGTCTCGCTTCCGGTGCGCCCCTACGGCTGATCGTCGTCGGAGGCGCCCTCGCGGCTGGCGAGCAGGCGGCGCAGGGAGGCCAGCCGGGCCGGGTCGGCCTGTCCGGCCGCCACCCAGGCGTCCAGGGCGCACTCCTCGGACAGGTGGGTGCAGCCCTTCGGGCACTGGACGGTGCCCTCGATCAGGTCGGGGAAGCCCGCCAGGACCGTCTCCACCGACACGTGGGCCAGCCCGAAGCTGCGCACCCCGGGGGTGTCGATGATCCAGCCGCCCTCCGGCAGTTCCAGGGCGACGGCCGACGTGGAGGTGTGACGACCCCGGCCGGTCACCGCGTTCACGTGGGAGACGGCCCGGTTGGCGTCCGGCACCAGGGCGTTGACCAGCGTCGACTTGCCCACCCCCGAGTGGCCGACGAGCACGCTGATCCGGCCCTTCAGGCGCTCTCGCACCTCTTCCAGGCCGCCACCCTTCTGGACCACCACGTACGGCACCCCGAGGGGGTCGTACAGCGAGACCAGCTCGTCGGGCGAGGCGAGGTCGGACTTGGTGAGGCAGAGCATCGGGTCGATGTCGGCGTCGAAGGCCGCGACGAGCATCCGGTCGATCATGCGGGGCCGGGGCGGCGGGTCAGCCAGGGCCGTCACGATGACGAGCTGGTCGGCGTTGGCGACCACGGGACGCTCGATGCCGTCGGTGTTGTCGGTGTCGTCCGCGGAGCGGCGGAGCATGGAGGTGCGGGGCTCCACCCGCACGACGCGGGCCAGCGTGTCGGCCATGCCGGAGACGTCGCCCACCAGGGCCACCCGGTCGCCGACCACGATGCCCTTGCGGCCCAGCTCGCGCGCCTTCATGGCGACCACGACCCGGCCGCTCATCGCGGCGCCCTCCGCCTGGTCCTTCTTGCGGCGGCGGCCCTTCTCGCCCGCCGACTCGACCAGGCACGTGTAGCGCCCGCGGTCGACGGCGACCACGAACGCCGGGATCGCGTCCTCGTGGGCAGGGCGGATCCTGGTCCGGGGCCGAGACCCCTTTCCGGGCCTGATCCTGACGTCGTCCTCGTCGTACTCGCGCTTTCTCAGTTTCTCCGCCTTGTCCGGCCCGGTGTGCCCCCGAGAAGGGCCGCGGTGCCTGCCGACCGGTCGCCCCTCACCGCGCGCCACGCAGCATGCCCGCCCACATGGAGGCGAACTCGGGGAGGGTCTTACCCGTGGTGGCGATGTCCTCCACCTCGACGCCGGGCACGGCCAGCCCGATCACCGCTCCGGCTGTGGCCATCCGGTGGTCGGCGTAGGAGTGGAACACCCCGCCGGTGAGCGGGCGGGGCCTGATCTCCAGGCCGTCCTCGGTCTCGTTCGCGTCGCCGCCGAGGCCGTTGATCTCGGCGACCAGGGCGGCCAGCCGGTCGGTCTCGTGCCCGCGGATGTGGGCGACGCCGCCGATCCTGCTGGGCGTGCTCGCGAGGGCGGCCAGCGCGGCGATCGTCGGGGTCAGCTCGGCCACGTCGCGCAGGTCGGCCTCGATGCCGTTGATCCGCCCGGTGCCGGTGACCTCCAGCCCTTCGGGCGTGTGCCGCACCGAGGCGCCCATGCCGGTCAGCAGGGTGCGGAGCTGGTCGCCCGGCTGGGTCGTCCGCTCGGGCCAGTCGGGGACGGTGACCGTGCCGCCGGTCACCATGGCGGCGCACAGGAAGGGCGCCGCGTTGGACAGGTCGGGCTCCACCGTGAAGTCCCTCGCCCCGATGGGGCCGGGCTCGACCCGCCAGACGTCGGGCTCGGAGTCGTCCACCGCGACGCCGAACTCGCGGAGCATCTGGACGGTCATCAGGATGTGCGGCTGCGAGGGGATCGGCGGGCCCTCGTGGCGCACCGTCACGCCCTTCTCGAAGCGCGCCGCCGTCAGCAGCAGGCCGGAGAGGAACTGCGACGAGCCGGACGCGTCGAGCCTGACCTCGCCTCCGGTCAGCGGCCCTCGTACCGTGAACGGCAGGGCGTCACCCGTCACCTCGGCGCCGAGGGCGCGCAGCGCGCCCAGGATCGGGCCCATCGGGCGCTTGCGGGCGTGCGGGTCGCCGTCGAAGAAGACCTCGCCGTCGGCCAGCGCCGCCATCGGCGGCACGAAGCGCATGACCGTGCCCGCCAGCCCCACGTCGACGCGGGCCCCGCCGGTGACGGGACCGGGCGTGATCGCCCAGTCGACGCTTGAGGCGCTCTCGTTGGAGGGGACCATCGTCGTGCCCAGCGCCCGCAGCGCGTCCGCCATCAGGTCGGCGTCGCGGCTGCGCAGCGCCAGGCGTACCGTGCCGGGTCCCTCGGCCAGCGCGGCGAGCAGCAGCGCGCGGTTGGTCACGGACTTCGACCCGGGCAGGGGGACGGTCGCGCGGACGGGTTCGGTCGCGGTCGGCGCGGGCCACAGCGGAGCGGACATGGTCAAAAGCCTACCGGTGCCCGCACCACGCCGCCCGTCCGTGCTCGTCGGTGCCCGTTCGCGTCCGTTCGCGTCCGGGTACGGAGGGGTTCGCGTGACCGATGAGGTGAGGATCCGGGTGAGCCGGGTAAAAGCGTCGTCACCGCGACGCCCGGCGGCACAGGCGGCGGTGCGGGGCAAGATCGGAAATGGGGTCGGAGACTCCCCGGTGTGTCGTGGCGTGGGAAAGTGGAGATATGTGCGGAAGATACGCGTCTGCGCGAGGCAAGCAGGAGTTGCTGGAGGAGTTCCAGGTCGAGCTCGACGGGGCGGCCGACGACGAGCTCAGGCCCGACTACAACATCGCCCCCACCAAACCGGTGTACGCGGTGATGAGCCGGGTGCCGAAGTCCGAGCCGGACGGAGGGCCGGTCAGGCAGCTCCGCGTGGTCCGCTGGGGGCTGGTCCCGGCCTGGGCGAAGGACCCGTCCATCGGCTCGAAGATGATCAACGCGCGGGTGGAGACGGTGGCCGAGAAGCCCGCCTACCGCAAGGCGTTCGCCGAGCGCAGGTGCCTGATCCCGGCCGACGGCTACTACGAGTGGGCCGTGCTGGACGAGAAGGACGCCAAGGGCAAGCCGAAGAAGCAGCCCTACTTCGTCCGCCCCGCCGACGGCGGCGTGATGGCCATGGCGGGACTGTACGAGTTCTGGCGCGACCGGGGCCGCGACGACGACGACCCGCTCTCCTGGCTGGTGACCTGCACGATCATCACGACCGACGCCGTGGACGAGGCGGGCATAGTCCACGACCGGATGCCGATGCTGATCGAGCGCGACCGCTGGGGCGAGTGGCTCGACCCCGGGACGCCCGACGCGAAGGGGTTCCTGATCCCGGCGGGCTCCACGGGGCTGGAGATCCATCCGGTCTCCACCGCCGTCAACTCGGTGCGGAACAACAGCCCGGAGCTCGTCGAGCCGCTGGAGCCGTAGGGGCCGGGGCTCCTGAGGATCGGGCGCTTTTCCTAAAGCGGTGGGTAATTCGGTGTAAAACTTCCGTCAAGTGGGCATCCGGTGAGGAAAGCGGTGCTTCGTGATCGGAGTGGCGTACCGGCCACGGTGACGAGGTCGCGAGGCCCCGCCGTCACAGAGCCCCCTTTTTTTGCGCCTGACGGGAGAGTCGGGGATCTTCTTCACAGGCCGCCCCGGCTTCCCGGAGGTGCGGATTCGTGGATGTCGCGACCGCGCGCGAGCGCCTGAAGAGCATGCTCGCCGAACTCGACCGGTCCATCGGAGTGCTCCGCGGGGACTCCCCCGCAGTACGGGAACGGGATCGGTCGCCCGCCGACGGCGGCTCCGACCTGACCGACTCCGATCGCAACCGTGCCCTGCTGGAGGTGGCCACCCGGCACCGCCACTCGGTGCTGGAGGCGCTCAGGCGGATGGACGAGGGGGAGTACGGCCTCTGCGCCGACTGCGGCGCGCCGGTCCCCGAGAGCAGGCTGGAGGCGCGGCCCGAGGCGGCCCGCTGCGTGCCGTGCCAGTCCAGGCGCGAGCGCAGGCGCTGAGTGTGCCGGGCATGGGTGATCAGCCGGGGCGCCGGGCGCTGGCCACCAGGTGGATGCCCACCGTGTCGTCGTCGTCCGGGTGGGTGTCCAGCTCCGTGTTGACCAGCCAGGCGAGCGCCCGGGAGTCGGAGGCGAGCACGTGGTCGACCGTCGAGGGCGACAGCACCGTGCGGGGGCGTATCCACTCGACCTCCAGCCCGGCGTCGGTGAGCAGCTCGCGGAGCTGGGCGCTGCTGAAGCAGCGGGTGATGCTGCCGTCGGGCCAGGGCACGAGCATGACCTCGCCGGTCTGGCGCAGATGGGCCCAGTAGTTCTGCTCGGCGAGGATCGCCATCCCCAGCACCAGGGAGTCGACGCAGACCAGCGCCTGGCCGCCGGGACGCAGGACCCGGGCGACGTCACCGATCGCGGACTCGGCCATGAGCTCCACCGACATCGCGCGCTCCTCGGCGAGCACGGCGTCCACGCTGCAGTCGGGAAGGAAGCGCAGGTCGTCGGCGCGCACCTGGCTGACCCTGGAGATGTCGTGCAGCGGCCGGCCGGTCGCGGGCCTGCGGAAGTCGACCACCTCGACCACCCGGTGTCCGGCCTTCGCCGCCTGGACGGCCCAGCGGCCGTCGCCGCAGGACATGTCGAGGACGGTGGACGGGGTTTCCGGCAGCCATCGGCTCAGTTGCTCGGCCACGACCGCGTGGTAAAAGGTCCAGTACGGCCCGAGCGCACCTGAGCCGTTCAGCTCTTCGGCCGGGATGGGCAGCACAAGCAGCTCCTGGCGTCGGGAGGATCCGGTGGTGGTTCGACTACCTACCGGTACGTACCTTCTTTTTCCCCGTACCGGGTCGTTCGTCACCTTCTATCTTGCGGGAACAGATGGCGGTGCGGGCGTGTTGCAAGCGGACAACGCACGATCCTTTCGGAGGTTGGCAAGCAGATGCTCGCCTTGATCGAACCCGTCACCCGCCCCGGTGATCGGCCTCTCCCTGATGAGCGGGTATTCTCCGCTCAGTACGGTGTCCCGCGTCAGCAGGACTCCGGCGATCTTAAGGGGGTGGGTCAGGTCCCTGCGACAGACGAGGAGACTCTGGAGCAGCGGAGCACACGGTTCGAGCGGGATGTCATGCCCTATCTCGACCAGCTCTACTCCGCCGCGCTTCGGATGACCCGGAACCCCGCGGACGCCGAGGACCTTCTTCAGGAGACCTTCGCGAAGGCCTTCGCGTCCTTCCATCAGTTCCAGCAAGGCACGAACCTCAAGGCGTGGCTTTACCGGATCCTGACGAACACTTTCATCAACAGTTACCGCAAGAAGCAGCGGGAGCCCAAGCAGTCGGGCGCCGAGGAGATCGAGGACTGGCAGCTGGCCAGGGCCGAGTCCCACACCTCGGCCGGGCTGAAGTCGGCGGAGATCGAGGCGCTCGAGCACCTTCCCGACACCGACGTGAAGCGGGCGCTGGCTGCGCTTCCCGAGGAGTTCCGCATCGCGGTCTATCTCGCCGACGTCGAGGGCTTCCCGTACAAGGAGATCGCCGACATCATGGGGACCCCCATCGGGACCGTGATGTCGCGGCTGCACCGTGGCCGTCGCCAGCTGCGGACCCAACTCGAGGACTACGCCCGCGAGCGTGGCCTGGTTCCCGCGGAAGGTGCGAAGTGAGCGAGCGAGACAGGAACGACGAGCCCGCCGGCGCGGGCTCCTGGGGCTGGGTGATCGCATGAGCTGCGGCAACCACCACGACACCGACTGTCGCGAGGTTCTGGACAAGGTCTACACCTACCTGGACGGCGAGCTCGACGAGGGCGACTGCGCCGACATCCGCGAGCACCTGGACGAGTGTCACCCCTGCCTGGAGGAGTACGGCCTGGAACAGGTCGTCAAGCAGCTCGTGGCCAAGCACTGCGGCTGTGACCAGGTCTCGGCCGACCTGCGGGCCAAGGTGCTCAGCCGTATCGACCAGGTCCGCTCCGAGCTGGCCCACTGACCTCCTAGGATCTCTCGTACGGCCTTGGCCATACGACGACGGGGGTTCACCATGCGCATACTCGTAACCGGCGGGGCGGGATTCATCGGATCCACCCTCGTCGACCGGCTGCTGGCCGACGGACACGAGGTCGCGGTGGTGGACGACCTGTCGGGGGGCGACCGCGACAACCTGACCCGCGCCGCGGAGAGCCCCCTGTTCGCCCTGCACGTGATGGACATCCGTGACCCGGCCCTGATCGGCCTGGCCGCCGAGTGGCGGCCCGAGGTCGTCTGCCACCTCGCCGCGCAGATCAGCGTGCGCAAGAGCGTGGCCGACCCGGTCCACGACGCCCGGCTCAACGTCGAGGGCACCGCGTCGGTCCTGCAGGCCGCCCACCACGGAGGCACCCGCAAGGTCGTCTTCGCCTCCTCGGTCGCGGTGTACGGCAGGCCGGCGGTCATCCCGGTCCCCGGCGGCGCGGCGACCGACCCGCGCTCCCCGTACGCGGCCTCCAAGCTGAGCGCGGAGACCTACCTGGCCACGTTCAAGGCGCTGCACGGCATCGACTACACCACCCTGGTGCTCTCCAACGTCTACGGCCCGCGCCAGTCGCCCGACGGCGAGGCGGGGGTGGTCGCCATCTTCACCGACGCGCTGCTCAACGGCACCCCCACGGTGGTGTACGGCGAAGGCGACCAGACCCGCGACTACATCTTCGTCGACGACGTGGTGGACGGCTTCGCCCGCGCCTGCGGCACCGAGGGCGGCGGCGGCCGGTTCAACCTGGGCACCGGCGTCCAGACCACCGACCGGAGGCTGCACTCCCTGGTCGCGGAGGCGGCGGGCGTCCCTGACGAGCCCGGCACGGCTCCCACCCGGCTGGGCGACCTCCCCGCGATGGCCGTCGACCCGGCCCCCGCGCTCGAAGGGCTCGGCTGGCGTCCTCAGACGGACCTGGCCGCCGGGCTGAAGAGCACCCTCGACTGGGCGAGGACGAGGCTCGCGAGCCTGTGACGCCGCGGTCACCGGCCGTCGATGGCGGCCGGTGATTGCTTGATTACGCTTTGCTTGCGATTGGCCGTCTCGCTCTCCTGAGCAGGTTCGCTTCGATAACCTGGGTGCGAAATCGACGTGGAGGCAGCGCATGTTAAAGGAAACGGTCACCCCGGTCTTTCCTGGGATTTCCTGGACCTGAGCACGCGCCCCTGAAGGAACACTAGGGTGGCCGCTTTGCGTGGACTGCCGTGGTTTGCCAAGGTCTATTTGATCCTGGTCATCGGAGCCGCGTTCGCGCTGCTCGGATACAACGTGGCCGAGGACGGCCGGCTGGATCCGCTCGACTGGTCCAACCTCATGGTGCTGGCCCTGCTGTTCCTGGTGTGCGAGTCGGTGCCCACCCTGCTGCACGTCCGGCAGGCGGCGGTGTCGGTCAGCTTCTCCGCCGTGCTCGCCGCGGTGGTGCTGCTCGGCCCCGAGGGGGCGGCGCTGGTCGGCATGACGGCCATGTTCAGCGTGCGGCCCGGCCTGCCGCTGGTGAAGCGGCTGTTCAACAGCGCCCAGTTCGCCATCTGCGGTTACGTCGCGGGCCGGGTCTACGTGTGGCTCGGCGGCCGGTCCGGGGTGCCGACCATCGCCGGGTTCGACGACATCATCGTGCCGTTCGCGGGCGCGGCGGCCGTCTTCGTGCCCCTCAACTTCGTCCTGATCGCGATCGTGCTGAAGCTCACCGGCCAGGCCGACCAGGTGCCGCTGCGGGGCGTGGCGCAGTTCATGGTCTCCTACTTCGGCTACGCCACCTTCGGCCTGCTGATCGCCGGGCTGTGGGCCACGGTCAGCTCGATCTCCGCGGTGCTCGTGCTGCTCCCGCTCTTCGTGGCCCGCTGGGCCTTCGGCCAGTACCTCGCGCAGCAGCGCTCCTACGACGCGACGATCGCCGCGCTCTGCCAGGCCGTGGAGACCAAGGACTACTACACGCGCGGTCACTGCACCCGCGTCTCCCTGGCAGCGGGCATGATCGCCGAGGAGATCGGCATGGGGCCCGAGCGGCTGCGCGCGATCCGCTACGCCGGGATGCTCCACGACGTGGGCAAGCTGGGCGTGCCGACCAAGGTGCTGCAGAAGGACGGCCCGCTCAGCGAGGAGGAGCTCGCGGCCATCCAGCTCCACCCGATGCGCGGGCTGGAGATCGTGCGGGGCATCGACTTCCTGGACGAGGCGTTCGCCGGGATCATGCACCACCACGAGCGGCAGGACGGCAAGGGTTACCCGATGGGGCTGGCCGGCGACGAGATCCCGGAGTTCGCCAGGATCATCGCGGTGGCCGACGCCTTCGACTCGATGACCTCCGACCGCTCCTACCGCATCGCCCGCTCGCAGGAGGTGGCGATGGCCGAGCTGCGCAAGGGCGCCGGCACCCAGTTCGACCCGGTGATGGTGGTCGCGTTCGTCAAGGCCGTCGACCGTGACGGCTGGGAGCCGCCGCGCACGGTCGTCACGCCCCCGGCCGACGTGTCGGAGACCACCGCGAAGGACCACGACGACCCGACCGTGCCCATCCAGGTGGTGTCCGAGCGATGAACGGCTCCGGTGCCAACCGGGTTTTCCAGACGCTCGACTCGGGCCAGCTCCTGCTGATCTGCGCGGCGGGGCTCCTGGCGGTGGCCGGGGTGGCCCACACGGCCGCGACTGGCCTGCTCGACCCCCAGATCGCCGTCGCCTTCGGCGCGCTGATCGCGATCGGGGAGCTGGCCAGGCTCACCATGCCCGGCAACAGGGAGGTGGCGCCGATCGGCGCGGCGGCCGCGCTCGGCTACACGCTCCTGCTGGACATGGGCGGCGTCCCCGCGGAGCACTCGGCGCTGCAGGTCGTCGCGGTGCTGGCGGTCGGCATGGTGGCGGGGGCGCTGCCGCACCTCGCGGTGGGCCGCCCGCCCCAGCTGGACGGGATGGCGCGCAGGCTCTTCACCGGTGCCCTGCTCGCGCTGGCCTACCGGCCGCTGGCCGGGCCGCTGTTCGACCTGGCCAGGGAGGGGGAGAGCGGCTGGTGGCCCGCGCTCGGCGTGATGGCCCTGTTCATCCTGCTCACCGTGGTCGTCGACGTGCTGCTGGCCGCCGCGATCCGGGCCGAGCAGGTGCGGGCCGCCCTCAGGGTGGCCGTCCACGACGAGCTGTGGATGGCCGCGCCGCTGGGGGCCGCCGTCGCCGCCTCGGGCATCCTGCTCGCACTCGCCTCGCACAGCATGGGCATGACCGCGCTGCTGGTCTTCGCCGCGCCGCTGCTGGTCACCCAGGTCGCCTTCCGCAAGTACGCCGGGATCAGGGCCACCTACCTGCAGACCGTACGGGCGCTCGCGCGGGTCACCGAGGTCGGCGGGTACGTCGAGCCGGGCCACTCCCGCCGGGTGAGCCGCCTGTCGGTGGCGGTCGGGCGGGAGCTCGGCACGGCGGAGCCCGAGCTGCTGGAGCTCGAGTACGCCGCGCTCATGCACGACATCGGCCAGCTGTCGTTGCGCGATCCCATTCCCGGCGGCGCCACGGTCCTCACCGACCCCGAGCAGGCGCGGCGCATCGCCGAGCTGGGCGCGGAGGTGATCAGGCAGACCGGGGTGCTGGACCGGGTGGCCGAGATCGTCCGCCGCCAGTGCGACACCTGCGCGGAGCTGCCGCCGATGGCGAGCCGCATCATCAAGGCGGCCAACGCCTATGACGATCTCGTTGGCGGTTCCAGCGACCGAGACCGGGCGGGTGCCGCCCTGGAGCGGCTCAGGCTCGGCGTGGGGCGGGAGTACGACCCGACGGTCGTCGAGGCGATGGCCCGGGTGATCGACAGGCTGGCCCCGATCAACCGTCTTTAGACCTCAAGCTGTGTGTGTTCGCGAAGACGAGGCGCGAGGCGCTGGAGCATGCCCGTGAGGCCGTGGCGGGGTTCCCTTCCGCGCCGAGCCGCTGGAGCGGCCGGAGTTCGTCAGCGGGAACTACGACACGGGACTGGTGGCTCGCATGCGGACATGATCAGCTCTGTCTGGCACAGTTGAGGAACGTCGAAGGATGGGAGTTTCCGGTGGCTGAGATCCGCGCCGAGATGGTGGCGAACGTCTGGAAGATCCTCGTGGCCGAGGGTGACCCCGTCGAGGACGGCGACACCCTGGTCATCCTCGAGTCGATGAAGATGGAGATCCCGGTCCTCGCCGAGGACCGCGGTGTGGTCTCCAAGCTGCAGGTCACCGAGGGCGACGTCATCCAGGAGGGTGACCTGATCGCCGTCATCGAGTAGTTTCGCCGTCGCGGGCGAGACGCGCGAGGAAGCGCTCGCGGTCGACGACCACGCGTTCGATCGTCCCCGAGGCGACGACGGCCTTCCGGTCGCGGGCGGTGAAGCCGAAGACCAGGCGGCGCCCGTCGACCTCGGTGAGTTCGACGGTGATCTCGACGTGCGTGCCGACCGGGCTGGCCTCCAGGTGCTCCAGGGAGACCCGGGTGCCCACGGAGGTCTGGCCCGGTGCGAGGGCGTCCGCGATCGCCTGGACGGTCGCCTGTTCGGCCAGGGCCAGCAGGCGGGGCGTGGCCAGCACCGGGACGTCACCGCTGCCGATCTTCGTCGCGGTGTCCTCCCTTTCCACCATGATGAGAAGCCGTGCCTGCGGACCGGGAGCGAGCGTCATGCGCGCCAGCATAGGGTCTGGTCCCGTGACCCCGTACTGCGACCACTGCGGACGCCCGGAGGGCGAGGCCGACCACGCCGCGTGCCTGGCGGCCCGTGCGATGGAGCCGCCCCGTTACTGCTCTCGCTGCCGTCGCCGGATGGTGGTGCAGGTGACCCCCGGCGGCTGGTCCGCGCGCTGCGCCGAGCACGGCACGACGAGCGGCTGACACAGCTGAGCGGGATACGGCGAGCGGCTGACACAGCCGAGCGGGATACGGCGAGCGGCTGACCGCCGGGCAAGGTACGGCGAGCGGCTGACCAGCCGGGCGCAACACCACGGGGGGCCGGTATCGGCCGGTTTCACCCCGGCTTGGGTGTTCTTTGCCTACCCTTGTAGGGTTTTACGGAGTTTGCCGCGAACATCGCGGGGTGACGCCGTGACACCCGGGCTGGCTGTTTCCTGAGGGACTCCCGAGTGTCCCTGGACGCGAGGGCCTGCAAGGTGCATAAGTACGCCCATAAGTGTCAGGTTTTGTGCGATGCTACGGCACGCGTCTCGTTTGTGAGCCATACGGCATGCAGGGTTTCGTTACAGCGCTGTGACGGTGCCGCGACGAGGATCCGCTTTGTTGGAGAGCTCTGAGGTAGGAGTGGAGAGGGTTACGGGGGAGTCATGGTGGCCCAAGGCACGACGCTGGCGGGGCGGTATCGCCTAAGCACCCGCATCGGCGCCGGCGGTATGGGCGAGGTGTGGAAGGGCGAGGACATCGTCCTGGCCCGCACTGTCGCCGTAAAGGTGCTGCTCCCGGGCCGTACGGACGATCCGGGCTTCCTGGTTCGCTTCCAGGGCGAGGCCCGGGCGATGGCGACGATCAACCATCCCGGGGTCGTCGACGTCTACGACTACGGGGTTCACGAGGTGCCCGGCGCGGGGGCGACGGCATACCTGGTGATGAAGTTCGTCGACGGCGAGCCGCTCGACCGCCTGCTCGGGCGGCTGCGAAGGATCGCTCCAGGGGCCGCGATGGACCTCATCGCCCAGGCGGCCTCGGCACTGCAGGCGGTCCACGACCAGGGCATCGTCCACCGGGACATCAAGCCGGGCAACCTGCTGGTGCGCTCGGACGGCACGCTCGTGCTCACCGACTTCGGCATCGCCAGGTCAGACACCGCGAGCCGGCTCACGGACGCGGGCATGGTGCTCGGCACCGCCGCCTACTGCGCGCCCGAGCAGGCCGAGGGCGCGCCCGTCACGCCCGCGGTGGACATCTACGCGCTGGGCGTGGTGGCGTACGAGTGCCTGGCCGGGCAGCGCCCGTTCGACGGTGACACACCCGTCACCATCGCGCTCAAGCACATCCGCGAGGCGCCTCCGCCGCTGCCGCCGGACGTCCCGCCCGCGGTTCGCGCGCTTGTGGAGCGCTCCCTCGCCAAGGATCCGGCCCGGCGCTTCCCCAGCGCCGCGGCGATGAGCTCCGCCGCGAAGCAGGCCGCGTTCGGCACGGGGGGCGACGACACGCTGTCGTCCGCGCAGCGCGCCGCGCCGCCGGAGACCGGCTGGCAGGCCCAGGCCCCCCAGGGAGGCCCGCAAGGGCAGGCCGGCTGGCAGGGCCAGGGAGCGGCCGTGCCGCAGACGGGCTGGCAGGGGGCGCAGGCTCCCACCGGCAACTGGCAGGGTGCCCAGGCGCCGACGGGGAACTGGCAGGGGGCGCAGCAGCAGCCGACCGGCAGTTGGCAGGGATCGCAGCACTCCACCGCGCCGACGATGGGAGCCGGAGCCGTCGAGGCGGGCGCGCAGGGCCGCCGCCGCGCCGCGCAGAAGCCGCGGCGCAAGAGCGGGCTGGTCGCGGTGTCGGCGGTCGCGGCCGTGATGTGCGCGGGCCTCGTCGCGGTGGCGATCAACAGCATGGCGGCCTCCCAGGAGGCCTCGGGCGCCGGCCCCATGAAGCCACCTGTGGCCACACCCGCCGAGGACAAGACGACGAAGCCGCCGGGAAGAAAGACCAACAGGCCGTCGCCCAGGCCGTCGGTGACGCGCGGAGAGCCGAACGACCGGCCCACCCCGACGGCGGCCACGAGGACGCCGAAGCCGACCCCCACCCCGACGGCGGCCACGAAGACGCCGAAACCGACCCCCACCCCGACACCGACCCCGACGCCCAAGCCGAAGAAGAGCGTCCCGAACACCATCGGCTTCAAGCCGGAGGCGGCGAGCGCGGCGCTCAAGCAGGCGGGTTTCAAGGTGACGCTCTCCTACAGCGCCGACGTCAAGCCGGAGCACTGCACCGAGGTGGTCGAGTCGCGCCCGGGCGGGGGCACGATGTGGGACCCGTCCAAGCCGGTGGAGATCATCGCCGCCATCGCCGACTGCCCGCCGACGCCCTCCGGGACGCCGACGGCGACCGGCAAGCCCTAGCCTCGCCAGATGTGACGACGGGCTCGCGCCGCGGACCTCACGGTCCCCGTGCGCGAGCCCGGTGACGCTTCGCTAGACGCCCGTGGTGTGCCGGGGGTAGGCCACCGAGGGGTCGGTGGCGATGTTCACCATGTAGGGGATGCCGGAGTCGAACGCGCGGCGCAGGGCCGGGCCGATCTCCGACGGGTCGGTGACGAGCTCTCCGCCGCCGCCGAGTGCGGTCACCACCTGGTCGTAGCGGCACTGCGGCTGCAGCTCGGCGGCCACGTCGTAGCCGTAGAGCATCTGCATGGGGTGCTTCTCCAGGCCCCACATGCCGTTGTTGCCGCAGATCATCACGACGGGCAGGCGGTGGCGCACCAGCGTGTCGACATCCATCAGCGAGAAGCCGGCCGCGCCGTCGCCGAGCAGCAGCACCACCTGCGAGGAGGGACGCGCGATCCTGGCGGCGATGGCGTAGCCCAGGCCGGTGCCCAGGCAGCCGTACGGGCCCGGGTCGAGC
Organism: Streptosporangium sp. NPDC002721; assembly: GCF_042888905.1. Lineage (NCBI taxonomy): Bacteria > Bacillati > Actinomycetota > Actinomycetes > Streptosporangiales > Streptosporangiaceae > Streptosporangium > Streptosporangium sp. NPDC002721. Next base: position 24,307 of record NZ_JBIAQI010000053.1, read on the forward strand.
CAGTTGCCGGGCTGGCGGGGCTCGACGTACTTGCCCGCGTACGAGACGAAGTCGCCGCCGTCGCCGATCACCACGGCGTCGTCGGCGAGGACCTTGCCCAGCTCCCCGTAGATCCGCATCGGGTGGATCGGGTCGGAGGCGGACTCCAGCAGGGCGGTGTCGGCGGCGATGGCGGCAGAAGCCGCCTCGGACAGCCGCGTCACCCAGGGCGCGTAGGTCTTGGGGGAGACGCCCGCGTTGGCGCAGGCCGCGCCGAGGCTCCAGAAGAGCAGCGAGAGGTCGCCGGCGGCGACGGCCGCGGGGTCCATGTGCGTGGTCAGCTGTGACGGCGCGTCGGCCAGGTGCACGACCTTGGCGAGCGGGGCGCCGTCCTTGCCGCCGAACCAGCCGTAGCCGAGGCGGAAGTCGATCGGGGCGCCCGCCACGATCACCAGGTCGGCCTGCGAGAACGCCATCCCCCTGGCCCGGGTGACCAGCAGCTCGTGACCGGCGGGCAGGATGCCGCGGCCCTGGCCGTTGGGGATGACGGGCAGGCGGTACTCCTCGACGAAGCTCCTGGCGACCTCCTCGGCGCGGTCCATCCACACGTCGGAGCCGAGCACCAGCACCGGGTGCTGGGCCTCGGCGATCAGCTGGGCGATCGTGGCGAGCGCCTCGGGGTCGGGCTCCAGCGGCGACGGGGTCAGCGTCTCGGGGGCCTCCTCCAGCGCGGGCGCGGCCGAGAAGAGGTGGTCCATGTGGAAGTCGAGGAAGACGGGGCCGCGGTGCGGGGCGAGCGCGGTGCGGAAGGCCATCTCCACGTCCTGCGCGACGGAGTCGGCGCCGGAGCCGGTGAAGGCCAGCTTGGTGATGGGCGCGAACAGCGGCGGGTGGTCGATCTCCTGCAGCGCGCCCGACCCCCAGCGCGACTGCGGGGCGCGGCCTCCCATGACCACCACGGGGGATCCGTTGAAATGCGCGGTGGCCACCCCGCTGACGCCGTTGGTGATGCCGGGGCCCGCCGTGAGCACCGCCAGCCCGGGTTTGCGCGTCAGACGGGCGGTCGCCTCGGCGGCGAAGACGGCACTCTGCTCGTGGCGGACGTCCAAAATGGGCATGCCCTCGTGGACCGCACCGTCGTAGAGCGGGAAGACGTGCCCGCCGGACAGGGTGAACATGGTCTCGATGCCGTATGCCTTGGAGACGGCGACCGCTATGTCACCTGCGTGCTTGGGAGACTCCATATCGCGCAACCTACCAGTCAGTCACTTAGCCGGACAGGGATTGTTCTCCCTGCCCAGATCCCTTCGCCTAATGCGGCCGGAACATGTCGTGTCTGTCGGGAGATAAGCCGCCCAGCACCTGGTCGCGAGCCCCTCGCGGGCCCGCCGGGACGGTGAACCGGCCCGCGCGGTTCCCCTCGTCTCCCCGCGTCTCCGCGAGGAGTCCTCGCGCGGGGACAGATGGGATCAGAGGGTGTCAGAGGGTGTCAGAGGGGGTCAGAGGGTGTCGGAGAGCGCCTTGATGGGCATCCTGAGGTCCGCCAGCAGGCCGAGGTCGGCCTCGGCCGTGCGGCCCAGGGTGGTCAGGTAGTTGCCCACGATGATCGCGTTGATGCCGCCGAGCATGCCGTCGCGGGTGCCCAGGTCGCCCAGGGTCAGCTCGCGGCCACCGGCGTAGCGCAGGATCGTGCGGGGCAGCGCGAGCCTGAAGGTGGCGATCGTCCGCAGCGCCTCCGAGCCCTCCAGCAGCGGGAAGGACGCGAAGGGGGTGCCCGGACGCGGGTTGAGGAAGTTCAGCGGGACCTCGTCGGGGGCCAGCTCGCCGAGCTGCCCGGCGAACTCGGCGCGTTGCTCCCGCGACTCGCCCATGCCCACGATGCCGCCGCAGCACAGCTCCATCCCGGCCTCGCGCACCATCAGGCAGGTGTCCCAGCGCTCCTCCCAGGTATGGGTGGTGACGACCTTCCCGAAGTGCGACCTCGCGGTCTCCAGGTTGTGGTTGTAGCGGTGCACGCCCATCTCGGCCAGCTCTTCCACCTGCTCGCGGGTGAGCATGCCCAGCGAGCACGCGACGTTGATGTCGACGGCCTCGCGGATCGCCTTCACACCCTGGCGGACCTGGTCCATCAGCCGCTGGTCGGGGCCCCGTACGGCGGCCACGATGCAGAACTCGGTGGCTCCCGTCGCCGCGGTCTCCCTGGCGGCCTCGACCAGCGAGGGGATGTCCAGCCAGACGGCGCGGACCGGGGAGGTGAACTGTCCCGACTGCGAGCAGAAGTGGCAGTCCTCCGGGCAGCCGCCGGTCTTGAGGGAGACGATCCCCTCGACCTCCACCTCCGGGCCGCACCACTTCATCCGCACCTCGTGGGCGAGGGCCAGCAGCTCGGCCAGGCGGTCGTCGGGCAGCTCCAGGCAGCGCAGCGCCTGCGCCGCGTCGAGACCGCGGCCCTCCTCCAGCACCTGCGTACGGGCCGTTTCGAGGATGTCGCTCATTGGTACCTCCGAGTGGAGAGGATCCGCGGCTTCGGCTACGGGGAAAGCCTAAGGGTGGCGCGGAAGGCGGCGGGGTCGAAGCCGCCACCCAGTGCCGGGCCCAGCCCCGCGCGGGCCGCGAGGAGGAAGGCGTCGCGCTCCAGCGACCCGGCCCCCTCGGGGAGGGCGCCCGCCAGCGGCCGGGCGGCCAGCATCTCCAGGTCCGTCACGTTGCTCCGCTCGGCGAGGCCGGGTTCGGCCGGCCAGGAGCCGATCACCACCCCGGCGGGCTCCAGCCCCCGGTGGGCCATCGCCTCCAGCGTCAGCGCGGTGTGGTTGAGCGTGCCCAGCCCGGCCCTGGCCACCAGGAGCACCGGGGCCGAGAGCGCCCGCGCGAGTTCGGCCAGGGTCGCCCCCTCCTCGTCGAAGCGGACGAGCAGCCCGCCCGCCCCCTCGACGATCACCAGCCGGTGGGATTCGGCCAGCTCCTCGATCCTGGCCGCCGCCCGCGTGACGGAGACCGGCGGCAGGCCGGACAGGCGCGCCGCCGCGGCCGGGGACAGGGCGGCGGGGTACCTGGCCAGCTCGAAGGTCGTCCGCAGCCCGGACAGCCGGATGACGTCGTCCACGTCGCCCGGATCGGCACCGGACACCCCGGTCTGCGCGGGCTTCACCACCGCCACCGAGGAGCCCCGCTCCCCGGCGAGCGCGGCCACCGCCGCGGTGACGACCGTCTTGCCCACCCCGGTGTCGGTCCCGGTGACCACGAGAATGCTCACCCGTCTCACCTTAGGGCGGACCGGACCGTACGGGCGCGTGCGGCCCGGTCAGGGGCGGCGCAGGCGGGTGACGAACTTGTAGCGGTCTCCCCGGTACAGGGACTGGGCCCACTCGACCGGGTTGCCGTCCGCGTCGAAGGCGTGCCGGGTGAGCAGGAGCATCGGCAGGCCGACGTCGACGCCGAGCACCTGCGCGTCGTACGGCGTGGCCAGCACGGTCTCGATGATCTCCTCGGCGTCGGTCAGCCGCACGTTGTAGGCGTTGTACAGCGTCTCGTACAGCGAGGAGTGCATCTCCAGCTCGCGCCGCAGCCGGGGGAAGCGCCGGGCCGACAGGTGGGTGGTGTCGATCGACATCGGCTCGCCGTTGGCCAGGCGCAGCCGGTGGATGCGCAGCACGCGGCCACCGGCGTTGATGGCCAGGCGGCGGGCGAGCGGCTCGTCGGCGGTGACGTAACTGGTGTCGAGGATCTTGGTGTCGGGTTCGAGGCCGGCGGTCCTCAGGTTCCCTGTGTAGGAGGTGAGCTGGAGGACCTGGGCGACCTTGGGCTGCGCGACGAACGTCCCCTTGCCCTGGATGCGCACCAGGCGGCCCTCGACCACGAGCTCGGACAGAGCCTGGCGCACGGTCGTGCGCGACGTCTCGAAGCGGACCGCGAGGGCTCGTTCCGGAGGCAGGGCGCTGCCCGCGGGCAGGCTCTTGGTGAGAGCGAGCAGGCTGCGTTTGACGTCGTAGTACTTCGGGATCCTCGGGGAGTCGTCGCTCACATGGTCACCTTCATCTCGGCCACGGCGGTGAGTGCACCCCGGATCACCGCTAGATCATCGGAACTCAGATTGGCCCGTGCCGTCAACCGCAGGCAAGAGCGGCCGGCGGGTACCGAGGGCGGCCGGAAGCATCCGGCGCGCACCCCGCGTTCCGCGCAGATGAGGGCGGCCCGGAGCGCGGTCTCGGGCCGGCCGAGCACGACGGGGACGACCGCACCCGCCGGATCGCCGGTCTCCAGGCCGAGATCGCGGGCCATCGCGGCCAGCTCCCTCGCTCTGGTTCGTACGCGTCCGGGCAGTTCGGGCTGATGGTGAAGGATATCGACGGCGGCGAGTGCCGCCGCCACGCTGGCCGGGGCGAGCCCGGTGTCGAAGATGAACGAGCGTCCCGTGTCGACGAGCGTCTGGATCACCTCGGGCGCGCCCAGTACGGCCCCACCCTGCGAGCCCAGGGATTTGGACAGTGTGATCGTTCTCACAACGCCCGGTTCGGCGGCGAGGCCGGCGGCGTGCACCGCGCCCTGCCCGCGGGCGCCGACGACCCCGATCGAGTGGGCCTCGTCGACGACCAGCAGCGCGCCTCGCCGTACCGTCACCGCGTGCAGCTCCGCGAGCGGGGCCAGGTCGCCGTCCACGGAGAAGACCGCGTCGGTGACCACGATCGCGTGCTCCTCCTCCCTGTCGGCCAGCGCCTTCTCCACGGCCGCCACGTCCCCGTGCGGGGTGACCGCGACCCGCGAGCGCGACAGCCGGCAGGCGTCCACGATCGACGCGTGGTTGCCCGCGTCCGAGACCACCAGGGCGCCCCTGCCCAGGGCCGCGACGGCGGCCAGGTTGGCCAGGTAGCCGGAGGAGAACACCAGGGCACCCTCGGCCCCGGCGAAGGCGCGCAGACGCGTCTCCAGGCGCGCGTGGAGGGCCGTGGAGCCCGTGACCAGACGGGAACCGGTGGAACCGGTGCCCCACTCGCGCGTGGCCGCCACGGCCGCCTCGACCAGCCGCTCGTCCCTGGCCAGCCCGAGGTAGTCGTTGGAGGCCAGGTCGATCAGGCCGTCGTCGTCGGGGGTGCGGGCGCGCAGGACCCGCCGCAGCCCCGCCGCCTCCCTCGTGACCGCCGCCGTGCGGAACCGGGCCAGCGGGTCGGGGGTCTGCTCCATAGGCGGCATCTTTCCAGCCGGACACACCCGATTCGCGTTCGGGCCTGCAAAGAACGCATGATGCACGGGTGCCGACTCTAAGCGACCTGGCGGTTCGTCACACCGCGCTCGACGATGCGGACCTGGAGTGGATGCACTCGCTGGTCTCCGACTGGCAGCTCCTCGCCGACCTCTCCTTCGCGGACCTGATCCTGTGGATCCCCCTGAAGGAGGGTTCCGGCTGGATCGCGATCGCGCAGATGAGACCCACCACGGGGCCGACGGTCTACCACGACGACATCGTGGGGATGACCGCGTCCAAGGGGGAGCGGCCGCTCCTGGAGACGGCCTGGAACGAGCGGCGCATCTGCCGCGAGGGCGATCCGGACTGGTCGAGCGGGGTGCCGGTCCGCGAGGAGACCATCCCGGTACGGCGGGCCGACCACTTCCTGGGCGTCATCCAGCGCTCGACGAACCTGTCCTCCGCGCGCACCCCCTCCAGGTTGGAGCTGACCTACCTGCAGAGCGCCTCCGACCTGGCCCAGATGGTGGCCGAGGGCCGCTTCCCGTTCTCCGGCGCCGAGCCGATCCTGGTCCGCTCGCCGAGGGTGGGCGACGGCCTGCTCCGGCTCGACCGGGCGGGCCGCGTCACCTACGCCTCGCCGAACGCCCTGTCGGCCTACCGGCGGCTGGGCCTCAACGCCGACCTGGTCGGCGCCGAGCTGGGCCGTACGACCGCGACGCTCTGCTACTCCGACGAGCCGATCAACGAGAACCTGATGCTCGTCGCGAGCGGCCGGGAGCCCAGGGAGACGGAGGTGGAGTCGGGCGGCACGGTCGTGCAGCTGCGGGCGATCCCGCTGGTCGTCGGCGGCGGGAGGATCGGCGCGCTGGTGCTCATCAGGGACGTGACCGAGCTGCGGCGCCGCGAGCGGGAGCTGATGACCAAGGACGCCACCATCAAGGAGATCCACCACCGGGTGAAGAACAACCTCCAGACGGTGGCCGCGCTGCTGCGGCTCCAGGCCAGGCGGATGCAGCTGCCGGAGGGCAGGGAGGCGCTGGAGGAGGCGGTGCGCAGGGTCGGGTCGATCGCGATCGTGCACGAGACGCTCTCGCACACGCCCGAGGAGCAGGTCGACTTCGACGACATCGCCGACCGGGTGATCGCGATGACCGGGGAGGTCGCGGCCCCGGAGACGCAGGTGGTGCCCCTTCGCGTCGGGACGTTCGGGGTGTTGCGCTCGGAGATCGCGACGCCGCTGGCGATGGTCCTCACCGAGCTGCTGCAGAACGCGGTCCAGCACGGGCTGGCGCAGCGCCAGGGCAGGCTGCAGGTGATCGTGTCACGGGGGGCCGAGCGGCTGGACGTGATCGTGTCCGACGACGGCAGCGGGCTGCCCGAGGACTTCGACCTCGACCGGACCACCAGCCTCGGCCTGCAGATCGTCCGGACCCTGGTGGTGGGCGAGCTGTCCGGGCGGCTGGCCATCGAGCCGCGTCAGGGCGGCGGGACCGAGGTGACCCTGAGCATTCCCCTCCCCGCGATCTGAGCGGGGGAGGGGGAACGACGTCGGGTCCCCGCGATCCGGGCCGGGGAGGGGAGGCGGTGGCGGGGGTCAGACGCTCGTGCGGGTGCGGGCGCGGGCCGTACGGCGCTTGAGCGCGCGTCGCTCGTCCTCGCTCAGGCCGCCCCAGACACCGGCGTCCTGCCCGGACTCCAGTGCCCACTTCAGACACGCTTCGCTGATGCTGCACGTGTTGCAGACCTGCTTGGCTTCCTCGATCTGCATCAGGGCGGGGCCGGTGTTGCCGATCGGGAAGAACAGCTCGGGGTCCACGTCACGGCAGGCAGCTCTGTGGCGCCAGTCCATGCGTCCACTCCTTCGTATGAGGAGCCCTTTGCGTCGGCTCCAGCGGCTCACTTTGTGAAGAGTTTCACTAACCAGCGCGAACGATTCCCCGGTCCGTGGTTCGGGTCGGGGGCCTGTCCGCTTGATCGCCGGTGGCCTGGGAGCGAGGTGGTCGCTCAAAGGTCCTACGTTCCGACGTCAATCCTGAGATTGTCAGCCACGCTTAGTACACGCAAGAGTTTTGAGAGAACGTTTTACCTGAAATGGATGTCGGATGCGTCACACAGGCCACATGTAACCGATCAGACCAAGACCTGTAACGCGTCGGGGATAGAGCGGAACGTTATCCGCTCGACCTCACCCAGATAGTCCCCGTCCAGCTGAAAGGCCACCGGGCGCCGGGAACTCAGGGTGAACTCCCTCTCGTCGTGCAACTGCACCAGGTGGCGGCCCGTCGGCAGGGTGTCGCGGACGCCGATGATCTGGGGCATCAGCTGGAGCATGGAGGGCAGGCCGAGGCGCTGCAGGCCCAGCAGGTCGAGCCCGGTCTCGAAGCTCGCCCACGGGGTCGGAGAGACCGGTCGCGGGCCGATGAACGACCACGGCGAGGTGTTGGAGACGACGGCCATGAAGATCCCGCCGGTCCGCGGCACCTCCGGGCCCTCGACCGTCATCGGCGGGTGACGCTTGTCGGTCGACAGGTAGTGGTGCAACGCGGTGTTCACATAGCGGGTGGGCGTCGCCTTGCGCCCGGTGCCGCGCATCCCCTCGACCGCCCTGATCACCTCGGCGTCGTACCCCAGGCCACTACAGAACGTGAAGTATCTGCTGTGGCCCTCCCAGATGGCCTGGCCGAGCCCGACGGTCCGCCTGCGGTCGTCGCGGATCGCCTCCAGGATCGCCCCCATCGCCTCGACCGGGTCGTTCGGCAGGCCCAGGGCCCTCGCGAAGACGTTCGCGCTGCCGCCGGGGATCGCCAGCAGGGCGGGCCGGTCGGCCGAGCTGCCCTCGTCGCCCGCCTTGCCGTCGACCGGGTCGAGCAGCCCGTTCACCGCCTCGTTGATGGTGCCGTCGCCGCCCAGCACGGCCACCGCGTCGTAGCCGGAGGCGTGCGCCTTGCGGGAGAGCTGCGTCGCGTGCCCCCGGTACTCCGTCTCCTCGACGGTCAGGTTCATCGTCGCGCTCAGCGCCCTGATGAGAACGTCCCTGGTCCGCTGATTGGTCGTCGTCGCCTTCGGGTTCACCAGGAGCATCGCGCGCATGACGTCAGCGTATCCGCCGGAAACGGGACCGAGGCGGCGAAGAGGAGGGCGACCGCACCCGGCGATAGGGTTGGCCGCGTGTCGAACCGCCCGATGACCCTCACCGTCGCCGCCGCCGTCATGGCGCTGGAAGGCCTGACCGCCCTGCTCCTCGGCGGTTACGCCGGCGTGGAGACGGTGATCGGCCGGCCGTTCGACCTGATGAGCTCGATCGCCGTCGCCGCGTTCGGGATCATCGTCGGCGCCGCCCTGCTCTGGGTCGGCTGGGGGATGATCCAGTCGGAGCGGTGGTCCCGGAGCCCGGGCGTGCTGACGCAGATCTTCGCCATCCCGGTCTCGGTCACGCTGATCCAGTCCGACCAGCGGGTGATCGGCTTCTCGCTGATCACCCTCGCGGTGGTCGGACTGGTCGCGCTGCTGTCCCCGCCGACGACTCGCGCCCTCTACGGGGACCAGGACCAGCCGTCCGGCTAGTCGTCGACGGTCAGGCCCTCGCGGAGCTGGGCGAGGGTCCTGGCGAGCAGCCGGGACACGTGCATCTGCGAGATGCCGAGCTCGGTGGCGATCTGGGACTGTGTCATGTTGCCGAAGAAACGCAGCAGCAGGATCCGCTTCTCCCGTGGTGGCAGCCGCTCCAGCAGGGGCTTGAGCGACTCGCGGTACTCGACGCCCTCCAGGGAGTCGTCCACGATGCCGAGGGAGTCGGCCACCGCCGGCGCGTCGTCGTCGCCGGAGTCGGGCGCGTCGAGGGAGACCGTGGAATAGGCGTTCGCCGACTCCAGTCCCTCGAGCACCTCCTCCTCGCTCATCTTCAGGAACGCGGCCAGCTCGGCCACGGTCGGCGCCCGCCCCTCCCGCTGGGAGAGCTCGCTTATCGCCTTGGTGAGCGAGAGCTTGAGCTCCTGCAGCCGGCGCGGCACGCGGACCGCCCAGCCCTTGTCGCGGAAGTGGCGCTTGATCTCGCCCACGATCGTCGGGGTCGCGTAGGTGGAGAACTCCACCCCGCGGCCGAGATCGAAGCGGTCGATCGACTTGATCAGTCCGATGGTCGCGACCTGGGTGAGGTCGTCCAGCCACTCGCCCCGGTTGCGGAACCGGCGGGCGAGGTATTCGACGAGGGGAAGGTGGAGCTCGACGAGCTCGTCGCGGATGCGCTGACGCCGCGGGTCGTCGGAGGTCAACTCCACCAGTTCCGCGAAGAGCAGGCGCGCACGCACCCGGTCGGGCACCGCGTGGTCGCTGGCGGCCATGGCACGAGTCCTTTCCGTCACGCCGGCCTCGCCGCGCCTCGGCGCTTGCGGAGGACGATCGCCATACGGTCGGGGGAGTCGGTTACGGCATCCACATCGTCGGCCAGGGCGGTGAGCACCATCCATGCGAAGTCGTCGCGCTTCGGCGGCGTGCTCCCCACCGTGCTGACCTCGACCCGCACTTTCATCAACTGCCCGGTGAGCTCGAACTCGGCGGTCAGATCGGTGCCGGGAACGGCCTGGGACAGCAGCATCGCACACGCCTCGTCGACCGCGATCCGAAGATCCTCGATCTCGTCCAGCGTGAAGTCCAGCCGTACGGCAAGCGCGGCTGTCGCCGTACGCAGCACGGACAGATAGGCACTCGCCGCCGGCAGCCGGACGCTCACCACGTCACGGATCCCGCCCATGCCGACCGCGGGCGCCTCGGTGTGTTCGGTCACGTTCCTCCTCGCAGAGTCGCTGACTGCAACCTACAGCCCTGAGACGGTGGTTGGCCCGCTTGGACTCGCGATCGAGGCGATTTGCCACCGTCAAGAACCCCTGAAGATACGCAAAAGGGGCACTGTATCCGTGGCGACTCCGGCGCGTCGCGATCCGGCCCGTGCCGGACGGCGCCGACGCGCCGGGATCCGGCCTGACCGGCGAGGCCGAGGTGTCGCGGCCGGGCGGCGTGCCCGCCGCGGCGCGTCCTCGCGGACCCGCGAGCCGGATCAAGGGAGTGTCGCGGGGACGTTTCCTTGATCCGGACTACCGGTGCCCCATCACGAGATCGTTGTGAGGGTTTTAGGCGGCCTTGGTCTCCCAGAAGATCTTGGAGATGTCGTCGATCTTGCCAAGGAGCTCGTCGGCCTTGGTGACGTCGACCGTGCCCTTGGCGCCGGCCGCGCCCGCGAGCTTGGTGGCCTCCCAGAACAGCTGGTGCAGCTGCGGGTAGGTCTCCAGGTGCGGGGGCTTGAAGTAGTCGGTCCACAGCACCCACAGGTGGTGCTTGACCAGCTCGGCCCGCTCCTCCTTGATGCCGAGCGCGCGGGCGCGGAACACCGGGTCCTCGTTTCCGGCGTACTTCTCCATGATGGCCTTGACGGATTCGGCCTCGATGCGGGCCTGGGCCGGGTCGTACACGCCGCAGGGCAGGTCGCAGTGCGCCGAGGCGGTGTGCCTGGGGCGCATAAGTCGTGCGAGCATCGGAAATCCTTCCTTGATGCCGGGTTCAGAATGGTCCGGTTAACGACCTTACTCGTCTCCGATTGCCCGCGTGGGAGGGGTTACGCTCCATGAGAGTCCGTGTCGTGGGCGAGTCGATGCTGCCCGTGCTGCGGCCCGGCGACTGGCTCTGGGTGCGGCGCGGCGCGGCCGTGCGGCCCGGGGACCTGGTCGTCGCCCGGCTGCCGTCCGACCCCGGCGTGCTCATCGTCAAGCGCGCCGCGTGGGAGGCGGACGGCGGCTGGTGGCTGGAGAGCGACAACCAGCGCGCCTCCGGCCGGCGCGACAGCTGGGACTTCGGGGCGCTGCCGCCGTCGTCGATCGTCGGCCGGGTGGTGCTGCGCTACTGGCCGGGCTTCGGGTGGGTCCGGTAGGTCTTCTCCGCGGAGCCGGGTGTCCCGGGTCCGCTGGAGGACCCGCCGGCGGGTCCTCGGTGGCGTCGGTGCGCCGGGCCTACTGGACGACCTTCTGGCGGGCCCGGTAGGCGGCGACGTTGGCCCGGCTGGCGCACCGCTCCGAGCAGTAGCGCCGCGACCGGTTGGAGGAGGTGTCGAGGTAGGCCCGGCGGCAGGGCGGCGCCTGGCAGAGGCCGAGCCGGTCGACGCCGAGATCGGTGATCATGGTGGCGAGTCCCATCACCGCGCCCACCGCGTACTGGTCGGCCATCCGGCCGCCCTCGGTGAGGTGCAGGTGCCAGCGCTCGCCGTCGTGACCGGAGATCTGCGGCTGGACCGGGTGGTGGATCAGCAGCGAGTTGAGCCGGTCGACCACCGCCTCCTCGTCGCCCGCCTCGGCGGTCTCGAACACGATCATCAGCTCCTCGCGCAGGTCGCGCAGGGCCTCCAGGTCGCTCCTGGTGATGCGGCAGCCGGGCCGGTAGCGGCCGCCCTCTTCCAGGAGCAGGCGCAGCCCTTCGAGACCGGTCAGCCGGTCGGGGCTGTTGATCAGTAGTACGGCCAGCTCCGCGTAGGAGGTCAGGTCCATCTGGGGATCCGTCGATGTAAGAGGCGGCATGGATTTTGAGTATTACACGATGCGCCGAGGTTAACACCGGGACGGAGAAAGTGAACGACTTCCCTTCGTGGAGGCAGTCTCAACATGTGGCACAATCGAGCAACGGGTGACCCCCGTACCCCTCCAGGCGACCGTGCTCAGTGGGCAGGTCCCGAGCGGCTACCGAAGCCCGGGACAGGCTTCCTCCGGCCGCCTCCGAAGGAAACATCCGTCTGTTCGACTGAACTACAGGGGTCGCTGTGGCTGTCACGCCATCCTCCATCTCCCCAGAGGCTCTCGAAGCCCTCGATCTGGATCCGGCCTTCGCCCTGCACCGCGGGGGCAAGCTGGCGGTCCGCTCCACCGTCCCGGTCCGCGACGCCGGCGACCTGGCACTCGCCTACACGCCGGGGGTGGCCAGGGTCTGCAGCGCGATCGCCGAGGAGCCCGAGCTGGCCAAGGACTACACCTGGATCTCCAACGTGGTCGCCGTCGTCTCCGACGGCACCGCCGTGCTCGGCCTCGGGGACATCGGGCCCGCCGCCGCCATGCCGGTCATGGAGGGCAAGGCCCTGCTGTTCAAGCAGTTCGCCGACGTCGACGCGGTGCCCATCTGCCTCGACTGCACCGACGTGGACGCGCTGGTCGAGACGGTCGTCCGGCTCGCCCCCTCCTTCGGGGGGATCAACCTCGAGGACATCAGCGCGCCCCGCTGCTTCGAGATCGAGGCGCGCCTGCGCGAGCTCCTCGACATCCCCGTCTTCCACGACGACCAGCACGGCACCGCGATCGTCACGCTGGCCGCGCTGAAGAACGCCGCGCGGCTGACCGGCCGCTCGCTGGGCGAACTGCGCGTCGTGGTCGCCGGTGCCGGCGCCTCCGGGATCGCGGTCAGCCGGATCCTGCTCAACGCGGGCATCGGCGACATCGCGGTGGCCGACTCCAAGGGCCTCATCCACGAGGGCCGCGACGGGCTCAACCCGGTGAAGGAGGCCCTGGCGCGCGACAGCAACAGGGCCGGCCTGCGCGGCTCCGCCGAGCAGGCGCTGGCGGGGGCCGACGTGTTCGTCGGGCTGTCGGGCTCGACCGTCTCCGAGGAGGCCATCGCGTCGATGGCCTCGGGCTCGATCGTCTTCGCGCTGTCCAACCCGACGCCCGAGGTGCGCCCGGAGGTCGCGCGCAAGTACGCCCACGTGGTCGCGACCGGCCGCTCCGACTTCCCCAACCAGATCAACAACGTGCTGGCCTTCCCCGGCGTCTTCCGCGGGGCGCTCGACGTCCGCGCCACCACGATCACCGAGAACATGAAGGTCGCCGCGGCCGAGGCGCTGGCCGGGGTGGTCGGGGAAGGCGAGCTGACGGCCGACTGCGTGATCCCCAGCCCGTTCGACGAGCGCGTCGCCCCGGCGGTCGTCGCCGCCGTCTCGGCGCAGGCCCGCGCCGACGGGGTCGCCCGCCTCTAGTCCTCCCCGGCTCGCGGGTTCTCTGTACGCCCCCATGCTCATCCCGTGCCCAACAGGCATGTGACCACGGACGCCCCTCGCCCGACCGGCGAGGGGCGTCCGCGCTTTCCGGAAACCCCGATATTCGTCACAGATCGTGCTATAAAAAGAGCTCTCAGTTACCTATGTACGTAAGGTGTGCATGAAGTAGCGACGCGCGCACGACCGGATCGCGCGCGCTGCCGGCACGCAGACGGTTCTCGCGGTGAGGGGAGCTATGGAACGCGAGCCCAACCGACTACTGCAGAAGCTCATCGCCGAGGCGGGCTTCACCCACAAGGGGCTGGCCCGCCGGCTCAACGATCTCGGCGCGGCTCGCGGCCTGTCCGGTCTGAGATACGACCACAGCTCCGTGCTGCGCTGGATCGCGGGCCAGCGGCCGAGAGACCCGGTCCCCGGGCTGCTCGCCGAGATCTTCGCGCTCCGGCTCGGCAGGGCCGTGAGTCCCGAGGATCTCGGCCTGCCGGCCGTCCTGACGCCTCTCGACCTCGGGCAGGAGTTCAACCACACGTGGCAGGAGGGAATCTCGACCGTGACAGCACTGTGGCGCGGGGACGTGGAGAGACGGAAATTCCTACTCGACTCCACCTTCGCGATCGGGGCCGGGTCCGCCGGGGCGGTGCGCTGGCTCACCCTCCCGCTGGAGGGCCGCCCCGAGGGGCGGGGCACCCGGCGCGTCGGCATGGACGACATCGCGGCGATCCGGGAGGTCACCAGGTCCTTCGGAGAGCTGGACAACAGGTTCGGCGGGGGGAGGGTCCGTCCCGCTGTCGTGAAATATCTGGACACGGCGGTCGGGCCGCTGCTCGCCGACGGCTCGTACGCCGAGAACACCGGCAAGGCGCTGGCGTCGGCCGCCGCCGAGCTGACCCGGCTGGCCGGGTGGATGGCCTACGACCTGGAGCAGCACGGCCTGGCCCAGCGCTACCTGATCCAGGCGCTGCGCCTGGCGCGCGGGGCGGGCGACCACGGGCTCGGCGGCGAGATCCTCGCCGGGATGAGCCATCAGGCCATATATATAGGACAACCCGCCCACGCGCTCGACCTGGCCAGGGCCGCCCAGCTCTCCGCCCGCCGGGCCGGGGTCTTCGCCCTGCTGGCCGAGACGCACGTGCTGGAGGCCCACGCGCACGCGGCACTGGACGACCGCGCGGCGTGCGCGAGCTCCCTGCACGAGGCCGAACTGTCCTTCGACCGCCGCAGGGCCGGTCAGGAGCCCGACTGGATCGCCTACTTCGACGAGGCCTACCTGTCGGCGAAGTTCGCGCACTGCTTCCGCGACCTGGGCGACGGGCCGGGGACGGTACGCCACGCCAGACGCTCGCTGGAGATGGACGGGCGCTACGTGCGCGGGCGGATGTTCAACCTGTCGCTGCTCTCGGCCGGGCTGCTCGCCTCGGGGGAGCTGGAGGAGGCCTGCTCCGTCGCGGTGGAGGCACTGGAGCTGGCGAGGGGCCTGGAATCGGTCAGGACCCGGTCGTACGTCGCGGATCTGCGGCGGCGGCTGGATCCCTACGCGGCCGAGCGGCCGGTGGTGGAGCTGAACGAGCGGGTGGGGGAGCTCAATCCCGTCTGATTTTCCGGGGACGGACTTCTCGGTGGGGGAATGGCCGAGGGGGGGCCCGCGGGGGGCGGGCCCCCCCCCGGGGTAGCGGGGGGTGGGTGGTGGTTGGGGGGGGGTGTGTTTTTGATGTTTTGTAGCACCGGCGCGGGTGGTGGTAAAGGAACAAAAAAATA
>NZ_JBIAQI010000054.1:0-38202 GCF_042888905.1 Streptosporangium sp. NPDC002721
GACGACGGCGCGTCCACATGCAGCGTCCTGGGCAGCACCCCATGCCGCATCGCCATGACCATCTTGATCACGCCCGCCACACCGGCCGCCGCCTGCGTGTGGCCGATGTTCGACTTGATCGAGCCCAACAGGACCGGCCGGTCCTGCGGCCGGTCCTGGCCGTACGTCGCCAGCAGGGCCTGGGCCTCGATCGGGTCGCCCAGCGTCGTACCGGTGCCGTGTGCCTCGACCACGTCGACGTCCGACGCCGACAACCCCGCCCCGGCCAGCGCCTGGCGGATCACCCGCTGCTGGGACGGGCCGTTCGGAGCGGTCAACCCGTTGGAGGCGCCGTCCTGGTTCACCGCCGAACCACGGAGGATCGCCAGCACCCGATGACCGTTGCGGCGCGCGTCCGAGAGCCGCTCCAGCACCAGCACGCCCACACCCTCGGACCAGCCCACCCCGTCGGCCGACTCGGAGAACGAGCGGCACCGGCCGTCAGAGCTCAGGCCGCCCTGGCGGGCGAAGTCGACGAAGGTGTCCGGGGTGGACATCACGGTCACCCCACCGGCCAGCGCGAGGGAGCACTCCCCCGACCGCAGCGCCTGCGCCGCCAGATGCACCGCCACCAAGGACGACGAGCACGCCGTGTCCACCGTCACCGCCGGACCCTCCAGGCCCAGCGTGTACGACACCCGCCCGGAGGTCACGCTGCCCGTGGTCCCGTTGACCACGATCCCGCGCAGCTCGTCCGGTGCCCCGTCTCCCGTCGACGGGTAGTCGTGGTACATCATCCCGGCGAAGACACCGGCCCTGCTGCCCTTCAGGGTGAGCGGGTCGATGCCCGCCCGTTCGACGGCCTCCCAGGAGGTCTCCAGCAGCAACCGCTGCTGGACGTCGATCGCCAGCGCCTCGCGCGGCGAGATCCCGAAGAACGGCGCGTCGAACTCGGCCGCGTCGTACAGGAACCCGCCCGCGCGGGCGAAGGACGCGTCCGGGAGCTCCCAGCCCCGGTCGGCGGGGAAGTCCGAGATGGCGTCCCTGCCCTCGGTGACCAGTTCCCAGAGCTGTTCGGGGGAGGTGACGCCACCCGGGTAGCGGCAGGCCATGCCGACGATGACGATCGGGTCCTCGTCGTCCGGGGCCGTGACCCGCACGGGCGGCGCGGGGGTCGTCTCGACGCCGTCGAGTCGCTCGCGGATGAAGCCGGTCACCGCCGTCGGGGTGGGCCGGTCGAACACCAGCGTGGCGGGCAGCCGGAGGCCGGTCGCCTCGATCAGCCGGTTGCGCAGTTCCACGGAGGTGAGGGAGTCCAGGCCGAGGTCCTGGAAGGTGAGGTCCGGTGAGATCGCGTTCGCCGAGGCATGGCCCAGCACGGCGGCGACCTGCCCGAGCACCAGCGTGGACACGGCCTCGCCGAGCGCCACCCCCGACAGGGCGGCGAGCGCGCCGGAGCCGGTGGACGCGGCGGCCGCCTGCCGCATGGGGGCGGGTACCAGCGCGCGGAAGACCGCCGGGACGTGGCTCCGCTCCCGCAGCGCGGCCCGGTCCAGCCGCGCCGCCACCACCACCGGTTCGGGGACCGCCAGCGCGGCGTCGAGGAAGGCGAGTCCCTGCTCGCCGGACAGGGTGCGCAACCCGGCCCGGCTCATGCGCCGCATGTCCGTCCCGGTGAGGGCCGCGGTCATCCCGGTGTCCTGCCGCCACGGTCCCCACCCGATCGACAGGGCGGCCAGCCCCAGGGCGGCACGCTGCCGTACGAGGGCGTCGAGGAAGGCGTTCGCCGCGGTGTAGCTCGCCTGGCCGCCGTTGCCGAGCGTCCCGAACACCGAGGAGAACACCACGAACGCGGTCAGGTCCAGGTCGCGGGTGAGCTCGTGCAAGTGCCAGGCGCCGTCCACCTTCGGCCGCAGCACGGTGTCGATCCGCTCGGGGGTCAGCGCCCCGATCAGCCCGTCGTCGAGCACACCGGCGGCGTGCACCACACCGGTGAGCGGGTGCTCCGGGGAGATCCCGGCGATCAGTTCGGCCAGGGCGTCTCGGTCGGACACGTCACAGGCGACGGCCGTGATCTCGGCCCCCTGTGCGGCCAGCTCCGAGGTCAGCTCCGCGGCGCCCTCGGTGTCCGGGCCGCGACGGCCGACCAGCGTCAGGTGCCGTACGCCGTGCTCGGCCACCAGGTGGCGGGCGACGAGCGCGCCCAGCCCGCTCAGGCCACCGGTGACGAGCACGGTGCCGTCGGCACCTCGGAAGGGGTCCGATACGGGTTCCGATACGGGTGAGGCGGCGCCGTCACCGGCTCCCCCGAGGGCGTCCGGTACGGAATCACCGGCTCCCCCGAGGGCGTCCGGCGCGGGCTCACCGGCTCCCAGGAAGGTGCCCGGCGCGGGTGAGGCGGCGCGGTCGTCGGTGGCCGCGACGAGCCTCGGCACCCGGGGCAGGCCGTCGCGTATCGCGACCTGCGGCTCCGTGGGGCCGAACGCCGGGTCGAACGCGGAGTCGAACGCCGCGACCAGCGTCTCGCCGGTCACCGGTCCGGCGTCGAGATCGAGCAGGACGAACCGCCCGGGGCTCTCCACCTGCGCCGAACGCACCAGGCCCCAGACCGCCGCCGCGACGAGGTCGGGCACGGCCGCGGCATCGGCATCGGCATCGGTGGTCACCGCTCCACGGGTCACGAAGATCACGGGAGTGTCGGCGCGCTCGTCGCTCCCGATCTCCCGCAGCCGGGCCAGGACCTCCGAGGTCACCGACCGCACGGCGGCCGGAACGTCGTCCCCGGCCGGCGTCGGGATCTCGACCAGCGTCACGTCCGCGGCCGGGTCCGGCTCGCGCACGAGGTCCGCCACCTGCCCGGCCGCGCGCAGGGCGGGGACGAGCCCCCACCCGTCGGAGCCGAGCACCGACCAGCGCCTCGCCGGACGGTCCCCGTTCCCGGATTCCGGCGCGAGCGGCCAGTCCAGCCGCAGCAGCGGTCCGCCGCCGGCGCGCGCCGCGGGCCGCGGATCGTTCGAAGGACGGAGCGCGAGGGAGCGTACCGACGCGACCACGCCGCCCCCGGCGTCGGCCGCGACCAGCGTGATCGTGTCCGTACCGGCCCCGCTCATCCGGACGCGGAGCGTCGAGGCGCCGGACGCGTGCAGGGACACCCCGGTCCAGGCGAACGGCAGCAGCCCGCCGCTCGCCTCGTCGAGCCCGGCGAGGGACGCCACGTGCAGCGCGGCGTCGAGCAGGGCCGGGTGCAGCCCGTACGAGCCCGCGTCGGCCGCGGGTCCTTCGGGCAGGGCGACCTCGGCGAACATCTCCCGGCCGGCACGCCAGACGGCGCGTACCCCCCGGAACGCGGGACCGTAGGAGAAGCCGACCTCCGCCCGCCGCTCGTAGAAGTCGCCGAGGTCCACCGGGACGGCGTACGCGGGAGGCCACTCGCCCATGCCGGGGTCGGGGACGCCCGGCAGGCCGGGGGCGAGCACGCCGGTGGCGTGCCGGGTCCAGGGCGCGTCCGGCTCGTCCGACGGGCGGGAGTACACGCCGATCGTCCGGCCACCGCCGCCGTCGGCGGCGCCGAGCGCCACCTGCAGTCGCACGTCGCCCCGCTCGGGCAGTACGAGCGGCGCGGTGAGCGTGAGCTCCTCCACCAGGCCGCACCCGACCTCGGTGGCCGCCCGCACGGCCAGCTCCACGAAGGCCGTGCCGGGGAACAGCACCCGTCCGGCCACCACGTGGTCGGACAGCCACGGATGCGCGGCCGTCGAGACCAGGGCGGTGAACAGGAACCCGCCGGTGTCGGGCAGCTCCACCGCCGCGCCGAGCAGCGGGTGCCGCGACCGGTCCAGCCCGGCGGAGGTGACGTCGCCCGCGGTCGCCGAGGGGTGGGGCCAGTATCGCTCCCGCTGGAACGCGTAGGTCGGCAGGTCCACCCGATGGGCCGCCGCCGTGCCGGAGAACAGCTCCGGCCACCGCACCGGCGTCCCGTGCACGTACAGCCGGGCGGCCGCCGCCAGTGCCGCGACCTCCTCGCCACGGTCCCTGCGCAGGATGGGAAAGGCCACCGGCCCCGACGCTTCGGCCGGTCCCTGCGTCCCGATCGCTCCCGGCGTCCCGGCCAGCCCCGGCGTCCCGGCCGCTCCCGGCGCCCCGATCGGTCCCGGTGTCCCGGCCGCTCCCGGCGTCTCGGCCGGGTTCTGCGTTCCGGCCGGGTTCCGGTCGGTCGGTGAGGAGAGGTTCTGGTGGACGAGTGCCGACAGCCCGCCGTCCGGGCCGAGCTCCAGGAACACCCTGGCCCCCGCCGCCCCGGCGGCGCGGATCGCGTCGGCGAAGCGCACCGGACGCGTGACGTGGTCCACCCAGTAATCCGGCGAGCACAGGTACGCGGCGTCGACCGGCCCGCCGGTCACGGTGGAGAGGATCGGCGTCCCCGGCCGCCGGAAGGTCAGCCCTTCGACGACCTCCCGGAACTCCGCCAGCATGGGCTCCATCAGCGGCGAGTGGAACGCGTGGCTCACCCGCAGGCGCCTGGTCCCGCCGAAGCGCGCGGCGACGCGCAGGACGGCGTCCTCGGCTCCGGCGATCACGACGGACGACGGGCCGTTCACCGCGCCGATGACGGCCCCGTCCTCCAGCACCGGCTCCACCTGAGCCTCGCCCGCCTGGACGGACACCATCGCCCCGCCCTCGGGCAGGCGCTGCATCAGCCTGCCCCGGGCGGCGACCAGCGTGCAGGCGTCGTCCAGCGACAGCACCCCGGCCACATGGGCGGCGGCGATCTCGCCGATCGAGTGCCCCACCAGCAGGTCCGGTGTCACGCCCCAGGACTCGACCAGGCGGAAGAGCGCCACCTCGATCGCGAAGAGCGCCGGCTGGGTGTACTCGGTGCGGTCCAGTGCCCCGGCGTCCGTGCCGAACATCACCTCGCGCGGCGACCTCTCCAGCCTGCCGTCCAGCCGCGCGAACACGTCGTCGAGCGCGCGGGCGAAGACCGGGAACCGGGCGGCGAGGTCGCGGCCCATCCCGATCCGCTGCGCGCCCTGTCCCGCGAACAGCACCGCCAGCGGGCCG
Source organism: Streptosporangium sp. NPDC002721 (assembly GCF_042888905.1). Lineage (NCBI taxonomy): Bacteria > Bacillati > Actinomycetota > Actinomycetes > Streptosporangiales > Streptosporangiaceae > Streptosporangium > Streptosporangium sp. NPDC002721. The sequence continues at coordinate 5,041 of NZ_JBIAQI010000054.1, forward strand.
GGCGGACCGGCGACGCCGCGTGCCACCTCGGCCACGCCGTCGCCTCCCGCCAGCAACACCGCCCGGTGGGCGAACTCCGAACGGGCCGTCACCAGCGCGTGGCCGATGTCGGCCGGGTCCGCTCCGCTCTCGGCCACGGAGGACGTCAACCGGTCGATCTGGGCGCCGAGCGCGGCCTCGGTCTTACCGGAGACCACCCAGGGCACCAGGGTGGACGCCCCCGGTGCCGTGTCGGCGGAAGGGTCCGGCACCTGCTCGACGATCACGTGTGCGTTGGTGCCGCTGATCCCGAACGACGACACCCCGGCCCGGCGGGGCCGTCCGGCCTCCGGCCAACCGGCGCGCTCGGTCACCAGCCCGACCGCACCGGCCGACCAGTCCACGTGCGAGGTGGGGGCGTCGACGTGCAACGTCCGCGGCACGATCCCCCGCCGCATGGCCATCACCATCTTGATCACACCCGCGACCCCGGCCGCCGCCTGGGTGTGACCGATGTTCGACTTGATCGACCCGAGCAGCAGCGGCCGGTCGTCCGGCCTGTCCTGCCCGTACGTCGCCAGCAGCGCCTGGAGCTCGATCGGGTCGCCCAGCCTGGTGCCCGTGCCGTGCGCCTCCACCACGTCCACGTCCGAGGGGGAGAGCCCGGCGCCGGCGAGGGCCTGCCGGATCACCCGCTGCTGGGAGACGCCGCTGGGGGCGGTGAGGCCGTTGGAGGCGCCGTCGGAGTTGACGGCCGACCCGCGGAGCACGGCGAGCACCCGGTGACCGTTGCGACGGGCGTCCGACAGGCGTTCCAGCACCAGCACGCCGACGCCCTCGGCCCATCCCGTACCGTCGGCGGCGTCGGCGAACGCCTTGCACCGCCCGTCCGGGGAGAGGCCGCCCTGCTTGGCGAACTCCAGGAAGATGCCCGGCGTCGACATGACGGTGACCCCGCCCGCCAGCGCCAGCGAGCACTCCCCGGAACGCAGCCCCTGCGCGGCCAGGTGCAGGCCGACCAGCGACGACGAGCACGCGGTGTCCACCGTGATCGCGGGGCCCTCCAGCCCCAGGGTGTACGCGACCCGGCCGGACAGGACGCTGGGCGAGGTGCCCGTCAGCGTGTAGCCCTCGGCGTCGCCGGACGCCTCGTGCATGCGGACGCCGTAGTCCTGCGCCATCGCGCCCAGGTACACGCCGGTCCGGGTGCCCTCCAGCGACGACGGCGGGATCCCGGCCCGCTCCACCGCCTCCCAGGTCACCTCCAGCGCCAGCCGCTGCTGCGGATCCATCGCCAGCGCCTCACGCGGCGAGATCCCGAAGAACGCGGCGTCGAAGTCTCCGGCATCGTGGAGGAAGCCGCCGGGATGGTCCGCGGGGAGGGCCCCCATCCGCCAGCCACGGTCGGCGGGCAGCGCCGACACCGCGTCCACACCGGCGTCGACCAGCCGCCACAGGCTTTCCGGGGAGTCGATCCCGCCCGGGTAGCGGCAGGCCATCCCGATGATCGCGATGGGCTCGCCCGCCGCGGGAGGAGAGGCCACCGGTTCCGGAGGCGGAGGTTCGGAACCGGTGGCGGTCATGGACCCCAGGTAGGCGGCGAGTCTCGCCGGCGTGGGGTGGTCGAAGAGGACGGTGGCGCTCAGCGCGGGCCCGTCGGCCGGATGGAGCCGGGTCGTGAGCTCGACGAGCATCGCGGAGTCGAAGCCGAGCTCCTTGAAGGGCAGGCCGAGATCGATCCCGTCGGGATCGTAGGTCCCGAGGACCGCCGCGCACGCGTCACGGACCAGGTCCAGCGAGCTGCCGGAACCGGCCCGGACGGCATCTGGCCCATCCAGCCTGTCCAGTCCGTCCAGTCCGTCCAGTCCGCCCGGCTCGTCCGACCTGTCCGGTCCCCCGTCGCCCGCCGATCCCGATCCCGATCCCAGTCCCGACGCCCGCGCCAATCCCGACGCCTGTGCCGGTCCTGATGCCCGTGCCAATCCCGACGCCTGTGCCGGCCCCGATCCCGTCCGCGTCCGGCGACCCGCTTCACCCCGCCCCCCTCCCCGGCCGGGCTCCTCCAGCCAGTGACGGTCACGTTGGAACGCGTACGTCGGCAACTCGACCCGGGACCCGGCGGGCAGAAGCCTCTCCCAGCCGACCTCCACCCCGTTCGCGTGGAGTTCGGCGACCGAGGTCATCACGCGGGAGACCCCGGCGTCGTTTTTCCGGATGGTGCAGACGGCCACCACCGGGCGGCCGGCGGTCCGCGCGCTCTCCTGGAGGCTGCCGACCAGTACCGGGTTCGGGCTCACCTCGACGAAGGGACCGAAGCCGTCGGCCAGCAGTCGCCCGACCGCGCCCTGGAAGTCGACCGGCCGGCGCAGGTTGCGGTACCAGTAGTCGCCGTCGAGCTCCGCCGTGTCCAGCGGGGCGCCGGTCACCGTCGAGTAGAAGGAGATCGCCGAGCTGCGCGGCCGGAGCGGTGCCAGCAGCGTTGCCAGGCGCTCCTCGATCTGCTCGACGACGGAGGAGTGCGAGGCGTAGTCGATGTTGACCCGGCCCATCCGCACCGTGTCCGCCCACTCGGCCGTCATCTCGGCCAGCGCCTCGTTGTCCCCCGACACCACCACCGAGGACGGGCCGTTCACGGCGCCGACGGTCAGGCGGCCCTCCCAGCGGGCCAGCCGGTCGTCCATGACCTCCGAGGGCAGTTCCACCGAGACCATGCCGCTCCTGCCGGAGAGGACCTCGGTGATCAGCTTCGACCTGGCGGTCACGAGCCAGGCGCCGTCCTCCAGCGACAGCGCGCCCGCGACACACGCGGCGGCGACCTCCCCCTGCGAGTGGCCCACCACCGCGGCCGGTTCCACGCCGTACGACCGCCACAGCCCCGCCAGGGAGACCATGATCGCCCACAGCACGGGCTGGATCACGTCGGCGCGTTTCGTGGACGGGCCGCCGGGTTCTCCCCGGACGACGCCCGTCAGCGACCAGTCGACGAACGGCGCCAGCGCCGCCTCGCACTCCGCCATGGCGGCGGCGAACTCCGGCGACGAGTCGAGCAGTTCCGCTCCCATTCCCGTCCACTGCGATCCCTGGCCGGGAAACACGAAGACCGGCCGGTCGGCGAGCCCCACCGGGCCGGGAGGCGTGCCACCGGAACCGGAAGCGGAAGAGGAAGCGGACCCGGCGTCGGCGCCGGTCCTGCCGCGCACCACCCCGGGCGCGGAACGCCCCGCCGACAGCGCGTCCAGCCCCTGGAGCAGTCGCTCGCGCCCCTCACCGATGACGACCGCCCGATGGCGCAGGCCGGCCCGCGTCGTCGCCAGCGAGAAGGCCACGTCACCGGGCGAGAGGTCCTCCCGCTCCCTGACGTGGCGGGCGAGCCTGGCCGCCTGCGCCCGCAGCGCGCTCTCGGTGTGGCCGGACAGCGACCAGTACACCGGTGACGAACCCGCCGTCCCAGCCCCTTCCAGCCCGGACCCTTCCAGCCCAGAATCCTCCGGCCCGGACCCCTCAGCCCCGGACCGCTCCCCCGGCGCGCCGGGCTCGGTCACCGACGCCGGGAAGGGGCGCTCCGGGGCGGAGGTCAGCACGACGTGGCAGTTGGTGCCGCCGATGCCGAACGACGAGACGCCCGCGACGAGACGCCCGTCCCCGTCACCGCCCTCGTCACCGGCGCCCAGCGGCCACGGCGTGGGGGACCCCACCACCCGCAGGTTCCACTCGTCGAGGCGGATCGCGGGGTTCGGCCGCTCGAAGTTCAGGCTCGGCGGCAGCAGGCGGTGCTCGATGGCCAGTACGGTCTTGAGCAGCCCGACGATGCCGGCGGCGCCCTCCAGATGGCCGACGTTGGTCTTGGCCGATCCCACCCACAGGGGCACGCCCGAGCGGCCCGTACCGTGCACCGCGCCGAGCGCGGCGGCCTCGACGGGATCGCCCACCCTGGTGCCGGTGCCGTGCAGCTCGACGTAGCCGACGCTCGCCGGATCCACGCCCGCGCGCCGGTACGCCGACCGCAGCACCCGCTCCTGCGCCCGAGGGCTCGGGGTGGTGAGCGTCTCGCCGGGACCGTCGTTGTTGACCGCGCTGCCCGAGATGACGCAGTACACGTGGTCGCCGTCCGCGAGGGCGCGCGACAGCGGCTTGAGGAGGACGACGGCGCCGCCCTCGCCTCGGACGTAGCCGTTCGCCCGCGCGTCGAAGGTGAAGCACCTGCCGTCCGGGGACAGCGCGCCGAGCCGTTCGGCCGCCAGGGCGCCCTCCTCGGCGAGGTTGAGCTGGACCCCGCCCGCGAGGGCCATGGCGGACTCGCCGCTGCGGATGCTCTCGCAGGCGAGGTGCACCGCCACCAGAGAGGACGACTGGCCGGTGTCCACGGCCATGCTCGGGCCGGTCAGGGCGAGGAAGTGCGAGACCCGGTTGGCGAGGATGCTGCGGTTGACGCCCGTGAGCGAGTGGTGGCCGATCCCCGCCGCGCCGCTCCGCCGGCTCAGCAGCGCGTAGTCGTCCGCCGTCGCGCCGATGAACACGCCGACGTCGGTGCCCCGGAGGGGGGCGGGCGCGATGCGCGCGTCCTCCAGCGCCTCCCAGGCGAGTTCCAGCGTGAGCCGCTGCTGGGGATCCATCGCGCGGGCCTCGCGGGGCGAGATCCCGAAGAACCCGGCGTCGAACCGGTCGACCCCGTCCAGGAACGCGCCGTACGCGCCGGGACCGAGCTCGATGTCCGCACCGGAACCGGGCTCGGCGTCCGCACCGGAACCGGGCTCGGCGTCCGTACCGGAACCGGGCTCGGCGTCCGTACCGGCATCGGGCTCGGCGTCCGCGCTCCAGCGGCCGGGTGGCACCGTGGACACGGCGCTCACGCCGTCGCGCAGCAGCCGCCAGAACTCCGCCGGTCCCGGCGCGGAGGGCAACCGGCAGGACACCCCGACGATCGCGATGCGATCGTCATCCGCGCCGGAGTCATGGCCAGGCATGAACTCGGATCGATTCACGCACCGCTCCCCATACACGTCGTCATGCCGACACGCGGAGACCGGTTCGCCGCCCGGCGAGGGCGGGCGTCCGGATCACCGCGTCCGGCTCGTGGCCCTACGGCCAGCTCGAACTATGCCGAGCACAGGCTGCGCGTTTCACTAGTTGTGCGGCGCCGCGGGCCAGGTCTGCGCCCCGGGGCGCGCGGATCCTAGTGTTTTCACGAGTGCCGTCCGGGTTCTCCTGTACTTGGCCCGGCGCGTGTCCGGAGAGTCCCGTGTCGCGACGCGGCGAGGGGGCGGGATCTTCTGAGCGCCTCTTATCGCCCCGTGCCGACGAGCCGGCCGGCTGATGAGTGAGGAACCCCATGGCGTTCAGATATCAGGTTTCGAAACCGTACCTCGCAGGACGGGAGATGGAGTACCTCACCGAGGCCGTCCGCTCCGGCTGGATATCCTCGCAGGGCCCCTTCGTCAGGCGCTTCGAGGAGGAGTTCGCCCAGTACAACGGCCTTTCGTACGGCGTCGCGTGCTCCTCGGGCACGACCGCCCTCACCCTCGCCCTGCGGGCGCTCGGGGTCGGTCCCGGCGACGAGGTGCTGGTGCCCGAGTTCACCATGGTCGCCACCGCGTGGGCGGTCACCTACACCGGCGCGGTGCCGGTGTTCGTGGACTGCGCCGACGACCTCAACATCGACGTCTCGCTGATCGAGTCCCGGATCACCCCCCGTACCAAGGTGATCATGCCGGTGCACGTCTACGGCCGGCGGTGCGACATGGACGCGATCATGAAGCTGGCGCACGAGTACAACCTGAGGGTGGTGGAGGACTCGGCGGAGGCGCACGGCGTGCGCCCGGTGGGCGACATCGCGTGCTTCTCGCTGTTCGCCAACAAGATCATCACTGCCGGCGAGGGGGGCGTCTGCGTCACGAACAGCGAGCATCTCGCCCAGCAGATGGCCCACCTGCGCAGCATGGCCTTCAGCAAGGAGCACGACTTCATCCACAAGAAGCTGGCCTACAACTTCCGCATGACGAACATGCAGGCCGCGGTCGCCCTGGCCCAGCTGGAGCAGATCGACGAGATCCTCGCCATCCGCAAGCGGATCGAGAACCACTACGACAGCGGGCTCGACGGCATCGACGGGGTCACCATCATGCCGCCCCGTGACGTCCTGTGGATGTACGACATCCGGGTGGAGCGGCGCGAGGAGCTGCGGGAGTTCCTGACCGACGCGGGCATCGAGACCCGGCCGTTCTTCCAGCCCATGAGCCGCCAGCCGATGTACCGCACCCCCGACTGGCCCTCGCTGAACGCCGCCCGCTTCGCGGCCGACGGGCTCTACCTGCCCACCGACCCCGGGCTGACCGAGTCCGACCAGGACTGGGTGATCGGGAAGGTACGCGAGTTCTACCAGGGGACCGGGCCACGCGACACGCACGCGTATGACCGCGCACGCATATGACCGTTCGCGTATGTGGCCGTCTACACGCGTGACCCTTCGGCGTGCTGACCGTCTACGTGCGTAACCGTTCACGTGCGCCTGTTCACGTATATGACCGTTCGGTGTGCTGACCGTTCGACGTGCCGGCCGGATGATCCTCTCGCTCCCGGCCGGCCGAAGCTCCCGTGTCCCCGTACGTCCCCTCAGACGGCCATCCGCCGGAACTCCGGCCACAGCTCCGGCAGCGGGGCCCTCGGCTCACGGCACAGCCAGACGGGCGTGCCGACCTCCAGGCCGAGGCGGGTGTCCACGGTGGCCACCCGCCGCACGTCGCCGAAGTACGACCGCAGCCGCCCGGCCTCGTCGCCGACGTACAGCACCGTGCCGGTCCCCGGGGGAGGCGTGCCGAAGTACCAGTAGCCGCGGCTGCCGCTGTACGGCTTCGGCAGCCCCCGCTCGGGGCCGTAGAACTCGAGGGCGGCGGCCTGCCAGTAGACCCTGGTGATCACCACGGCGTCCCGCCGCTCGTCCGGTGGCAGTGCCCGGTACGCCCGGCCGACGGCGTCGGCGAACTCCGGCCAGCCGAACTGGCCGATCGTGACGAGGTTGACCCCGGGGTTCTCGCCGGGGCCGGGCTGCCGCACCTGGTCGGCGGGCAGGACCGGCAGCCAGTAGAGGGACGGCAGCGCCGACAGCGCGACGACCGGCCAGGTCGGTACCCACCGCCACCAGCGCGCCGGCCGGCGCCGCTGCAGCTCGACCGCGGCGGCGGACCACAGCACCGGGAACAGCCCGATCACGTAGTACCACCGGCCTCCGGCCAGCCAGAAGACCGTGATCACCGCGACGGCGGCCACGCCGTAGAACCGGTAGGGCCGGAGCAGCGGGGAGCGCAGCAGCCGCCACAGGCCGTACCAGGCCAGCACGCTCCCGACGAGCAGGCCGGGCTGGGCGAGCACGAGCGGGAGGAACAGCGCGCGGCCGCCGTTCAGGCTCACCTCCTCGGACACCGTCCGGACCATCTCGAACTGCGGCCACCCGTTCCCGGCCTGCCAGGCCAGCCCGGGAAGCATCGTCAGCACGGTGATCGCGGCACCGGCCCACAGCAGCGGCCTGCGCGGCAGGTCCCGCGGCCCCACCGCGAGCGCGGCCACTCCCAGCGCGAGCCACAGCACCGGGATCAGGAACTTGACCTGCAGGGCGACGGCCGTGGCGACACCCGCCCACAGCAGCGGGCGGTCGTCCCGCCGTCCCTCGTCGCGCAACCGGACCCAGCGGATCACCAGCCAGGAGACCAGCGCCCACAGGAACCCGTCGAAGGCGTTCGTGGCCAGGAGGTGGCCGTTGACGACCATGCCGATGGCGGACACCGCGGCGGTCGTCACCTGCGCCCGGCGCCGGCCGCCCAGCTCCCTGGCGATCTGGGTGGCGACGACGACCCCCAGCGCCGTGAGCACCGTCGCCGGAAGCCGCAGCGCGACCAGGGATCCGGGAAACAGCGTGTCCATCACGTGCGCGATCAGCGGCAGCAGGGGCGGCTGGTCGGCGTACCCCCAGTCCAGGTGCCCGCCGGCGGCCACGAAGTACAGCTCGTCGGCGAAGTAGCCGTACCGGCCGCTCGTCGCGAACAGCAGCACCGCGACCGCTCCGGCGATGACCGACACGGGCCCCCAGGCCAGGGGCGCGATCGTGCCCTCCGGCTCGACGACCTCTGAAGGCGCCTCGGGCGCCTTCACGGCGGACTCGTCCATCCTGCTCTCCCGCTCTCAGGTAGGTTCCGGCCGCCGGGGCGGCGCCCTCGATCCGGCTCCGGAATGGTCAGGACAGGGAGAACTCGGGCGAGTAGATGTCGAGCCAGCAGTGCATGTCGATGATCTTGTCCAGGAGGAGCTTGTCGCCGTGCGAGATCGTCGACGAGTCCATCTCGACCGCGTTCTTCAGCCATTCCCGGTTGAACAGCGCGAACAGCGGGCTGTCGGCGTCGGCCAGCACCTCCTTGCCCTGGATCTGCAGGGCACTCGAGTAGCGGGTGTCGTGCATCATCGTCGGGTAACCGCTCTTCACCCGGTCGGCCACCGACGGCGGGAGCAGGTCCTTCACGGCGTGCCTCAGCAGGCTCTTCTCCCTGCCGTCGAACGACTTGTGCTTCCACGGCACGTTGTAGACGTACTCGACGAGACGGTGGTCGCAGTACGGGACCCGCACCTCGAGACCGACCGCCATGGAGAGGCGGTCCTTACGGTCGAGCAGCATCCGCAGGAACCTGGTCAGGTGCATGTGGAACATGACGCGCATCTGACGCTCGACCCGTGACGCGCTGTCGAGATGCTCGACGGCCGCCACCGCCGTCGCGTACTGGTCCCCGAGGTAGCTGTCCAGTTCCAGGGCCGCCAGCCCCTCCGCGGTGAAGGGCATGACGTCGGAGGCGCCGGCCTGCGCGCCGAGCACCGCCGCCATCCAGGGAAAGATGGGGAAGTCCCGGGTCTTGTCGTGGAACCACCGGTAGCCGCCGAAGTTCTCGTCCGCCGCCTCGCCGGACAGGGCCACCGTCGACTCGTTACGTATCTCCCGGAACAGCCTGTACATCGAGATGTCCGACTCGCCGAACGCGTTCGGCGTGTCCCGTGCCGTGATCACGGCGCGGCGGATGGCCGGATCCGACAGGTCCTCCGCGTTCAGCACCACCTGCCGGTGCACCGGCTTGATCCGGTCGACCATGTCCCTGACGAACGGCGCGTCCGGGGTGGTCCGGAACACGTCCGCCTGGAAGCGGTCGACGTGGTCGACGAAGTCGACCGAGAACGTGCGCAGCCGTTCACCGGCCGCGGTCAGCTCGGGCGACGCGAGGGCGGCGATCGCACTGGAGTCCAGCCCGCCGGAGAGCAGGACGCACTGGGGCACGTCGGAGATCAGCTGCCGCTTGACGGTGTCGTCGAGCAGCTGCCGCACCCGTTCGACCGTGCGCCTCTGGTCGTCGGTGTGCCGCGCCGTGCGCAGCCTCCAGTACGTCCTTTTGCGGATTCCGCTCGCGTCGACGGTGACCAACGTGCCCGGTTCGACCTCGTGCATCCCCTTCCAGATCGCCTGCCCCGGCCCGATGCCGGTCACCGCCGTGCGGATCCCGTCGATGTCGACCGCCCGGCGGGCGAGGGGGTTGGCCAGGATCGCCTTCGGTTCCGACCCGAACAGCACACCGTCGCGGGTCGGGTAGTAGTAGAGCGGCTTCACCCCCAGCCGGTCGCGCATCATGACGAGCTTCTGGTCGCGGCTGTCCCAGACGGCGAAGGCGAACATCCCGTTGAGGTGGTCGACGACGCCCTCACCCCATTCGAGATAGCCGTTCAGCACGACCTCGGTGTCGCTCGCGGTACGGAACCGGTGCCCTCGGGCCCGCAGCTCCCCGCGCAGTTCGACGAAGTTGTAGGCCTCGCCGCTGTACACCAGGACCACCGGGCCGTCCGGCGTGGCGAACTCCATGGGTTGCACGCCGCCGTCCAGGTCGATGACCGCCAGCCTCCGGTGGCCGAGCGCGACGTGCCGTCGAAGCCACGTCCCGGAGGCGTCGGGCCCGCGCAGCGCCATGGTGGCGGTCATCGCGTCGATCGTGGCCTGCCGTTCGGTCAGGTCCGCGTCATAGGACACCCAGCCCGTGATCCCACACATAACCGGCCCTCTCCTCATCTGTCTCTGTCACAGAAATCGGCCACGGCTCTCGTGGGTGGCCTGCTCGGGTGGATCCCGACGAAGCGCTGACGCGGGCGACGGTCCCGACGCCCTGTCGAAACCCGATGCTAGGCACCTTTCTCTAGGAAAACGCCTAGTCGGTTTCGGTGATGCGGGGAGGAGCCGGACTCACCGGCGCGGCGGCGAGGAACCGCGCGCCACCCGCGCCGGCGCCGGAGGACCCGCACGTCATCCCCGCCGGCACCGTGGTTCCGGTGATTTCCGGGAACCGGGTTCTAGTGATTTCCGGGAATCGGCCGCGTCAGGATGCGCAGGACAGGAAAACAAGATCGCTGCTCGGACTCGTCACACATGTCGCTTCGGCAGCCGGTCCAAGGAGGCAGTCAAAGGTGAACCCGATTTTGATCACCGCCGACACGTCCTCGGCCGTCCGGCTCTGACGCGATGCGTGCCCTCATAGTGACCGTCGGCTCGGAGGGGGATCTCCAGCCCTTCCTCGCCCTCGGGAAGGAACTGCTCGCGGCGGGCCACGACGTCACGTTCTCGGCCTCCGACGGTTACGCGGCGCGTGCCGACGCCGTCGGTGTCCCCTTCGCCGGCAGGCCGGGGTGGAGCGCGACGGAGTTCCAGGAGAACTACGCCCGCATCCTCGGCGAGCGGAACAAGCTGCGGCAGCTGACGGTCGTGATCGACTTCCTGGCGCGGGAGCAGCGTGCCGCGGTGCCCCAGCTGATGGAGCTGGCACGCGAGGCCGACGTCGTCATCCACTCACCGCTGGCCATCGGCGCGGTCGCGGCGGCGCGCGCGGTCGGCACGCCCCAGGTGAGCGTGCACCACACCTGGCCGCTGCGCCGGGCGCGTGGGCACGGCCCGAACAACGTCGACTTCGGGCCCCTCGGCAACGCCCTCGCGTGGTCGATCGTCGGCTCGGGGGTCAGGCTCGCGACCGACAAGCTCCTGAACCCCGTCGTCGCCGCGGCCGGCCTTCCGCCCTGGCGCGACGTTCTCTTCGACGCGAGCCATTCACCCCTGCTCAACCTCATCGCCATCAGCCCGCACACCCTCGGGCACGATCCGCTCTTCGGCCCCACCTACCGCACCACGGGGTACTGGTTCCTGGAGGAGCCGGAGTACGTCCCCCCGGACGACCTCGCGGCGTTCGTGTCCGACGAGCCGCCGGTCGTGATCGGCTTCGGCTCGAACAACGGGTTCGACGCCGGCGCGGTCACGAAGCAGTTGCTGGAGGCGATCCACGGCCTGGGCCGGCGCGTCGTCCTGCAGTCCGGCTGGGCGGGGCTCGGAGACCTGGAGCTGCCGTCCAACGTGTTCCTGGCGGACTTCGTCCCGCACGGGTGGCTCTACGCCCGCGCCGCGTGCGTCGTCCACCACGGGGGGGCCGGGACGACCGCGGCGGCGTTCCGGGCCGGTGTCCCGCAGGCGGTCGTGTGGCTCCAGGGCGACCAGATCCACTGGGGAAGAAGGATCGCGCAGCTCGGCGTCGGGCCCTCGCCCCGTCACCACCACACCTTCAAGGCCGGCTGGTTGCGAGGCGCCCTCGATCGCCTGCTCACCGACGGCGGCATGGTCACCCGCGCCCGGACGCTCGGCACGGCGATCCGCCGGGAGGACGGGACCGGCACGGCGGTCCGCGCGATCGAAGAGGTGATCGAGGAGGTGTCCGCGGCCAGGTGACGGTGGCCGCGGAACCCTCACGGCGAGACGCATGACCCGGCGGGATCGCGTCACGGCCCGCGATGTCACAGCCCGCGATGTCATGGCCCGCGATCACGAGCCGCGATCACGGGCCGTTGCCGGGGTTTCCGGCCGCGTCCCCTACGCCTCGAAGTCCTCTACGCGTCAAGGTACCTACGCGTCGAGGGACGCCCACCAGGACCGGTTCTCCCGGTACCAGATGACGGCGTCCGCGAGACCTTCCTTGAAGTCGATCTCGGGTTCGTACCCGATCTCCTCGGTGATCTTCCTGTGGTCGAGCGAGTAGCGGTGGTCCTGGACCGGCCGGTCCGCCACGTAGCGGACCCGGCCCCAGTCGGCCCCGGCCAGTTCGAGCAGGAGGCCGGTCAGCTCCCGGTTGGTGAGCTCTATCCCGCCGCCGATGTTGTAGATCTCACCGGCGCGCCCCTTGTCGAGGACCAGCGAGATGCCCCGGCAGTGGTCGTCGACGTGCAGCCACTCCCGGACGGCGCTGCCGTCTCCGTGCAGCGTGAGGTCGCGCCCCTGGAGCAGGCGGGTGATGAAGCGGGGAATGATCTTCTCCGGATACTGCCGGGGCCCGTAGTTGTTGGAGCACCGGGTGATCGACAGGTCCAGGCCGTACGTGCGCCAGTGCGAGCGGGCGAGGCAGTCACTGGCCGCCTTCGACGCCGAGTACGGGTTGTTGGGTTCGAGCCGGAACCGTTCCGTCCACGACCCCTGCTCGATCGAGCCGTACACCTCATCGGTGGACACGTGCACGACGCGCTGGATCCCGTGGACCCCGCACTGTTCGAGAAGGCGGTGGGTGCCCATCACGTTGGCCCACATGAACGGTTCGGCGTCGTCCACCGCCCGGTCGACGTGCGACTCGGCGGCGAAGTGCACGACCGCGTCGTGCCCCGGCACGAGATCGGCCAGCAGCTCCCGGTCGCAGATGTCGCCGCGCACGAAGGTCAGCCTCGGATGCGCCTCGGGCAGGTTCTCCCTCCTGCCGGCGTAGGTCAGCTTGTCCAGGACGGTGATTCGGGTGTCCTCGTGGCCGGGGTACCGGCCGTCCAGCATCGACCGTACGAAATGGGATCCGATGAACCCAGCTCCGCCAGTGACCAGGATTCGCATCTGATACTCCTTCATCCGCGGTACCTGCCTCGCCTCTGGCGGACAACTCGGACGGGGACACGGTGTCGGCGATCATGTGATTCCCCCCAGTTCAAGGGGTAACGTTCAGGCGATTGTGCCTTAGGCGATCAGGTAATTCCCCTAGTGTTGGCGGACGTAAGCTCCGACCGCGCCAGCCGGCCGAGGACCCGCCGGGAGCCGTCGAGACGCCTCCCGGCGGATCGGGCACGACGGCCACGACGGCTTGGGCGACCCGATGGGCGGAAGGGGAGAGAGCTGATGGACACCACCGGCCGATGCCTGGTGTGCGGGACCAACCGTCTGGAGGAGGTGGTCTCGCTCACCCCGACTCCGCCCGCCAACGCCATCGCGCCCACGGCCGAGCTGGCCGGAGCCCAGGACCGCTACCCGCTCGACCTCGTGCGCTGCGCCGGGTGCGGCCTGGTCCAGCTCGTGGACGTCATCCCCCGGTCGGTGCTCTTCGCCGACTACCGGTACGCCACGGGCGCCGCTCCCGCCCTCGTCGACCACTGCCGTGCGCTGGCCACCCGGGTCACGGACCGGCTGGGGCTGGCCGCCGGGGCGAAGGTCCTGGAGATCGGCTCCAACGACGGCACCCAGCTGAGCTTCTTCGCCGAGCGCGGCATGCGGGTGCTCGGCGTCGACCCGGCCGTCGAGCTGGGGGTCTACGCGCAGGAGCACGGGGTCCCGACCCTGACCACCCACTTCGGGGTGGAGACGGTCGAGAAGATACTGGGTGACATCGGGCCCGTCGACGCGGTGCTGGGCAGCAACGTGCTCGCCCACGTCAACGACGTGAACGGGGTCCTGCGCGCGATCCGGCAACTCCTCAAACCGGGCGGCTGCGCCGTCATCGAGGTCGCGCACGTCCTGCCGATGGTCCAGCACGGTATCTTCGAGTTCGTCTACCACGAGCACCTCTCGTACTTCTCCCTGCACGTGCTGGCACGGGCGGCCGAGGCGAACGGCCTCGCGGTGTTCGACGCCGACCTCATCCCGACCCAGGGCGGCTCGCTGCGCTGCTGGATAGGCCGCGACGACGACACCCGCCCCCCGAGCGCCGAGCTCGACCGGATCCTGCGCGTCGAGGCCGAGGCGGGGGTGCCCGACGGCACTTTCCTCGACGGCTTCGCGGACCGCGTCGGCCGGGTCTGCACCACCCTCAACGACGTGCTGGGCGGCCTGTCGAGAGTCGGCAGGCGGATCTGCGGGTACGGCGCGTCGGCGCGGGCCGTCACCCTGCTCTCCCAGGCCGGGGTGGGCGGCGAGATCGCCTGGATCGTCGACGACAACCCGCGCAAGGTGGGCGGGTTCACGCCGGGCGACGGCATCCCCATCGTGGGCTCCGAGCGGCTGGCCGCGAACGCGGCCGACTACTGCGTGCTGTTCGCCTGGAACTTCGAGGCCGGTATCCGCGCCCGGTCGGCGGCCTTCTCGGCGGCCGGCGGCTCGTTCGTCGTGCCGTTCCCCGAGCTGTCCATCAGGTGACCCGGAGCCGCCCGCCGGACGGGACCGGTCCCGAACACCGCATCACGACCGCCTGGAGGAACTGACGTGCACGTCCTGGTCACCGGCGGTCTGGGCTATCTCGGTCACGCGGTCACCCTCGATCTTCTCGCCGCCGGTCACCGGGTCACCGTCCTGACCCGGGGCGGCGCGGACGCGGGGCACCACGCCGGTGCCGGCCTGGTGCGGGGTGATGTCCGGGACCGCGCCCGGATCGGGGAGGTGGTCGCCGCCGGGCGCTTCGACGCGATCTGCCATCTCGCCGCGGTGTCCCGGGGGCGGGACTCGTTCGCCGACCCGCTGACGTACTACGACGTGAACGTCACCGGCACCCTCAACCTCCTCATGGCGCTCGACGGCATCCGCGGGTCGGCGCCCCCGGCCCGGTTCGTGTTCGCCTCGACCGACAAGGTCTACGGCTCGCGGTACGTCGGTGCCCTGGGCGAGGACCTGGACCCCTGCCCGGAGAGTCCCTACGCGACCTCGAAGGTCGCCGCGGAGCGGCTCGTCGCGGCGTACGCCGCCACCGGGGCGATCGGCGCGGTCACGCTGCGGTGTTTCAACATCGCCGGGTCGGCCGGCGGGCGCACCGACACCGCTGTCGAGCGCATCATCCCGAACGTCTTCCGCGCCCTGACCGGCGAGTCGCCGTACGTCACGCTCAACGGCGACGGATCGGCGGTCCGCGACTTCGTCCACGTCCTCGACGTGGCGGCGGCGGTGCGGCTGTCGCTCGCCGCCGCGCAGGCGGGCGAGCACCGCGTCTACAACATAGGCAGCGGCGTCGCGTCCAGCATGGCGCAGGTCGTGGCGACGGCGGAGGCGGTAACCGGCCTGCCGGTGGCGGTCAGGAAGGCGCCGCCCAAGCCCGAACCGCAGGTCCTCACGGCCGACAACAGCCGCGCGGTGAAGGAGCTCGGGTGGACTCCCGGCAGGTCGGGTCTCACGGAGCTGATCGCCGACGCGTGGAGCACCTGGAACGCCTGACGACGCCTTCGAGAGCTCGCCACACCTGGCGACGCCTTTCAGAGGCCGCGACGCCTGACGACGCCTTCGAGGCCCGCGGCACGCCGGCGGCGGGCCCGGTCCCGCGCCCCGAGTCCCGCTATGCCCCGAGTTCCAGGGCGATCTCCTCGTTCACCGCCCGCTGGTGCCGGGTGAGGAAGAAGTGACCGCCGGGGAACACCCGCATGCGGAAACGCCCCGAGGTGTGCCTGCTCCAGGCCTCCGCCTCCTCGACCGTCGTCCTGGGGTCGGCGTCCCCGGTCAGCACGGTGATCGAACCGCTCATGCCGCGCTCCGGGTCCCCGCGGTAGGTCTCGATCGCGCGGTAGTCGCCTCGCAGCGCGGGCAGCGCCATCCGGAGGATCTCCTCGTCGCCGAGCAGCCCGGCGTCCGTGCCGTTCAGCAGCTTGAGCTCGGCGATGATGCCGTCGTCGTCGCGCCGGTGCACCGACTCGTCCCGCAGGGTGGACGGCCCGCGGCGTCCCGAGGCGATCAGCGTGTGGGGCGCGTTGACGCCCTTGCGCTCAAGCCGGCAGGCCACCTCGAAGCCGATCACCGACCCCATGCTGTGCCCGAAGAAGACCGTCGGCTTCTCCGACAGCGTGATCAGCTCGTCGACGATCCGATCCGCCAGGGTGGCGATGTCGGTGATGCACGGCTCTCGCAGCCGATCCTGGCGCCCGGGGTACTGGACGGCCACCACGTCGGCGTCCGGCGAGAACCTGGCCGAGGTCGGGCGGAAGAAGCTGGCAGATCCACCCGCGTGCGGGAAGCACACCAGGCGCTTCCCCGCCCCCGCCGCCGGATGGTAGCGGCGGATCCATGCGGTGCTGACGTCGTCCGCGGTAGTCACGATCCGTTGACCCCTTCATCTCGCCGAATGCCACTGAGACCAGTGAACCCCGGCGACGACTCGCAAAAACACTAGAAGCCGGGGAGGCCCCCGGCCTGTCCGTACGCCACGAAGTCCGGTGATTTCACAAGTTTCAGAGATCTAGTGTCACTGCTAGCCATCTGTGGCGAAAGGGGTTTTCATGATCACAACCCGTGGGCTGACGCGCAGTTTCCACGTGGGAGGTCAGCAGGTCGACGCTGTCAGGGGCGTCGACATCGATGTGTCGGCGGGTGAGTGCGTCACCCTGCTGGGTCCCAACGGAGCGGGTAAGACCACCTCCTTTCGCATGCTCACCACGCTGCTCCGGCCGACCTCGGGCACCGCCACCGTCGCGGGCTGTGACCTGCTGGCCGATCCGGCGAGCGTCCGCAGGAACATCGGTTACGTGGCGCAGGGTGGCGGCACCAGCGGCGAGTACACGGTCTTCGAGGAGATCGAGCTGCAGGGCAGGCTGTACGGGCTGTCGAAGGCCGAAGCGCGGCGCCGCGGCGGGGAGGTGCTGGAGCAGCTCGAGCTGACCGGCCTGGAGAAGCGGCTCGTCAGCACGCTGTCCGGCGGGCAGCGCCGCCGCCTGGACGTCGCGCTCGGGCTCGTGCACTCACCCCAGGTCGTGTTCCTCGACGAGCCGACGAGCGGCCTGGACCCGCAGAGCAGGGCGGCCCTGTGGAAGCGCCTCCACATGCTGCGCACCGAGCTGGGCACCACCGTGTTCGTCACGACCCACTACCTGGAGGAGGCCGACGCCTTCTCCGACCGGGTGCTCATCATCGACCACGGGCAGATCATCGCCGAGGGCACTCCCGAGGCCCTCAAGGCGAAGGTGACCGGGCACCGCGTCGAGATCACGGTGCCGGCGGACATGGTCCAGGCCACGGCCGCGATCGCCGAGCGTCTCCCCGACGCGACCGACCTCCTGGTCAGGGGGGACAACGTGCGGTTCCAGGTGCCGAGGGGGGAGGCCGTGATCCCCGAGCTGATACGCGCCCTGGACCTCGCGAACATCCCCACCCTCTCCATCCAGGTCGTACGACCGACCCTTGACGACATATTCCTGCTACTGACCGGCCGGAGCATACGCGAGGACGCCATCGCCAAGACGTCGACCCCCGACAGGACGTGACCCGTGCTCCGCGACTCGACACTGATCTTCCGGAACGAGCTGCTCCTCGCCCGCCGGTCCCTGGCGCGCATGGGCCTGGAGATCGCCCAGCCCCTGACCTGGCTGCTGCTCTTCGCCCCGTTGATGGTCGGGGTCATGAAGGATTCGCCGGAGTTCATGTCCGGGAGCGTCTGGATGGTCATGACACCCGCCATCACGATCTATCTGGTGCTCATGGGCAGCGCGTTCACCGGGTACAAGCTCCTGAGCGACCTGAGCACCGGGGTGCTGGAGCGCATGCGGGTCACCCCGGCCAGCCGCACGGCGCTCCTGCTGGGCAACGTCATGATGCGCGTGTTCCAGACCGCTCTCCAGAGCATGCTGGTGTTCCTGGTCGCCTGGCTGCTCTTCGATCTTCAGATAACCGTCGCCGGCACGTTGCTGACCCTGGTCGTCGGGGCGCTGCTCACCCTCACCCTCACCTCGTGCTCGATCACGGTGGCGCTGCTCGCCAAGAACGAGCCGATCTTCACCACGATGATCAGCACGGGCCTGCTGCCGCTGACGCTCCTGTCGGGCATCCTGATGCCCATAACGCCCGGACTGGCCCCTGAGTGGCTCTACATCCTGTCGCGGTGCAATCCGCTGACGTGGGTCGCCGACCTCGCGAGGGCGACCTTCACCGGTTACTACGCGTTCCAGCCGGTGGTCATCGGCGGCGTCATCCTCGTGGTGATAACCGTGCTGTCGGTCTGGTGGGGCACGCGAACCTTCAACCGCGAGATCGTCTGACCACGAGCTCGCCTCGCACCTCTGAGCCCCGCACCTCTGAGCCTCGCACCTCTGAGCCTCGCACCTCTGAGCCCCGCACCTCTGAGCCTCGCACCTTCGAGCCCCGCACCTCTGAGCCTCGCACCTTCGAGCCCCGCACCTCTGAGCCTCGCACCTTCGAGCCCCGCACCTCTGAGCCTCGCGCCGGGGGCGAGGGGATCGCCTCTGCGGCCCCTCGCCCCCGGTACCGATGCCCGCCCCGACCGGCGAATCCCGTGCCGCGACGCGCCCGGCGGCCTCGGGGCGTCGGGCGGGACCTGGACGCGTTCCCTCCGCGCCGCGACGGGAAGGACACCGATCAGGGCGACGCCGGTCCGCGCGCGGGGGCGTTCATGTCGAGCGCGGTGCCCTCGATCCAGGGTTCGGGCCGGGTCAGGAACACCGAGTCGCCGTCGGTGCCGTCCTGCGTCCGCACCCACTGCCGCATGGCGGCCCGGGTGGCCGGTGAGGACATGCTCGTCAACGCGGCGACGGCCTCCTGGGCGAGGCTGGCCCGGGCCGAGAGGTAAGGGGCGTCGTTGAGGATCCGCTTCTGCAGGGCCACGACGTTCCGCGGCCGTCCGGCGTAGCGTTCCGCCATCCGCCGGACCGTGTCCAGCAGGTCCTCGGCCGGCACCACCCGGTTCACCAGACCCAGCTCCAGAGCCTCCCGCGGCTCGTAGAAACGCGCTTCGAGCATCATCTCCAGGGCCCGGGACGGCCCGACGAGCTGGACGAGCCGCTGCCCGCCCAGGGCGGTGTTCAAGCCCAGCGACAACTCGGGCAGGCCGAAGCAGGCGTCACGGTCGGCCGACACGCGCATGTCGAAGAAGACCGACAGTTCCAGGCCGCCGCCGCCGCACGGCCCGTTCACCGCGGCGATCCACACCGCCGGGGAGTACATCAGCCGCCGCGCCATGTCGTGGAACCGGGCCACCCCGAGCAGCCCCTTCAGGGAGGAACGGGCGACCACGCGCTCACCCGCCCAGCCCGTCATGGCCCGCACGCTCCGGTACAGGTTGCGGGCGACCGCGCGGGAGATCTCCGGCGTGCCGTCCATCTGCGAGGACATCTGGGCGATGTCGAAGTGCGTGATGAACCGGCCGGCCGGCGCGCCGGTGACGACGACCGCGCCGACCGAGACGTCGTGCTCCACCGCCTCGGCGAGCCGGATGAAGTCGTGCTGCATCGCCGAGGTCATGTAGTTGAACGGCGGGGCGTCCACCCACGCCGTCAGCACCCGGCCCGACTGTTCGAGCCGCAACGTGGACAGTTCGAGACCCGCCGCACCACCGTCCGCCGCCCGGTGGTCCGCCTGTCCCCCACCGGACTCTTCGCCGAGCCCTTCACCGGGCTCTTCGCCGAGTCCTCCGTCGAGCTCCTCACCGGCCTCTTCGCTGGGTCCTCCACCTGGCAGAACTGTACGATCCATTGGTCTGACACACCCTCCTGCCGCACGTGTCGCGCCGCCTGGCGAGGTCACGAGTGATCTCCTCGTTCACCGCCTGATGACGCCCGGTTCCGCGACGCTCACGGGCCGCCGGTCCCTTCGCCGTACCGATGACACCGGACACAGTGAACCGCGGAAGCGACTCGCACAATCATTAGTGACCACCGGTGTCACGCGCCGGAGACCGGCAACCAGCCGTCGACCAGGCGGGCCGTCTCCCCCGCCTTCTCGGCGAGCATCGAGAAGTGGTCCGCCTCGACCGTCCGCACGGTGTGCGACGGCTCGAACGGCGTCGCCCGCCAGTAGTCCGATTCGGGCTCGACGTCGGAGAACGGCTTCGCGCACTGCACGAACAGCACGGGCGCGTCCACGGCCGCCGGTTCGACGCCGGACATGATCGCCGACCAGTAGCCCATGGCGGACAGCCGCGCGCTGTCGAACTCCCCGAAAAGCGTCTCCATCCGCAGGATGTGTCCCATCACCTGCTCGGACAGCATTCGCGAATCCCCACCGGCGCGGGGATGGAAGGAGTCCAGCATCACCACCGCCTTCGGGGGGATCCCCGACTTCTCCAGCACACCGGCCGCGCCGTAGGCGAGGACGCCCCCGGCCGAATGGCCGACGAGCACGAAAGGTTCCCCCCCGGCCGCCAGCGCGACGCTCTCCGCGACGCTCTCGACGGCGATGTCGGCGGTGGCGGGCAGACCCTCGCCGAAGGCGTAGCCGAGCAGGGGAAGCGCCGAGACGTGCCTCTCCCCGCGGAAGTGCGCGGCGAACCGGGCGTACTGGTGAACGCCGCCGGTCACCGTGGCCGAGCTCACGCATATCAGGCGGGGCCGCGCCGCGCCGTCGGACAGCGTCACCGGCCGGGGAACCTCGTCCGGGTCGACGGGGGTGTCGTACATGGGCCGGGTCCTCGCCACGGCGTACAGCAGCCCGAACGCCTCCTGGGCCTTCCCGGAGCGGAAGGCGCCGCGGAACAGTTCCGCCAGGGTGTCGTTCCCCCGGGCCGCCGAGGTCGTTCCGGCCCGCCCGGTGTCCATCCGGGCTGCGAGCTCGTGCTGCAGCCAGCGGGCGAGGCCGGTGGAGTTCCTGTTCTCGAACACCGCCGTCAGCGGGAACTCCCAGCCGACCGCCCTGGCGAGGGAGGCGCGCAGTTCCGTCGCGGTGAGGGAGTCGAAGCCCAGCTCGAAGAAGTCGCGTTCGAAGTCGACGGCCGAGAGGTCGCCGTGGCCGAGGACGGCGGCCGCGTGACGCCGCACCAGTTCCCCCAGCAGCTCGTACCGCTCCGCCTCGTCAAGCCCGCGCAACCGCTCCCACGTCGTACCGGCCTCGGGCTCCGGTACGGCCGGAGCCGTCGCGGCCAGTCCGGCCACCACGTCTCCCCCCGTGCCGGAACCGATCGCCTCGGGCCAGAAGCGCCGCCGATCGAAGGCGTACGTCGGCAACCCGACCCGGCGGCCGGCCGGAAGCACCGCCCGCCAGTCCACCGGCACCCCGCGCACGTACAGCTCGGCGAGCGCCGTCGCCGCCGCGGCCTGTTCGTCGCGGTCCTTTCGCAGCACCGGCGCCAGCACCGCGTCCCCCCCTGTCCCGGTCTCCGCCGCGAGGGTGTCTCCCGCCATCGCGGAGAGCACGCCGTCGGGACCCAGCTCCAGGTAGGCCCGCACCCCCCGGGCGTGCAGGGCGCGGACGGCGGCGGCGAAGCGGACCGTACCCCGGACCTGGTCCACCCAGTGGTCCGGCGAGCACAGCCGCTCGGCGGTGACCGTCTCCCCGGTCAGGGTGGACACGACCGGGATTCGTGGGGGGCCGTAGGTGAGCGACTGGGCCAGCGTGCGGAAGTCCTCCAGCATCGGGTCCATCAACGGCGAGTGGAAGGCGTGCGACACCCGCAGGCGCCGCGTCTTGATCCCGCGCTCCTCCAGAGCGGCGGCGATCTCCAGCACCGCCTCCTCGATTCCGGAGATCACTACCGAGGACGGGCCGTTGACGGCGGCGACCGACACCTCCTTCTCCCGGCCCGCCAGCAGGTCGGCGACCTCCTCCTCGGCGGCCCGTACCGACACCATCGCCCCACCCACGGGGAGCGCCTGCATCAACCGCGCCCGCGCCGCCACCAGCACGCACGCGTCCTTCAACGACAGCACCCCGGCCACATGGGCGGCGGTGACCTCCCCGATCGAGTGACCGGCCAGCACCTCCGGCTTGACACCCCACGAGGACACCAGCCGGAACAGCGCCGTCTCCAGCGCGAACAACGCCGGCTGCGCCCACCCGGTCCGATCCAGCGCCTCCGCCCGCTCACTGCCCGGCTCGGCGAACAGCACCTCCCGCAGCGAACGGCCCCGGTGACGCCCCGCCCGCCCGGCCGGTTCACGCTCGAACCTCTCCAGCGGCGGATCCAGCTCGGCGATCACCTCGTCCAGCGCCGCCGCGAACACCGGGAACCGCTCGTACAGCTCCCGGCCCATCCCGGCCCGCTGGCTGCCCTGGCCGGTGAACAGCACCGCGAGCCTCGGCTCCGCCCGTGCCACCCCGCGCGCCACCCCCGCGCCCGGCAGGTCCTCGGCGACGGCCCGCAGCCCGGCCAGCGCACCCTCACGGTCACCGGCCAGCACCGTCGCCCGATGCTCGAACGCCGACCGCGTCGTGACCAGCGAGAAAGCCACATCCGCCCGCTCCAGCTCGGGGTGCGCACCGACATGGGCCGCCAGCCTCCGCGCCTGCTCGCGCAGCGCCCCGGCACTCCTGGCGGACAGCACCCACGGCACCGGGCCCGCGTCCGGCGCCGGGCCCGGCACGCCCGGCCCCGCCTGCGGCTCCTCCGGCCCCTGTTCGATGATCATGTGCGCGTTGGTGCCGCTGATCCCGAACGACGACACCCCCGCCCGGCGCGGGCGACCCGTCTCCGGCCACCCGGCCGGCTCGGTCAGCGGCTCCACCGCGCCCGAGGCCCAGTTCACGTGCGACGACGGGGCGTCGACGTGCAGCGTCCTGGGCAGCGTGCCGTGCCGCATCGCCATGACCATCTTGATCACACCGGCGACACCCGCGGCGGCCTGCGTGTGACCCAGGTTCGACTTGATCGACCCCAGCAGCAACGGCCGGTCCTCCGGCCGCTCCTTGCCATAGGTGGCCAGCAGCGCCTGGGCCTCGATCGGGTCGCCCAGCCTGGTGCCCGTGCCGTGCGCCTCCACCGCGTCCACCTCGGACGAGGTCAGCCCGGCGCCGGCCAGCGCCTGGCGGATCACCCGCTGCTGCGACGGGCCGTTCGGCGCGGTCAGCCCGTTCGACGCGCCGTCCTGGTTGATCGCCGAACCTCGCACGACCGCCAGCACCTGGTGCCCGTTGCGCCGGGCGTCCGAGAGGCGCTCCAGCACCAGCACGCCCATGCCCTCGCCCCAGCTGGTGCCGTCCGCGGCGTCGGAGAACGCCTTGCACCGCCCGTCGGGCGCCATCCCGCTCTCCACCCCGAAGCCGAGGAAGCTGAGCGGGGTGGCCATCACCGTGACACCGCCGGCCAGTGCCAGCGAGCACTCCCCCTGCCGCAGCGCCTGCGCCGCCAGGTGTACGGCGACCAGGGACGACGAGCACGCGGTGTCGATCGTCATCGTCGGGCCCTCCAGGCCCAGCGTGTACGACAGCCGTCCCGACAGCACGCTGGCCGCCGCACCGGTGAGGAAGTAGTTCGTCACGTCTGTCCCGGTCTCCAGGCACAGATTCATGTAGTCCTGGCCGTTGGTGCCCACGAAGACACCGGTGGAGCTGCCCTTCAGCGAGACCGGGTCGATGCCGGCCCGCTCGACCGCCTCCCACACCCCCTCCAGCAGCAACCGCTGCTGCGGGTCCATCGCCAGCGCCTCACGCGGCGAGATCCCGAAGAATCCCGGGTCGAACTCCGCCACATCCGCCAGGAACCCGCCCTGACACTCGAAGCCCATCGCCGACATCGTCTCCGCGTCCCAGCCCCTGTCGAGCGGGAAGGAGGAGATCGCGTCCTCGCCGTCGGCCAGCAACCGCCACAGATCCTCGGGAGAGGCGACCCCGCCGGGAAAGCGGCACGACATCGACACGATGGCGATCGGCTCGTGCCTGCCCGCCTCCACCTCTTCGAGCCGGCGACGGGTCTCGTGCAGATCGGCGGTGACCCACTTCAGGTACTCGACGAGCTTCCGGTCTTCGGACATGGGAGCGACCCCTCACATCGTTCGGGCGCGGGCCGGATCACAGATCCTTCGAGCGGCCCAGTTCGTTGTCGATGAAGCTGAGGATCTCCTCGGTACTCGCCGATTCGAGCATGCCGGCGACGGCGACCTCGCCGGTGTCCGTGCCGGTCTCGCTCATCCTGGCCAGCAGGTGCCGCAGCCGGGTCGCGATGCCGTTCCGGGTGAGATCGTCGAGCGCGTTACCGGAGAGGACGGTCTCGAACCGGTCGAGATCGGCCAGCAACGACAGCTCCACCGCGGTGTTCGCCCCGGGCGCGATCTCCTCCAGGAGGTGCTCGGCGAGGCTGGCGGGGGTGGGGTAGTCGAAGATGATCGTCGTCGGCAACGACAGCCCGGCGACGGCATTGAGGCGGTTGCGCAGCTCCACGGTGGTCAGGGAGTCGAGGCCCAGCTCGCGGAACTCCCGTCCCGGCTGGATCGCGTCCAGCGACTCGTGCCCGAGCACCACCGCCACCTGCGACCGCACCAGCTCCACCATCAGCCGTTCCTGCTCGGCCTCCTCCAGCCCGGCCAGCCGCCGTACCAGCTCTCCGCCACCGTCCGCGAGGGCGGAGACCGCCGACCGGCGTCCCGCGCGCACCAGGCCCCGCATCAGGGGCGGCACCTCGCCCATCGCCCGCAACGCCGACAGCTCCAGCCGCGCCGGGACCACCGTCGCCCGGCCCGACCCGACCGCCGCCTCGAACACCGCGAGCCCCTGCTCGGCCGACAGCGGCGGCATGCCCGTCCGGTTGATCCGCCGTATCTCGGCCTCGCTCAGCGTGCCGGTCATCCCCGCGTCCTGCGACCAGGCACCCCACGCCAGTGACAACCCGGCCAGCCCCTCGGCCCGGCGCGACCGGGCCAGCGCGTCCAGGAACGTGTTCGCCGCCGCGTAGTTACCCTGCCCCGGCGCTCCTATGACACCCGCGAGCGAGGAGAACAGCACGAACACCGCCAGATCCGCGTCCCGGGTGAGCTCGTGCAGGTGCCAGGCCGCGTCGACCTTGGGCCGCAGCACCGTCTCCAGGTGTTCGGGTGTCAGCGACGGGATCGTGCCGTCGGCCAGCACACCCGCGGTGTGGATCACCGCCGTCAGCGGATGCCCGGCCTCGATCCCGGCCAGCAGGGCCGCCACCTGATCCCGCTCGGCCACGTCACAGGCCGCGACCGTGACCTCGACACCGTGGGCGATCAGCTCGGCCCGCAGCTCCGTCGCACCTGGAGCCTCCAGGCCCCGCCTGCTGGTCAGCAGCAGATGCCGTACGCCGCGCTCGGCCACCACGTGCCGCGCGAACAACGCGCCCAGACCACCGGTACCACCGGTGATCAACACCGTACCCTCCGGATCCCACCGCCGCCCGGCCCCCTCCACCGGCGTCACCCGCGCCAGACGCGGAACCCGCACCTCGCCGTCACGCACCGCCGCCTGCGACTCGCCCGAGGAGAACATCCCGGTCAGCACCCCCGGCAGTCCCCCCAGTGGGAACTCCCGGTCCACGTCGATCAGCAGGAAACGGCCCGGGTTCTCCGACTGGGCACTGCGGACGAGACCCCACACCCCGGCGGCCGGCAGATCGGTCACCGTCTCGCCGTCATCGGCCGCGACCGCGCCCCGGGTGACGAACACCAGACACGAACCGGCGAACCGCTCATCGGCCAGCCAGCCCTGCAACAGGTCCAGAACGCGGGCGGTCAGCGCGTGCGCCGACTCGACCACGCCGCCCACCGGGTCCGAGACCGCCTCCACCGTCACGACGGCCGGAACCGCCCCTGTCTCCACCCCCGACTCCGCCAGCGCCGGCAGCTCCGCGTACACCGGCACCGGAGGACCGCCCGGCTCCCCGGAGGCCCGCAACGCGGGAGCGAGGCCCAACGTGTCCGGACCGAGCACCGCCACCGGCGTCGGCGGCGCCTGGCCGGCCTCCGGCACACCGCTCACAGACGCCCAGGTCACCTCGAACGACGACTTCCAGCCCGTGTCGAGACCATCGGAGACCGCCAGCCGCTCGGCCGGGACCGGCCGCAGGACCACCGACCGCGCCGACAGCACCGGCTTCCCCGCGGCGTCCACCGCGCTCAGCGACACCGTGTCCTGCCCCGTCCTGACCAGCCGCACCCGCAGCACCGACGCGCCGGCGGCCCGCAGGCACACCTCGCCCCAGGAGAACGGCCACAGACCGTCCTCGGAACCGTCCAGCCCGGCGAAGGCCGCCCCGTGCAGCGCCGCGTCCAGCAGCGCCGGGTGCAGCCCGAACGCATCCGCGCTCGACGCCGCCCCCTCGGGCAGCGCGACCTCGGCGAACACCTCGTCGCCTGCACCCCGCCACACCCCTCGCAACCCCTGGAACACCGCGCCGTAGGCGAAGCCGTCCTCGGCCGGCTCCTCGTAGAACCCCTCCAGCTCGATCGCGGTCGCACCGGCCGGCGGCCACACCGCCGCGTCGAACGGCACGGCCTGCGGAACGCCGGTCGCGAGCGTGCCGGTCGCGTACCGCACCCACGGCACGTCGTCGGCCGCCCCCGCCGTACGGGCGTAGACGTTCACGCTCCGGCGGCCCGGCTCCTCCTCCGCCCCCACCCACACCTGCAGCACGGCCGTGTCACCCGCGCCCAGCACCAGGGGCGCCTCCAGGACCAGCTCCTCCACCAGGTCACAGCCGACCTGGTCACCCGCCCGGACCGCCAGCTCCACGAACGCCGAGCCCGGCACCACCACCGAACCCGCCACCACGTGGTCGGCCAGCCACGGCTGCGCGCCCACCGCCAGCCGCCCGGTCAGCACCACACCGTCGGAGTCGGCCCGCGGCATCGCGGCACCCAGCAACGGGTGATCCGTCGCGGCCAGTCCCGCCGCCGCCACGTTCCCGATGTCGGAGCCGACGTTCTCCGGCCAGTAGCGTCGACGCTCGAAGGGGTAGGTCGGCAGGTCGACCCGGCGCCCGCCGGGCAGCACCGCCCGCCAGTCGACCGGCACCCCGTGCGCGTGCAGCCCGGCCAGCGCCGTCATCACCGCGACGTGCTCGTCCCGGTCCTTGCGCAGCACCGGAACCAGCACCGTGGGCGACTCCTGCGCGGACGCCTCCGGCCCGGTCGCGACGGTGTCCTGGGCCATCGCGGTGAGCACCCCGTCGGGGCCGAGCTCCAGGTAGGCCCGCACTCCCTGCGCGCGCAGGGTGCGGACGGCGTCGGAGAAGCGGACCGCGCCGCGCACCTGCTCCACCCAGTACTCAGGCGAGCCCAGCTGGTCGGCGGTGGCCGCCTCCCCGGTCAGGGTGGACACGACCGGGATTCTCGGCGCGCCGTAGGCCAGCTTGCCCGCCAGCGTACGGAAGTCCTCCAGCATCGGGTCCATCAGCGGCGAGTGGAAGGCGTGCGAGACCCGCAACCGCTTCGTCCGCACCCCCCGCTCCTCCAGGGCGGCGGCGACGTCAAGAACGCCCTTCTCCGCGCCCGCGATCACCACCGAACCGGGACCGTTGACCGCGGCGACCGACACCTCGCCCTCGCGCTCGGCGAGCAACGGCTCGATCTCGTCCTCGTAGGCCTGCACCGCCACCATCGCCCCGCCCGGCGGCAGCGCCTGCATCAGTCGCGCCCGGCCCGCCACCAAGGCGGACGCGTCGGCCAAGGACAGCACCCCGGCCACATGGGCGGCGGTGATCTCCCCGATCGAGTGACCGGCCAGCACGTCGGGGCGCACTCCCCAGGACTCCACCAGCCGGAACAGCGCCGTCTCCAGCGCGAACAACGCTGGCTGCGCCCACCCGGTCCGATCCAGCTCCTCCGCCTCGGCCGTGCCGGGCTCGGCGAACAGCACCTCGCGCAGCGGCCCCTCCAGCAGCGGGTCGAGCTCGGCGATCACCTCGTCCAGCGCCGCCGCGAACACCGGGAACCGCTCGTACAGCTCCCGGCCCATCCCGGCCCGCTGGCTGCCCTGGCCGGTGAACAACACCGCCAGTTTCGGTTCCGTTGTCGCGACACCGCGCACCACACCCGCCCCCGGCAGGTCCTCGGCCAGCGCACCCAGCCCGGCCAGCACACCGTCACGGCCGTCGGCCAGGACCACCGCCCGGTGCTCGAACGCCGACCGCGTCGTGGCCAGCGAGAACGCGGTGTCGGCCAGGCTCAGGTCAGGCTCGTCGTCCAGGAACGACGCCAGCCGCCCGGCCTGCGCCCGCAGCGCCTGACCCGTCTTGGCCGACACCAGCACCGGCAGCATGTCCGTGGCCGGCGTCTCCGCCTCGGCACGCGGGGTCTCCGGGCCCTGCTCCAGGATCACGTGCGCGTTGGTGCCGCTGATCCCGAACGACGACACACCCGCCCGGCGCGGACGGCCCGTCTCCGGCCACTCGACCGGCTCGGTCAGCAGCTTCACCTCACCGGCCGACCAGTCCACGTGCGAGGAGGGAGTGTCGACATGGAGCGTCCTGGGCAGCACGCCGTGCCGCATCGCCATGACCATCTTGATCACACCCGCCACACCCGCGGCCGCCTGGGTGTGACCGAGGTTGGACTTGATCGCCCCCAGCAGCAGCGGCCGGTCCTCCGGCCGATCCTTGCCATACGTCGCCAGCAACGCCTGGGCCTCGATCGGGTCACCCAGGACCGTGCCGGTCCCGTGCGCCTCCACCGCGTCCACCTCGGACGGCGACAGACCGGCGCTGACCAGGGCCTGGCGGATCACCCGCCGCTGCGACGGGCCGTTCGGCGCGGTCAGCCCGTTGGACGCGCCGTCCTGGTTCACGGCCGAACCCCTCAGCACCGCCAGCACCTCGTGCCCGTTGCGCCGGGCGTCCGAGAGCCGCTCCAGCACCAGCATGCCGACGCCCTCGCCCCAGCTGGTGCCGTCCGCGGCGTCGGAGAACGCCTTGCACCGCCCGTCGAGTGCCATCCCGCCCTGCACGCCGAACCCGGCGAACACCAGCGGCAACGTCATCACCGTGACACCGCCGGCCAGTGCCAGCGAGCACTCCCCCTGCCGCAGCGCCTGCGCCGCGAGATGCAACGTCACCAGCGACGACGAGCACGCGGTGTCCACCGTCACCGCCGGACCCTCCAGGCCCAGCGCGTAGGACAGCCGGCCCGACAGCACGCTGGCCGCCGTACTGGTGACGCCATGGCCCTGAGTGTCCATGTGATTGCTCAGGATCAGATTCATGTAGTCCTGGCCGTTGGTTCCCACGAAGACACCGGTGGAGCTGCCCTTCAGCGAGACCGGGTCGATCCCGGCCCGCTCGACCGCCTCCCAGGACGTCTCCAGCAGCAGGCGTTGCTGCGGGTCCATCGCCAGCGCCTCACGCGGGGAGATCCCGAAGAACCCCGGATCGAACTCCGCCACATCCGCCAGGAACCCGCCCTGACACTCGAAGCCCATCACCGACATCGTCTCCATGTCCCAGCCCCTGTCGAGCGGGAAGGAGGAGATCGCGTCCTCACCGTCGGCCAGCAACCGCCACAGATCCTCGGGAGAGACGACCCCACCGGGGAAACGACACGACATCGACACGATGGCGATCGGCTCGTGCCTGCCCGCCTCCACCTCTTCGAGCCGGCGACGGGTCTCGTGCAGATCGGCGGTGACCCACTTCAGATACTCGACGAGCTTCCGGTCTTCGGACATGAGAGTGGCCCTTCACATTGTTCAGACGCGGGCTCGGATCACAGATCTTTCGAACGGCCCAGTTCGTTGTCGATGAAGCTGAGGATTTCCTCGGTACTCGCCGATTCGAGCATGCCCGCGACCGCGATTTCACTAGTTTCCGTGCCGGTCTCGCTCATCCTGGCCAGCAGGTGCCGCAGCCGGGTCGCGATGCCGTTCCGGGCGAGATCGTCGAGCGCGTGGCCGGAGAGCACGGTCTCGAACCGGTCGAGATCGGCCAGCAACGACAGCTCCACCGCGGTGTTCGCCCCGGGCCCGATCTCCTCCAGAAGGTGCTCGGCGAGGCTGGCGGGAGTGGGGTAGTCGAAGATGATCGTCGCCGACAGCCGCAGCCCGGCGACGGCGTTGAGCCGGTTGCGCAGCTCCACGGTGGTCAGGGAGTCGAGGCCCAGCTCGCGGAACTCCCGTCCCGGCTGGATCGCGTCCAGCGACTCGTGCCCGAGCACCACCGCCACCTGCGACCGCACCAGCTCCACCATCAGCCGTTCCTGCTCGGCCTCACCCAGCCCGGCCAGCCGCCGTACCAGCTCTCCATCACCGCTCGCGGCGACGGAGACCGCCGACCGGCGTCCCGCGCGCACCAGGCCCCGCATCAGGGGCGGCACCTCGCCCATCGCCCGCAGCACCGACAGCTCCAGCCGCGCCGGGACCACCGTCGCCCGGCCCGACCCGACCGCCGCCTCGAACACCGCGAGCCCCTGCTCGGCCGACAGCGGCGGCATACCCGCGCGCGTCATCCTGCGCAGGTCGGCTGTGCCCAACGTGCCGGTCATACCGGTCTCTCGCACCCACATGCCCCAGGCCAGCGACAGCCCCGGCAGTCCCTCGGCCCGGCGTACCTGGACCAGCGCGTCCACGAACGCGTTCGCCGCCGCGTAGTTGCCCTGCCCGGCGTTGCCCATGACCCCTGCGAGCGAGGAGAACATGACGAACCCGGCCAGGTCCAGGTCCCGGGTGAGCTCGTGCAGGTGCCAGGCCGCGTCGACCTTGGGCCGCAGCACCGTCTCCAGGTGTTCGGGCGTGAGGGACGGGATCGTGCCGTCGGCCAGCACACCCGCGGTGTGGATCACCGCGGTCAGCGGATGCCCGGCGTCGATCCCGGCCAGCAGGGCCGCCACCTGACCCCGGTCCGCCACGTCACAGGCCGCGACCGTGACCTCGACACCGTGGGCGATCAGCTCGGCCCGCAGCTCCGTCGCACCTGGAGCCTCCAGGCCCCGCCTGCTGGTCAGCAGCAGATGCCGTACGCCGCGCTCGGCCACCACGTGCCGCGCGAACAACGCGCCCAGACCACCGGTACCACCGGTGATCAGCACCGTACCCTCCGGATCCCACCGCCGCCCGGCCCCCTCCACCGGCGTCACCCGCGCCAGACGCGGAACCCGCACCTCGCCGTCACGCACCGCCGCCTGCGGCTCACCCGAGACCAGCACCCCGGGCAGGGCCGGCGGCGAGGAATCCTGATCATCCACGTCGACCAGTACGAACCGCCCCGGGTTCTCCGACTGGGCACTGCGGACAAGACCCCACACCCCGGCGGCCGGCAGATCGGTCACCGTCTCGCCGTCATCGGCCGCGACCGCGCCCCGGGTGACGAACACCAGACACGAGTCGGCGAACCGCTCATCCGCCAGCCACCGCTGCAACAGGTCCAGCACTCGGGCGGTCAGCGCACGCGCCGACTCCACCACCCCTGCCGCCGGATCGGAGACCACCTCCGTCACCACCACCGCCGGGACCGGACCCGCCCCGGCCAACGACGACAGATCCGCATGGACCGCCACCGGGTGCCCGCCAGGTTCCGCGGCCAGATCGCCGGCTGCCCGTGACGCGGGGGCCAGACCCAGAACATCCAGGCCGAGCACCGCCACCGGCACCTGGTCGGCCCGCGGCAGGCCGCTCGCGACAGGCCACTCCACCCGGAACAGCGCGTCCCACCCGGTCCCACTTGGGTCGGAGCCGGGCAAGTGCCCGGCGACCATCGGCCGCAGCACCACCGACCGGGCCGACACCACCGGCTCCCCTGCCGCGTCCACCGCGCTCAGCGACAACGCGTCGCCGCCCGTCCTGGCCAGCCGCACCCGCAGCACCGACGCCCCGCCCGCGTGCAGGCACACCCCACCCCAGGACAGCGGCGACCGGCCGCCCGTCGCGTCGTCCAGCCCGGCGAACGCCACCGTGTGCAGCGCCGCGTCCAGCAGGGCCGGGTGCAACCCGAACAGAGCCGCGTCCCCGGCCTGCTCCGGCAGGCTCAGCTCGGCGAACACCTCGCCATCGGCACCGTGCCAGGCCGCCCGCAACCCCTGGAACGCCGGGCCGTACTCCAGGCCCTCCTCCGCCAGCTCCTCGTACAGTCCCTCCAGCGCGATCGCGGTCGCGCCGGCCGGAGGCCAGACCGCCACATCGAACGGCTCGGCAGGCGAAGGGCCCGTGGTGAGAGCGCCGGTCGCGTGCCGCACCCACGGCACGTCGTCGGCCGCCTCCGCCGAACGCGAGTACACACTCACCGGCCGGCGGTCCGATTCCCGCTCCTGGGCGGCGCCCACCCACACCTGCACGGCGACCGCCTCGTTCTCACCCAGCAGCAGCGGCACGTCCAGTGTCAGGTCCTCCAGCAGCTCACAGCCGACCTGATCACCCGCCCGCACGGCCAGCTCCACGAACGCGGTGCCCGGCACCACCACAGAGCCCGCCACCACGTGATCGGCCAACCACGGATGCGCGCTCACCGACAGGCGGCCCGTCAGCACCACCCCGTCGGAGTCGGCCCGTGGCATCACCGCACCCAGCAGCGGATGCCTCGTCGCGGCCAGGCCCAGCACGCGGGCGTCGCCGTTCTGCCTGGCGTTCGGCCAGAACCGCTGGTGCTGGAAGGCGTAGGTCGGCAGATCGACCCGGCGACCGCCCGCCAGCAGCTGCCGCCAGTCCACCGCCACCCCGCGCACGAACAGCTCGGCCAGCGCCGTCATGGACGCCATCGGCTCGTCGCGGTCCTTGCGCAACACCGGCACCAGCACGGCGTCCGTCCCGTACGTGTCCGCGTGAGCGGCGAGGGTATCGGCGGCCATCGCACTCAGCACCCCGTCAGGACCCAGCTCCAGATACGCCCGCACCCCTTGCGCATGCAAGACCTGGACGGCGTCGGAGAAGCGGACCGCGCCGCGTACCTGCTCCACCCAGTACTCCGGCGAGCACAGTTGCTCGGCCGTCGCCGCCTCCCCGGTCAGGGTGGACACGACCGGGATCTTCGGCGGACTGTAGGACAGCGTCCGGGCCAGCGTGCGGAAGTCCTCCAGCATCGGGTCCATCAACGGCGAGTGGAAGGCATGCGACACCCGCAGACGCCGCGTCTTGATCCCGCGCTCCTCCAGGGAGGCGGCGATCTCCAGCACCGCCTCCTCCACCCCGGAGATCACCACCGAGGACGGGCCGTTGACGGCGGCGACCGACACCTCCTTCTCCCGGCCCGCCAGCAGCCCGGCGACCTCCTCCTCGGCGGCCCGTACCGACACCATCGCCCCACCCACGGGGAGCGCCTGCATCAACCGCGCCCGGCCCGCCACCAGAGCGCACGCGTCCTTCAACGACAGCACCCCGGCCACATG
>NZ_JBIAQI010000055.1:0-35668 GCF_042888905.1 Streptosporangium sp. NPDC002721
CGTCGCGTTCCGCGCCTGGTTGACCGGCGCGGTGCCGCCGACGGTGATCTGGAAGGTCCTCGTCACCGGGGTGCTGAGACTGTCGTAGTCACGCAGCTGGACGGTGGCGGAGTACGTGCCCGGGGCCGCCGTGCTCGTCCCGCTGATCGTCCCGGTGAACCTGTCGAGGCTGAGCCCGGCGGGCAGCGCGCCGCCCGCCACCCGCCAGTCGTAGAACGGGACGCCGCCCTTCGCGGCCAGCGTCTGCTGGTACGGCTGGCCCGCGGTGACCTGGGGCAGGCCGGTGGTGACGATGGAGGGCTTGAGGAACGGCGTGAGGTTGCGGTTCACCTTCCATCCGGCGTTCTCCGCGACCAGCAGGGCGAGCTTGGTGAGCATCCAGCGGCGCGTCGGGAACATGTGGGTCCAGCCGCCGCTCTGCCCGCTGAGCCGGTCCCAGTACGGCTGCGTCCCCGGGACGTGGTAGCTGCTGTCCAGCGGGACCGTGCGCCCCATGTACTCGATGACGTCCTGGTCGTTCGCGCCCGACGTGCTGACGTAGTTGCGCATCCCCGCCCAGTCGCTGTGGAAGGCGACGGCGTGGCCGTACTCGTGCATGACCAGGCCGTGCACGTCGAGCACCGACCCCTGGATCTCGGTCTTGTACCAGTCCTCGTCGGCCAGGGAGGTGAAGAGCTGCTTGCCCGCCTCGTCGTACTCGAAGATCATCGCGGTCGAGCGGTGGATCGGGCCGGGCAGCTGCTGGCCGTTCCTGGCGTGGTACCTGCCGTTGGCGGCCGGATAGCCGGTGGAGTAGGGGGTCTGGATGCCCCGGAAGTACACCCACATGCCGTTGTAGGCCGCGTTGTTCGTGACGGAGATGGTGTTCTGCCAGTCGTTGCCCGGCAGGTGGTTGTTCTCGGCCCCGGCGGCCACCGTGTCGAAGGGCTGCATGTCGAAGAACCTGAACCAGTCCTTGACCGCCTCCTCGGCCGCGGTCCTGAAGGGCTGGCCGGAGAAGTAGCCGGTGATCGTGTCGTAGCGGTAGTCGAAGTTGATCGGGATCGTCGGTTCCAGCTGGGTCTTCTGGTCCTGCTGGACCCGGATGGGCATGGTCTGCTGGTAGGACGTGTTGTTCGCGGCCCGGGTGGTGAGCCTCAGCGTGTACTGCTCGTCGGCGCCCGGCCCCCGCTTGGAGTGGATCGCCAGCTTGAAGGTCTTCTGCTCGGAGGCGTTGGCGAACGTCAGGCTCTTGGTCGCGCCGGTGGCGCTGAGCTGGCTGGGCAGGTCCATCATCAGCCGGGAGGTGCCCTCGGCCTTGAGGTCGATCGTGACCGGGAACGGCACGTCCTGCGGGGGGCGTACGGTGAGCTCGACGTAGGGATTGGCGAGGTAGCCCTCCCAGTCCACCAGCTTGACGCCGTAGGTGTTGACGGTCCTGCCGAACATGTCGACGACCTGGGCGGTGGGAGCGGCGTGCGCGGCCGGCACGCCGACCAGCGTGGAGGAGAGCAGAGCGGAGAGCAGGGCTGACGAGAGGAGCGTTCGTTTCATGGCGGGCTCCGGTTCCTGATACCTGCGGGGGGCGTCGCGCGCTCCCCCGTGCCACCTGAAGGAAACACAAGGAATAGGTTTTCCTTCTGGAAGGTAGATCTAATATGAGCGGAGAGTCAATAGCCGGGGGACGGCCAAGAAAGCGCTTGCCCAGGGCTCTGTCCGCTGGACCGCTGAGAGGAAAAGGCTTGTCCGAACAGGTGGCAGCTGTCACGATCCGCGAGGTGGCCGCGGCCGCGGGGGTGTCGATCGGCACGGCCTCCAAGGCGCTCAACGGGCGCGGCAAGCTGCGCGAGGAGACCCGGGCCCGGGTGGCGGCCGTGGCGGAGGAGCTCGGCTTCCGGCCCAACACGATGGCGCGGGGGCTGCTGGCCGGGCGCACCTACACGGTGGGCCTGGTCTCGTGCGACAGCTTCGGCAGGTTCAGCATCCCGGTCATGCTCGGCGTGGAGGACGCGCTGGGCGCGGGCCAGATCTCCGTCTTCATGTGCGACACGCGCGACGACCCGATCCGCGAGCGGCACTACGTCGAGCGGCTGCTGGCCCGCCGCGTCGAGGGGATCATCGTCACCGGCCGCCGCACCGAGCCCCGTCCCGGCATCGGCACCGATCTGCCGGTGCCCGTCGTGTACGCCATGACGCGCTCGACCAACGACTCCGACTTCTCCGTCATCCCCGACGACCTCGGCGGGGGCGCGCTGGTGGCGCGGCACCTCCTGGCCACGGGACGCTCGCGCATCGGCCACGTGACGGGTCCGCAGCGGTTCGAGGCGGCCAGGCGGAGGGCGGAGGGCATGACGGGCGCGCTGGCGCAGGCCGGGCTGCGGTCGGCAGGCGAGCCGCTGTTCGGCGAGTGGAGCGAGGAGTGGGGCCGCCAGGGCGCCGACATCCTGCTGAGGGCGCATCCCGAAGTCGACGCGATCTTCTGCGGCAGCGACCAGATCGCCCGGGGGGTGTGCGAGACCCTCAGGGAGCGCGGGCGGCGCGTCCCCGAGGACGTGGCGCTGGTGGGGTTCGACAACTGGGAGCCGATGGCGATGGGCTGCAGGCCGCCGCTGACCACGGTCGACATGAACCTGGGCGAGATCGGACGGGTCGCCGCCGAGCACCTGCTCGGCGCCATCGGCGGCGCCCCCCGCCCGAGCGGCGTGCTGACCGTGCCGTGCGGGCTCGTGCTGCGCGAGTCCTCCCGGGCCAACCCCACCTGACCGGCAGGCGGGAACGGTCCCGGCCTTCCCGGTGGAGGAGGCTCTCGGCCTTCTCTGCTGGAGGGGTCCGGGCGAGCCGGGCGTCTTCCATGGCCGCCCTCCAAGCAACTCGTGTTGACTAACCTCATATTAGTCAATTAGCGTTGCTTACATGCCCGCGAGCGACATCCCCGTACCCCAGGACCCCGCCGACGCGCTGGCGGCCGTGGTGGCGCTGCGACGCCTGGCCGACCAGCTGGAGGACGCCTCCGTCGAGCAGGCGATGCGCGCGGGCTGGAGCTGGCCGCAGGTCGCCGAGGCGCTCGGCGTGACCCGTCAGGCGGTCCACCGGAAACACGCCAAGCGGCTCATCGTCGCGGGCGTCACGCTGAGGAGACGTTCACCGTGAACACGTTCGACAGATACCTCCACACGGTCATCATGGAGGGGGCGACCGAGGCGCGACGGCACGGATCGGCCACGGTCGAGGCGCAGCACCTCCTGCTGGCCGTCGCGGCCCAGGAGGGCACCGCCCCGCAGCGCGTCCTGGCCTCCGCCGGCCTCGACCACCGGGCGATCCTGGCCGCCCTGGACCGGGAGTTCGAGCACAGCCTGAGCGCGGTCGGGGTGTCCCCCGCCTTCTTCGGCCTCCCCCCGTCGAGCACCGCGCCCAGGCGCTCGCCCGACATGGGCGCTACGGCCAGGCTCGCCCTCGACCGCGGCTTCGCCTCGGCCTCTCGCAAGAAGGACCTGCGACCGGCGCACGTGCTGCTCGGCATCCTGCTGGCCGAGGTGGGCGCGGTGCCACGCGCGCTTGCCCTGGCCGGCGTCGACCGCACCGACCTGATGACCCGCGTCCGGAGCACCATCACGGACGGCGACGCGGAGTAAGACCCCCTCCGGGAACACCCCACTCCCAGCGGGTACGCCTCACCGGCCATGTCCCCGCTCCCGCTTCCGCTCCCGGAGCGCTCAACGGCAGTGCGAGGATCCGGACGGCTCGGCCACCCGCGGCGTGACGGCCCGGACGACTCAGCCCACCTACGGCGCGACGATCCGGACGGCCCGGTCCACCTGCGCCTTCCATGACCTCCGGACGGCCCGGCCGCCGACGTCTTCCGCGTCTTCCGCGTCTTCCGCGTCTTCCACGACCTCCGTGACTTCACGTCCCCTGTGACTTCCGGCCGCCCGTCACGCTCCCGCCCGCGCGGACCCGCTCCGGGTTCCCGCGTGCCGCGCGCCCGTCCCCCTCGCCCTCCCTGCTCCCACGCTCCCCCACTCCTCTTTCCATGCCCCAGGAGGCAACATGTCGACGTTCCTTGCCCGTGCCGGCCTGCTCGCCGTCGCCCTGACGGTGGCGGGGGCCGCCATGACGACCTCCGCGGGCGCGGCCGGTCGCGACCGGGGCGGTGACGACGACCGGGAGCGGGAGCGGGACCGGGCCGGGATCCGGCGCGCGCTCGACCGGGTCGTGGCCGGTGGCGGCGGCCCCGGCGTCATCGCCGAGTTCAGGGACGCCCGCTCGGCGCCGTGGTCCGGCAGCGCGGGGGTGGCCGACCTGGCGACCGGCCACGAGCGCCGGCCGGACGAGCACTTCCGCGTCGGAAGCCTCACCAAGGCGTTCACCGGCACGGTGGTCCTGCAGCTGGCGGCCGAGGGGAAGCTCACCCTCGACGACACGGTGGCGAAGTGGCTGCCCGGCGTGGTGGAGGAGCACCTCGGCGCGGACGGCACCGCGATCACCGTCAGGCAGCTGCTCAACCACACCAGCGGGCTCCCCGACGCCCTCCCCGGCCAGGAGCCTCCGAGCCCCGGGGAGCCGGGGAGGCGCTTCGTCTACTCCAAGGTGAACTACAGCCTCGCGGGAATGATCGTCGAGCTCGCGGCGGGCGCGACCCTCGCGGAGGAGATCGAGCGCCGCCTCGCCCGCCCGCTCCACCTGACGGGCACCTATCTCCCAGGCGACGAGGAGACGACGGTCCGCGCCCCGCACGCCCGCCACTACTCCACGTCGGACGAGAGCGGCTCCGACGCGGAGATCCACGACGTGACCGAGATGGACGTGAGCTGGGCCGGGGCCGCGGGCGGCATGATCTCGACGACCTCGGACCTGCACCGGTTCCTGAACGCCCTGCTGGGCGGCCGTCTCCTGCCGCCCGACCTGCAGCGGGAGATGTTCACCACCGTCCCGACGGAGGGCTCGGGCTGGGTGCCGGACACCGGGTACGGTCTCGGCGTCTACTCCCAGAGGCTCCCGTGCGGGGTCACGCTCTGGGGCGGCGGCGGCTTCATCCGGGGCTCGATGTCGTACGCGATGGGCGACCGCCGGGGCACCCGCGTACTGGTGGGCAACCTGAACGGCGACTGGAACGACTTCCAGGAGACGTTCACCACGCTCTTCGAGCCGCTCTTTCGCCCGACCACCCCGGCGCCGGGCGACGCGGACGGGTGACCGGAGGACGACCACGAGCCAGAAGTCCGGTTTGTCGAAATTAACCGGACCCGGCTAGTCTCCCAAGATTAGGAAAGGCTAACCTACTTCGGGCGAGCTCTCCGTTCCAGCCTGTCCAGAGCCGCCACGAAAGAGTCCTCCCATGTCCCCCGCACGGTCCCTCGCCCGCCGTACCGGCCGGCTCTGGGTCTGTCCGGCGCCGCCGGTCGTCGCGCGCCTGACCCGGGCCCCGGGATCGCCCTGGTCCCCGCGGCCCTCACCGGCGCGCTGTCGCCGCTGGTCGGCGACTTCCCGGCGGTCCGGCTGTTCTCTCCGACGCGACCACCTGTGGGGGTGGCGACCGTGAGCCCGGGCGGGACCTATTTCGCCTGGCTGCCGGCCAGACAGGCGCGCGCATGACAGGGACACCCGTGACAGGGACACCCGTGACAGGGACACCCGTGACAGGGACGGGCACGACGGGAGCGGGCATGACCGAGGCACGTACGACCGGGGCGAGCATGACCGGGACGGGCGTCCTGCGCAGGACGCTGAGGCGCAACGCCGCGCGCCTGGGCGCGGGCACCCTGCTGCTCAGCCTGCACCAGGTGTGCGAGGCGAGCGTGCCGATCCTCATCGGCGTGATCGTCGACCGCGCGATCGGGCCGGGCGACGGCGGGGCGCTGCTGTGGTGGCTGGCCGCGCTGGCCGCGCTGTTCACCGCCCTGAGCCTGGCCTACCGGTACGGCGCGCGGACCATCATGCGCGCCATCGCCCACGAGGCCCACCTGCTGCGCCTGGAACTCGCCGCGAAGATCATCGACCGGCGCGGCCTGGACACCGGCCTGCGCGCGGGCGAGCTGCTCACGATCTCCTCCAGCGACGCCGACAACACCTCGGAACTCCTGGACTACCTGCCGCGCGCGGTCGGGGCGACGGTCGCGGCGGCGGTGTGCGCCGTGACGCTGCTGCTCATCGACCTGCCCCTCGGCGTGGCCGTCCTGGTGGCCACGCCGCTGACGCTGCTGGCGCTGCACGTCGGCACGCCGTACATCACCCGGCACGTCGCGGCCCAGCAGGAGCTGGCCGGTCAGGCCGCGTCGCTCGCGACCGACCTGGTCAGCGGCGTGCGCCCGCTGCGGGGCATCGGCGCCGAGGCGGCGGCCTCCCAGCGGTACACGCGGGTCAGCAGGCTCTCGCTGGCGGCCGCGCTGCGGGCGGGCCGCACCCAGGGGATCTACGCGGCCGTCTCCGGCGCGGGCGGCGCGCTGCTGGCGTGCGGGGTCGCGGTGCTCGCCGGATGGTTCGCGCTGCGCGGCCAGATCTCCGCCGGAGAGTTCATCACGGTGATCGGGCTGGCGCAGTTCCTGATGGAACCGGTGGGCACGCTGACGCTGGTACCCGGCTGGGTGGCCGAGGCCCGCGCCTCAGCCGACCGGGTGGCGCGCGTGGCCGGCGCGCCGGTGCTGCTGCCCGGCGGTCCGCTGCCCGGCGACGGCGACGCGGCCGGAGGGAGGGACGGAGGTCCTCCCGGGCTGGAGATCTCCGGGCTGAGCTACGACGCGCTCACCGGGGTCGACCTGGTGGCCGGGCCCGGCGAGTTCGTCGGGGTGATGGCCCACCGGCCCGCCGACGCCGACGCGCTGGTACGGGTGCTGTCCGGGCGGGTGAGCCCCTCCGAGTACGGCGGAAGCGTGCGGATCGGCGGCCGGATCCTCGTCGAACCCCACCACACCGACCTGTTCGAGGGCACCCTCGCCACCAACCTGACCGTGGGCGGCGAGCCGGGAGGCCCGGAGGAGCTCGCGGCGGTCCTCGCCGCCTCGGCGGCCGACGACGTGGTCGCCGCCCATCCCGACGGCCTGGAACTCCAGGTGGTGGAGCGGGGCGCGAGCCTGTCGGGCGGCCAGCGCCAGCGGGTGGCCCTGGCCAGGGCGCTGCTCGCCCGCCCGCCGGTCCTGGTGCTGCACGACCCGACCACGGCCGTGGACGCGGTCACCGAACAGGGCATCGCCTGGGGCCTGCGCTCCCTGCGCCACCCCGGCGACGGCGACGCCTTCACCACGGTGGTCGTGACCGGCAGCCCGGCCCTGCTCGCCGCCACCGACCGGGTGTTCGTGCTGGACGGCGGCAAGGTGGTCGCCGAGGGATCACACGCCGGCCTCGGGGCCACCGACGACGACTACAGGCGGGCGGTACAGCGATGAGCACGCCGGGAGAGCAGGACCTGCTGCCGATCGCGAGCGGCGGTGAGACCTGGCGCTGGTTGCGCGCCCACCTGCGCGAGCGCCGCGGCGCGGTGGTCGTGACGCTGCTGGTGGGCCTGCTCGGCGCGACGGCGTCGGTCGTCCCAGCGTACGTGATGGGCATCCTCGTCGACCGGGTGCGCGAGCAGTCGGGCACCGAGGTGATCGTCGCGGTCGCCGTGACCATCGCGCTGTCGGCCCTCGTCGGCGGCGCGGCCACCGGGCTGACGTCCTACCTGGTGGCGAGGCTGGGCGGCCAGATCCTGGCCGTCCTGCGCGAGCGCACGGTCGCCCGCGCCCTCACGCTCCCGCTCACCAGGCTGGAACGCGCGGGCAAGGGCGACCTGCTCTCGCGTGTCAGCGCGGACGCCGCCGAGGTCACCAGGGCCGTCTCCGACGTCATCCCCAGCGTGATCGCCTCGGTCCTGCTCGGCACGCTGAGCCTGGCCGCGATGGTCGGTCTCGACTGGCGGCTCGGCCTGGCCGGCGCCGTCTCGGTGCCGCTGTACGTGCTGGCGCTGCGCTGGTATCTCCCCCGGGCCGCCCCCTACTACGCGAACCAGCGCGTCATGGTCGCGCGCTCGTCGCAGCGGCTGGTGGAGAGCATGCAGGGCGTGCGCACGGTCCACGCCTACCGCGTGGAGGAAGGCCACCTGCGCGCCATCGAGACCGCCTCGCACGACTCGAAAAAGGTGTCGGTGGGGGTGCTGGACCTGTTCACCCGCTTCGTGGGCCGGGTCAACCGGGCCGAGCTCTTCGGCCTGAGCACCATCCTGGTCGCCGGTTTCCTGCTGGTCCGCGCGGACGCCGTCACCGTCGGCGAGGCCGCCGCCACGGCCGTGCTGTTCCACCGGCTGTTCAACCCGATCGGCATGCTGCTGTTCGTCTTCG
The DNA here is from genome assembly GCF_042888905.1 of Streptosporangium sp. NPDC002721. Taxonomy (NCBI): domain Bacteria; kingdom Bacillati; phylum Actinomycetota; class Actinomycetes; order Streptosporangiales; family Streptosporangiaceae; genus Streptosporangium; species Streptosporangium sp. NPDC002721. Next base: position 8,289 of record NZ_JBIAQI010000055.1, read on the forward strand.
ACGAGGTGCAGGCGGCCGGGGCGAGCCTGGCCAGGCTGGTCGGCGTCGCCCACCTGGAGACCGCCCCCGAGCCCGAGGGCGGACCCGCGCCGGCCGACGCCTCGCTCGACCTGGTCGACGTGCGCTTCAGCTACGACGGCTCCGCCGAGGTCCTGCACGGTGTCACCCTGCGCGTGCCCGCCGGGGCCCGGGTCGCCCTGGTCGGCTCGACGGGCGCGGGCAAGTCGACCCTGGCCGCCGTCGCGGCCGGGTCCCTGCGCCCGACCGGCGGCAGCGTGCTGATCGGCGGGGTCTCCCCCTCCTCGCTGGACACCGCGAGGCTGCGCGGCCACGTGGCGATCATCACGCAGGAGACCCACGTCTTCGCCGGGCCCCTCGTCGAGGACCTGCGCCTGGCCCGCCCCGGCGCGACGGCCGAGCAGGTCGCCTCGGCGCTGGAGGTGGTCGGGGCGCTGCCGTGGGCGCTGGCTCTGCCCGAGGGCCTCGACACCGTGGTCGGGGAGGGCGGCCACGGCCTCTCGCCCGCCCAGGCGCAGCAACTCGCCCTGGCCCGCCTGGTGCTGGCCGACCCGGCCGTCGCCGTCCTGGACGAGGCCACCGCGGAGGCGGGCAGCATGGGCGCGCGCGTACTGGAGGAGTCGGCCGCCGCGGCCACGCGCGGCAGGACCACCCTGGTCGTGGCGCACCGGCTGACCCAGGCCGTCTCCGCCGACCGCGTCGTCGTCCTGGAGCGGGGGCGGATCGTCGAGGAGGGGCCCCACGAACGGCTGGTCGCCGCCGGGGGCCGCTACGCCCGCCTCTGGCAGGCCTGGGAGTCGCGCTAGGCGGCGCCCGGCGAACGATCACGGGACGCGGCCGGACGACGTCCCGCCGGGCGGACACGCCGTGCGGCGGGGCCGCGAGCCGAGAGGATTTCGCGGGGAGGAGGCCGGGAGCGCGGCGGCCCCAGCCGGGTACGCGAAGCCCCCGGTCACCCGCTGTCGATGACCTTCGCCATATCGCTGAGGCGGTGGAGCTCGGCCAGGTGCCCGGCCAGCGCGCGCCGGCCCTCGGGGGTGAGCGCGATCCAGGTGCTTCTGGCGGCCTTGCCCGAGGTCTTGGTCATCTCTACATACCCTGCCGTCTGCAGGACCTTGAGGTGCTTGCTCAGCACCGAGTCGCTGACGGCGAGGGTTTCGCGGAGCACGGCGAACTCCGCGGAGTCCACCGCCGCGAGCATGGCGCAGATCTGCAGGCGGTTGGGAGCGTGGATGATCTCGTCAAAGACCGGAGCGTTCACGACCGGCCCGCAGATCCGCCCGCAGCGCCTCGTCGACGCGGTAGCCCATGACGACGGTGAGGATCCCGATCGGCACCCCGGCCACCGCCACGGCCCCGTACACCCCGGCTCCCCACTCCAGGTACATCGCGATCCCGGCCACGACCACGACGGGCAGCATGTAGAGCCCGTAGAGTCGCCGGGCTTCGGGAGTGGACGTGTAGCGGTCGAGCGACAGCCCCGTCGACCGTTTGAGCGCCACGGTGAGCGCGAACGGCACCAGGATGAGGAAGAGCGGCACCCCGTAGGACGCCCAGCGCATGCTGATGGAGAGGCAGGCGCCGGCCATCGCCAACCCCAGCCCGGCGTGGTACCACCACGGGCTGGTGACGCGCTCCGCCGTACGGGCGCGCATGGCGGTGACGCTGTCCAGGGCCGCGCGCGCGGCGGCCGGGTCGGGGGAAGCCGGACCGGATGAGGTACTTTCCATGACGGAAAGCATACATCGAGCTTTCCGTCATGGAAAGTATCTTGCCCGGACAACCCCGCCCGGCCCGCCCGCGTCCTCCTGGCCGTCGGCGACGTCGGCCCGGTCCGCCCGCCCGCCCGCCCCTGGCGCCGGTTTCGGTTTCGCCGTGGTCGAGGGGCCAGGGCGGCGCCGGTGACGGTGGCAGCGACAGCGACCGCGCCCCGGGAGAACCGTCCACCGTCACCGGGTGAGGCCGGCGAGCATGTCGGGGAGTTCCGCCTCGTGCACCACGGCGAGGCGCCTGGTGGCCCGGGTGATCGCCACGTAGAGGTCGTGACCACCCTTGGGCGACTGGGCGAGGATCTCGTCGGGGGCCACGACCACGACGGCGTCGAACTCCAGCCCCTTGGACTGGGTCACGGTGAGCACCACCACCGGCGTCTCGAGATCGACCTCGGCGGGCCCGGTATGACGCGCGTCGGGAACGATGACGGCCAGCCGTCCCTCGCCGATCGCGGCGAGCTCGGACTCCACCACGTCCGCGAACCCGAGTGGCGCCTGGCTGAAGGCGCGAGGCGGAGTCCCGCCGGTACGGACCGACCGCGGGGGGACCTGGCCGGGGGCCACGACGCGCAGGACGTCGGCGGCCACGTCCATGATCTCGGCCGGGGTCCGATAGTTGATCATCAGTCGTTCCTCGCGCCAGCGGGCCTCGGCATAGGGAGCCAGCACCTCCTCCCAGGTGCGCGCGCCCGCCGCCGACCCCGTCTGGGCGATGTCGCCGACCACGGTCAGCGAGCGGGTCGGGACGCGCCGCATGACCGAACGCCAGGCCATCGCCGACAGCTCCTGGGCCTCGTCGACGATCACGTGACCGTAGACCCACGTCCGGTCGGCGGCCGCGCGCTGGGCGGTGGTCAGCGCCGGGCCGCGGTCGTGGTGGCGGTCGGCCAGGGTGCCGACGTCCAGCAGGTCGGCGAGCCTCGCCCCGGCCTCGTCCAGGATCTCGAAATCGTCGTTGTAGGTCAGCACGTCCCGGGCGTAGGTCCGCTCGTCGCGCCGCTCGGCGGCCTCGGCCCGGTCCCGTTCCCGGTCAGCGGTCAGGTCGGAGCCGAGCAGCTCGGCGGCCTCGTCGAGCAGCGGCACGTCGCCCACCGTCCACGGCGCGTCCGGCTCGCGCAGCAGCTCCCCCGCCTCACCGGCGTCCAGGCCCGCCGAGAGCATCGCCTCCCAGTCGGACAGCAGCTCGCCGACCAGCCGCTCCGGGGTGAGGACCGGCCACAGCTCGTCCATCGCCCGCCGTACCGCCGGCTGCTCCCACAACACCCGGCAGGCCTCGCGCAGCGTCTCCTCCTCCTCGACCCGCATCTCCTCCTCGTCCGGCGGCAGCTCCAGCCACGAGTCGCCGTCGTCGGGCAGCACCACCCCCAGCTCCTCCTCGTCCGTCAGCCACTCGTACTGCGCGGCCTCGGCGGCGGCCAGCGCCCGCAGCATGTCGAGCACGAACACGTGCCGGGCCTCGTTGTGCGGGCCGCGCAGCGCGCGGGCGCGGTCGCGGGCGGCGACGCAGGTGCCGTGGTCCACGCGGAGCGTCGTCCAGTCGACCACGACCTCCTCGCCGCCGCGCACCGACGTCCGGGCGGGGATCCTCACCTCCAGGTCCCCTTCGGGAACCCGCTGCCGATCCCGTACGGCCCTCGCCATCACCTCGGCCATCCGTAGGTCGCCCTTGATCACGGCCTGGGACGGGCCGTCCTCCGCCGTCGCCGCGACGCCCGGGAAGAGCCGCCCGAGCGTGGTCGTCACCACGTCGCTCTCGCCGAGGGAGGGCAGCACCTGCTCGATGTAGCGGGAGAACAGGTCGTTGGGCCCGATGATCAGGACACCCCTGCGCTCCAGGACGTCCCTGTGCGTGTAGAGCAGGTAGGCGGCCCGGTGCAGCGCGGCGACCGTCTTACCGGTGCCGGGACCGCCCTGGACCACGAGGATGCCGTGCAGGCCCGAGCGGATCACGCGGTCCTGCTCGGTCTGGATGGTGGCCACCACCTCGCTCATCCTGCCGGTCCTCGCCCGGCGCAGCGTCGCCAGGAGCGCCGCCTCCCCGACCAGGGAGCGGCGGTCGGCCTCGCTCATCCGATCGAGGTCGAACACCTCGTCGTCGACGCCGACCACGGTCCGGTCGCGGGTGTGCAGGTGGCGGCGCCGCACCAGTGAACCGGGGTTGCCGGGCGTGGCGGTGTAGAACGGCCGGGCGGCGGGCGCCCGCCAGTCGATCAGGACCGGCTCGCCCTCGCCGTCGCGCAACCCGATCCTGCCGACGTAGAGGGTCTCACCGCCGGAGTCGTCGATCCTGCCGAAGCACAGGCCGTGCTCGACCCCGTTGAGCCTGGCGAGGCGCCCGGCGTACTCGCCGGAGGACACCTCCCGCTCGACCATGCCCCGGGCGGTGCCGACACCGGGGCTCCGGTGCGCCTCCTTCAGGGAGGTCTCGGCCCGCTCACGCGCCTCGTCGAGGTGGCAGTACAGCATGGTGACGTAGGACTGCTCGGTCTCGATCTGAGGGCTTGACACTTGACGGCTCGACATCGCCTTGGTACGCTCCTATTAATTGGGGTTTTGTCATCTTTTTTCGGTAGAGCGCTAAGAAAACGAGTATAGACCGTCCCGCACGCCGACGCATCGGCCGGACGCCGGTCCCTCGTAGCCGCCACCGGCTTGCCCCTCACGCCACGTCAGTCCATACGGTCGGCGTCATGAGCGACAAGAAGATCCGCTCCCCGCTCAGCAGGCGATCGCGGCCAACGCCGCGTGCGCCACCGGCGCACCGCCCGCCCCCCATCACCCCCGCACCGTCCGCTCCCCCGCCACCGCCGCACGTCCCGTGAGCGTGCGAGGACGACCGTCACCGGAACCCATCGCACCGCGGGCCACCCCGCTTTGCATGACCATGCGCCTTAATGCATAATCTTGTTCCATGTCCAAGGTTCTCACCTCCCTGCCCACCGGCGAGCGGGTCGGCATCGCCTTCTCAGGCGGCCTCGACACCTCGGTCGCCGTCGCGTGGATGCGCGACAAGGGTGCCGTTCCGTGCACCTACACCGCCGACATCGGCCAGTACGACGAGCCCGACATCGCCTCGGTGCCCGGCCGCGCGCTGGCGTACGGCGCCGAGATCGCGCGCCTGGTCGACTGCCGCGCGGCGCTGGTGGAGGAGGGCCTGGCCGCGCTCACCTGCGGCGCGTTCCACATCCGCTCGGCAGGGCGCCCCTACTTCAACACCACGCCGCTCGGCCGTGCCGTCACGGGGACCCTGCTGGTCCGGACGATGGTCGAGGACGACGTGCAGATCTGGGGCGACGGCTCGACCTTCAAGGGCAACGACATCGAGCGGTTCTACCGCTACGGCCTGCTCGCGAACCCTCAGCTGCGCATCTACAAGCCCTGGCTGGACGCCGACTTCGTGTCCGAGCTCGGCGGCCGCAAGGAGATGTCGGAGTGGCTGCTCGCCCACGGCCTGCCCTACCGCGACAGCACCGAGAAGGCCTACTCGACCGACGCCAACATCTGGGGCGCCACCCACGAGGCCAAGACCCTGGAGCACCTCGACACCGGCATCGAGACCGTTGACCCGATCATGGGCGTGCGCTTCTGGGACCCCGAGGTCGAGATCGCCACCGAGGTCGTGACCATCGGCTTCGAGCAGGGCCGCCCGGTGACGATCAACGGCAAGGAGTTCGCCACCCCGGTCGACCTGGTGATGGAGGCGAACACGATCGGCGGACGGCACGGCATGGGCATGTCGGACCAGATCGAGAACCGGGTGATCGAGGCCAAGAGCCGCGGCATCTACGAGGCCCCCGGGATGGCGTTGCTGCACGCCGCCTACGAGCGGCTGGTCAACGCGATCCACAACGAGGACACCCTGGCGAGCTACCACAACGAGGGGCGGCGGCTCGGCCGGCTGATGTACGAGGGCCGCTGGCTCGACCCGCAGGCGCTGATGCTGCGGGAGTCGCTGCAGCGCTGGGTCGGCACGGCGATCACCGGCGAGGTGACGCTGCGGCTGCGGCGCGGCGAGGACTACTCGATCCTGGACACCTCCGGCCCGGCCTTCAGCTACCACCCGGACAAGCTGTCGATGGAGCGCACCGAGGACTCGGCGTTCGGCCCGGTCGACCGGATCGGCCAGCTCACCATGCGCAACCTCGACATCGCCGACTCGCGCGCCAAGCTCGAACAGTACGCCGGGCTCGGCATGGTCGGCACCACCCACCCCGCGCTCATCGGCGCGGCCCAGGCGGCCTCGACCGGGCTGATCGGCGCGATGCCGCGGGGCGGTGCCGAGGCCATCGCCTCGCGCGGCGAGGTCTCCGGCGACGACGAGATGCTCGACCGCGCCGCGATGGAGTTCGGCACGGACTGAGCTGAAACTTTCAAAGCCCCCTCGGAGCCCCCGGGGTCCTCGGACGGACCCCGGGGGCTCCGTCGCGTGTGGCGCCGGGCGTCCCGGAAGGCGCAGGTCGCGCGCGGCCGGGCATCGGCCGGAAGACGGCCGGGGAGACCGTGCGGGACGCCGGCCCCGCGCGCCGGGCCCAGCGGGAATCCCGCCCACCGCTTGACGGCTCCGGCGACACTGCCGAAACTTGGCACACATCCGCCGTCGTACCTGTGCGACGTCGGACACTCGGCGGAAATGTTAACGCTAACAACCATCGTCCCACGTTCGTAGCGCCATCGTCCGTAACGAATCGTCACCGCGAATCGTCCGCAACGAGAGGCACCCCCCTGTGAACAGAACGGCAAGCTTTCCCCCACGAGGCGTCCGTCGCCGTACCGGCGCCGCCTTCGCGGCGGCCGTCCTGGCGCTGCTCGCGGTGTGCCAGTCGCTGGTGGCCGCCACCCCGGCCGCCGCCGCGACGATCGACACCAACGCCTGGTACGTCCTGGTCAACCGGCACAGCGGCAAGGTCGTCGACGTCCTCGACCTCGCCACCGGCGACGGCGCCCCCATCGTCCAGTGGTCCCGCAACGACGGCGCCTGGCAGCAGTGGCAGTTCGTCGACTCCGGCGGCGGCTACTACCGGCTGCGCTCGCGCCACAGCGGCAAGGTCCTCGACATCTACAACCACTCCACCGCCGACGGCGCCGAGGTGGTCCAGTACAGCGACCTCAACGGCGGCAACCAGCAGTTCCGCGTCGTCGACACCGACAACGGCCACGTCAAGCTGATCAACCGCACCAGCGGCAAGGCCCTGGAGGTGTGGGAGTGGTCCACCGCCGACGGCGCCCGCCTGTCGCAGTACACCGACCTCGGCGGCGCCAACCAGCAGTGGCAGCTCGTGAAGCTCGGCGGCACCGACCCGGTCCCCGGCGACGCCAAGCAGATGGAGGATCTGGACCGCGGCCTGATCAGCGTGCGCTCCGGCAGCGGCAACCTGGTGTCCTGGCGCCTGCTGGGCACCGAGTCACGTGACACCGCGTTCAACGTCTACCGGGGCGGCACCCGGATCGCGAGCGTCACGAACTCCACCAACTACCTGGACTCCGGCGCCTCGGCCGACGCCTCGTACACCGTGCGCGCCGTGGTCGGCGGCGGCGAGCAGGCCGACTCGGCGGCCTCGCTGCGCTTCGGCAACGGGTACCTGGACGTGCCGATCAGCCCGCCCAGCGGCAACCACACCGCGAGCGACGCGAGCACCGGCGACCTGGACGGTGACGGCAGGCTGGACCTGGTGCTCAAGTGGGAGCCGGGCGACGCCAAGGACAACTCCCAGTCCGGGACGACCGGCCTGGTCTACATCGACGGGATCAGGCTCGACGGCACCCGGCTGTGGCGGATCAACCTGGGCCGCAACATCCGCGCCGGCGCCCACTACACCCAGTTCCAGGTGTACGACTACGACGGCGACGGCCGGGCCGAGGTGGCGATGAAGACCGCCGACGGCACGGTCGACGGCCGCGGCGTCACCATCGGCAACGCGAGCGCCAACCACGTCAACTCCTCCGGCTACATCCTGGCCGGGCCGGAGTACCTGACGATGTTCAACGGCCAGAACGGCGCCGCGATGTCGACCGTCAACTACGAGCCGCCGCGCGGCACCGTCTCCTCCTGGGGCGACAGCTACGGTAACCGGGTGGACCGGTTCCTGGCGGGCACCGCCTACCTGGACGGCCAGCGGCCGAGCCTGATCATGGCGCGCGGCTACTACACCCGGGCGGTCGTCGTCGCCTGGGACTTCCGCAACGGCTCGCTGACCCGCCGCTGGACGTTCGACTCCAACTCCTCGGGCAACAGCGGCTACGCCGGGCAGGGCAACCACCAGCTGTCCGTCGCCGACGTGGACGCCGACGGCAGGCAGGAGATCATCTACGGCGCGGCCACGATCGACGACAACGGCGCCGGCATGTACCGCACCGGCTTCGGGCACGGCGACGCGCTGCACGTGGGCGACCTGATCCCGGGCCGTTCGGGCCTGGAGGTGTTCACCATCCACGAGTCGGGCAACCAGCCCTCGGCCGACGTGCACGACGCCCGCACCGGGCAGGTCGTCTGGCAGCGGCCGAACAACAACGGCGCGGAGGGACCGGGCCGCGGCGTCGCCGCCGACGTCTACGCCGGCAGCCCGGGAGCGGAGTTCTGGGGCGCGGGCACCAACATGGGCAACCTGTACAACGCCTCCGGGGCCTCGGTCGGCCGTACCCCCTCCTCCGCCAACTTCCTGGCCTGGTGGGACGGTGACCCGGTCCGCGAGCTGGTGGACCAGACCCGGATCGACAAGTACGGCACCGGCGGGGACACCCGGCTGCTCACCGCCTCCGGGGTGCACTCCAACAACGGCACCAAGGCCACCCCGTCCCTGTCGGGCGACCTGCTCGGCGACTGGCGCGAGGAGGTTATCTGGCCGACCTCCAACAACACCGCGCTGCGGATCTACAGCACGCCGGTCGTGACCACCACCAAGATTCACACGCTGCTGCACGACCCGCAGTACCGGGTGGCCCTGGCCTGGCAGAACACCGCCTACAACCAGCCTCCCCACCCGGGCTTCTTCATCGGCGACGGCATGGCCACCCCGCCGCAGCCGAAGGTCTACCTGCCCTGATCACGCGTGACCCGGCTCCCGGCGTCCCCGCCGGGAGCCGGGTCGTCCTCCCTCCGGCGAGCGCGGCCCGGCCGGAGACGCCCGTCATCGAACCCGCCGGACGGCGGGCTCCCGGCACCCGTTAGGACGCCCCTGATGCCCCCCTCGCACAAGCGCCGCTCACCGCTGGTCATCCTGGCCACGGTGCTCGTCATGATCGGCGGCCTGCTCACGCCGATCGCGGCCCACGCCTCGCCCGCCGTCCAGTACACCAACCCGCTGGCCGCCCAGCGCGCCGACCCGCACATCTTCCGCCACACCGACGGCTACTACTACCTCACCGCGACCGTCCCCGAGTACGACCGCATCGTGCTGCGCCGCGCCACCACGATCCAGGGCCTGGCGAGCGCCCCCGAGACGGTCATCTGGCGCAGGCACACCAGCGGCGAGATGGGCGCCCACATCTGGGCACCGGAGATCCACTTCATCAACGGCAGGTGGTACGTCTACTTCGCCGCCGGCCGGGCCGACGACATCTGGCGGATCCGCATGTACGTCCTCGAAAGCTCCTCCGCCAACCCCCTGACCGGCGGCTGGACCGAACGCGGCCGGATCACCACCCCCTGGGACACCTTCTCCCTGGACGCCACCACCTTCGTCACCAACGGCGTGCGCTACCTGCTCTGGGCCCAGCAGGAACCGGGCATCTCCACCAACTCCAACCTCTACATCGCCCGCATGGGCGCCAACCCCTGGACGATCACCGGCTCCACCACCCGCCTGACCGTGCCCACCCTGGCCTGGGAGACCCGCGGCTTCAAGGTCGCCGAGGGCCCGGCCGTGCTGCAACGCAACGGGCGGCTCTTCCTCACCTACTCCGCCAGCGCCACCGACGCCAACTACTGCGTCGGCATGCTGACCGCCTCCGCCTCGGCCGACCCGCTCAACGCCTCCTCCTGGACCAAGAGCGCCAACCCCGTCCTCGCCAGCAACGCCTCCACCGGCCAGTACGGCCCCGGGCACAACTCCTTCACCACCTCCGAGGACGGCCAGAGCGACATCCTCGTCTACCACGACCGCAACTACCGCGACATCTCCGGCGACCCGCTGAACGACCCCAACCGCCGTACCCGCGTCCAGAAGGTCTACTGGAGGGCGGACGGCACCCCCGACTTCGGCATCCCCGTCCCCGACGGCGCGCACCCCGTGCGGCTGATGTCCTACGACACGCCGGGCTCAGCGGTACGCCACTGGGAGTACCGGGCCCGCCTGGAGGCGAACGTCTCCCCGCTGGCCGACTCCCAGTTCAAGGTCGTCACCGGCCTGTCCGGCTCGGGCACCGTGTCGCTGGAGTCCACCAACTTCCCCGGCTACTACCTGCGGCACCGCAACCACGAGGCCTGGGTGGAGCGGAGCGACGGCAGCGCCCTGTTCAGGGCCGACGCCAGCTTCACCCGCCGCGCCGGGCTCGCCGGCTCCGGCACGGTCTCGCTGGAGTCGGTCAACTTCCCCGGCTACTACCTGCGCCACCGCGCCGGCCAGGTGTGGGTCGAGCAGAACGACGGCACCGCCACCTTCCGGGGCAACGCCAGCTTCGTCCAGGAGTGAGGCCCGGCAGGTGAGCGGCGGCTCGGATCGGACGGGAGGAACGGCCGGAGCGTCTCCCATGCCGAATCGTCGCGTCGAAACGGGGCGGCCGGAGGGCCGGTCTAGCGGAGCGTGCGGGCAGAGGGGAAAACCGGTCGATCACGACCGGTGACGGATCTATCCTGGCCGTCCACCACCGAGCCCGCCGATCCGGCCGTCCGAAAGCAGCGACATGACCACCGACACGAGCGCCGCCTGGATCACCCGGCCCGAGACAGGCGCCGACCTCGCCGCGATCCGGGCGGTCAACCTCGCCGCCTTCCCCACCCCGGAGGAGGCCGACCTGGTGGAGGCCCTGCGTGCCGACCCGGCCGCCTGGATTCCCGGCCTGTCCTGGCTCGCCCAGGCCCCCGACGGGACCGTCGCCGGGTTCGCGCTGCTCACCCGGTGCCATGTCGGCGACGCCCCCGCCCTCACCCTGGGCCCGTGCGCGGTCCTGCCCGGCCACCAGGGGCGGGGAGCCGGTTCGGCCGCCGTCCGCGCCGCCCTGGGGGCCGCCCGCGAGCGGGGCGAGAACCTCGTCCTCGTCCTCGGCCACGCTACGTACTATCCCCGCTTCGGCTTCGCCCCGGCCTCGGGTCACGCCATCCGGGCGCCGTTCGAGGTCTCCGACGAGCACATGATGGCGCTCGCCCTCGACCCCGCGCTCCCGGTCCCCGCCGGCACCATCCGCTACCCGGCGGCCTTCGGCGTCTAGCCTCCCGGACTGCACGTCCCGGGCAGGCCGGAGGCGTCCTCGCCCGTCAGATGGCGAAGACCTGGGAGTCGTCGGCGAACGCCTTGAACTCCAGGGCGTTGCCCGCCGGGTCGAGCAGGAACATCGTCCACTGCTCGCCGGTCTGCCCCTCGAAGCGGACGTAGGGCTCGATCACGAACTCCGTGCCCGCCGCGCGCAGCCGGTCGGCGAGCGTACGGAACTCCGGGATCGTCAGGATCAGGCCGAAGTGCGGCACCGGGACGTCGTGGCCGTCGACGGGGTTGTGCACGCGCCGCGCGCGGCCGGGTGCCAGGTGCGTGACGAACTGGTGGCCGCGCAGGTTCCAGTCCACCCAGCTCTCCGCGCTGCGGCCCTGCTCCAGGCCCAGCACCTCGCCGTAGAAGTGGCGCGCGGCGGCCAGGTCGTCGACCGGCACGGCCAGATGGAACCTGGGGATCGGGGAGTCGAGAACGCTCATGGGCGTGGGCTGCCTTCCTGGACACGGGCCCGGTGGACCACCGGGCCGGAAGCGGTCGTCCCAATGGTGGCACCGGGACGGCGAAGAGGGTCCGCCGACGGCGGTCAGCGCGGCGGGGAGGGCGAGCCCGGCTCGGCACCCAGGTGGCCGAGGAGCACCCGGCTGATGTCCTCCAGGTGCCCGACCTGCTCCGGGGTCAGCAGGTCGATCAGGTGTTCGCGCACGCTCGCCACGTGCGGGGGGGCCGCGGCCTGCAGGGTGGCGAGCCCGTCGTCGGTCAGCACGGCGAGCCAGCCGCGCCGGTCGTCCGCGCAGGGCTCCCGGCGCACCCACCCCTTCTGTTCGAGCTTGTTGATCGCGTGGGAGATGCGGCTGGGCTTGGAGTTGGTCCAGTTCGCCAGCTCGCTCATGCGCAGGGTCCGCTCGGGCGCCTCGGAGAGCAGGACCAGCAGCTCGTAGTAGGTCGAGGGCATGTCGGCCGCGGCCAGCAGGTCGCGGTCCAGCCGGTCGGTCAGCAGGCGGGTGGCGGTCGCGAAGGCCCGCCAGGCGCGCTGTTCGTCGTCGGTGAGCCATCGTGTCACAAAGGTCATCGTACTCAGAAGTTGCGCACTGAAATAAGCGGAGGTAGTGTCCTGCTGAATATTCCAGCACTGAACTAAAAGGAGCGACACGGCATGTACCCGAGCGAGCTCACCGGCACCTACACCATCGACCCCGCGCACAGCCGGTTCGGCTTCGTGGCCCGCCACGCGATGATCACCAAGGTCCGGGGCAGCATCCCCGTCAGGGAGGCCACCGCCTACCTGGACGCCGGCGACCCCGCCGCCTCCAGCGTCCACGTGGTCCTCGACGTGGCCGGGATCGAGACCGGCAACCAGAACCGCGACGGCCACCTGCGCACCGGCGACTTCATGGACGCGGCCGAGCACCCCTCCATCACCTTCGACTCCACCGACGTCAAGCACGTCGGCGGGGACGACTTCGAGGTCACGGGCGACCTGACCATCCGCGGCGTGAGCAGGCAGGTCACCGTCCCCCTGCGGTACACCGGGACGGCGGTGGACATCCAGGGCATGACCCGGGCCGGCTTCGAGGGCAGCACCGTGATCAACCGCAAGGACTTCGGCATCACCTACAACGCCGTCCTGGAGACCGGCGGTGTGATGGTCTCCGAGAAGATCACCCTTGAGTTCGACCTGTCCGCCGTGAAGACGGCCTGAGCACTCTCGCCGCTCGCGCCCCGCCACCGGAGATGCCGTCCGCGCCCCGGCATCGGAGATGCCGTCCGCGCCCCGGCATCGGAGATGTCGTCCGCGCTCCGCCGCTGGAGATGCCGTCCGCATCCCAGCACCGGAGATGCCGTCACCCCGGCACCGGAGATCAGAAGGGATCGGCGTCCCGCTCACCACGCGGCTGTTGACGCGGTGCGCGGTCATCGCACAGACTACGAGCCAACCGGACGGTACCGTCCGGTTTGCCGGGACGCGCCCTCCGAGCCGTCCTCCGCGACTCGAAGGAAACCGCGATGACCGACGACCACTGGGACACCACCGTCGACGTGCTCGTCGCGGGCTCCGGCGCGGCGGGGCTGACCGCCGCCATCACGGCCGCCGACCGCGGGCTGGACGTCCTGGTGGTGGAGAGCACTCCCCTGTGGGGCGGCACGACCTCCGTCTCCGGGGGCGGGCTGTGGATGCCCGCCAACCCGCTCATGCTCCGGGCCGGCGTCCCCGACTCCGCCGAGGAGGCCCTGCGCTACATGGACGACGTCATCGGCGACGCCGGGCCCGCCTCCTCCCCCGAGCGCAGGGCCGCCTTCGCCCGGACCGTCCCCGAGGTCGTGTCCTTCCTCAGCCGCCACGGCGTCAGGTGGCGCAGGTCCCCCGACTACCCCGACTACTACCCGGACCGGCCGGGCGGCACGGTGGGCCGCTCGATCGAGAGCGCGCCCTTCGACACCAAGCTGCTCGGTGACTGGTACGCCACCTCGCGTGCCAAGGAGAGCGGCATCCCGCTCCCGCTCATGACCGACGACGTGTGGCTGCTCGCCCGCGCCTGGTCCACCCCCGGCGGTTTCGTACGCGGCGCCCGCTTCGTCTTCCGCTCGCTTGGCGCGTTCGCCTCGGGGAAGCGTCCGGTCGGCATCGGCGGCGCGCTCTCCTGCTCGCTCATGCACGTCGTCCGCACCCAGAAGACCCCCGTGTGGCTGTCGGCACCGGTCGTCGACCTGATCGTGGAGGACGGCGAGACGGTGGGCGCGGTGGTCGAGAAGGACGGCCGCGGGCAGCGGGTCCGCGCCCGGCACGGCGTCGTCCTGGCCGCCGGGGGCTTCGCCGCCAACGCCGAGTGGCGCCAGAAGCACCACGGCGTCCCCGGTTACTCCTCCGCCCCGGAGGGCGACCTGGGCACCGCCATCGAGGCGGGCGTCCGGGCGGGCGGCGCGCTGGCGCTCATGGACGACGCCTGGTGGGGCGCGTCCCTCGTCGGCCCCGGCGGCAAGGCGAGCTTCCTGGTCTCGGAGCGCTCCTTCCCCTTCTCCATCATGGTGAACGCGTCCGGTGAGCGCTTCACCAACGAGTCGGCGTCCTACATCGACGTCGGGCACGACATGCTCGGCCACGACGTACCCGGGCCGATGTGGCTGATCAGCGACGTCAGGCACGCCCGGCGCTACCTGAACACCGCCCTGCTGGGGCACAGGAAGGAGTGGGTCCGGGCCGGTCTCCTGATCGAGGCCCCCTCCCTGCGCGAGCTGGCGGCGAGGATCGGCATCGATCCGGCACGGCTAGCGACGACCGTCGAGCGCTTCAACGGTTTCGCCCGCACCGGCGTCGACACCGACTTCGAGCGCGGCAGGACCGTCTACGACAACTACTACGGCGACCCGAGGGTCAGGCCCAACCCCAACCTGGGCCCGCTGGAGAAGGGGCCCTTCCGGGCGGTGCGCGTCTACCCGGGCGACCTGGGTACCAAGGGCGGCCTGCTCACCGACGAGCACGCCCGCGTGCTGCGCGAGGACGGCACGGCCGTTCCCGGCCTGTACGCCGCGGGCAACACCACCGCCTCGGTGATGGGCCGCACCTATCCCGGCCCCGGCTCGACCATCGCCCCCGCCGTCGTCTTCGGCTACCTCGCCGCGCGGCACGCCGCCGCGTCCCGGTGACCCCGGAGGCCGCGCGGCGCCCCGCCGCGTCACCGGGGCGCGCGGCACCCCCGCGAGACCGCGCTCAGGGCTCGATCCCGTGACGCAGCAGCGTCCACATCCGCTCGGCGGTCGCGCGCCGCTCGGCGGCCGGGAGCCTGGTGAGGAGCCCGGCGAGCATGCCGATGGCCAGGAGCAGGTCGTCCGCGGTGACGTCCTCGCCGAGCCTGCCGGCGCGCCTGGCCTCGGGGAGCGTGTCCGCCAGCAGGTCGGCCACCCGGTCGCGCACCTCGATGATGCGGGGGTCGCTGGCCGAGGCCAGGGTCACCATGTCGATGAACGCGGTCGAGGCGATGGTCTGCTCGGTGAGCAGGCCCAGCACGTCGTCGAGGGTGGTGCCGGGCCTGGCGGCCAGCGCCTCCAGGTCGGCGACGCTGTCCTTGAACACGGCCAGCGCCAGGCTGATGCGGTCGGGGAAGTGCCGGTAGAGGCTGCCCTGCCCGACCCCGGCCGCCCGCGCGACCTCGGTGAGCGGCGCGTCGTATCCGGCGGCGGAGAAGGCCTCGCGCGCCGCGGTGATCAGCGCCGCCCGGTTCGCGGCCGCGGCACGGGGGCCCCTGTTGGGTCGGCGCGTGGCAGTCACAGCGGTCACGTTACCAACCGGACACCGTCGCCCGGCCGGTGCCGGGACACCCCTCCGTTCGAAAGGACCACCTCTTGAGCACCACCGACGCCTCCCACTCCTCCAGCGACTCCAGCGCCTTCGACGGCAAGGTCGCCCTGATCACCGGGGCGGGTTCCGGGATCGGCAGGGCGATGGCGATCGCCTTCGCCGGGGCCGGCGCCCGCGTGGTGGCCTGCGACATCGACCCCGGCGCCGCCGGGCGCACCGCCTCCGGCATCGGGGACGCGGCCCTCGCCGTCACCGCCGACGTCTCCTCCGAGACCTCGGTGGCCGCGCTGGTGGAGGCCGCGATCGGCGCGTACGGCCGCGTCGACGTCCTGTGCAACAACGCCGGGATCATGGACACCATGGCGCTGCCCGCCGACATCACGCTGGAGCAGTGGGACCGGGTGATGCGCGTCAACCTGACCGGGGCGTTCCTGGTCACCCGCGCCGTGCTGCCGCACCTGCTGCGCCAGGGCGGCGGCGTCATCGTCAACACCGCCTCCGAGGCCGGGATCCGCGGCGGCGCGGCCGGGGCGGCCTACACCGCTTCCAAACACGGTGTCGTCGGCCTGACCCGCAACGTCGCCTGGGCCTACGCCAGGGAGGGCGTCCGCTGCAACGCCATCCTGCCCGGCCCCACCATGACCGGCATCGCCGACGGCGCCTCCTTCGACCCGACCGGCGCGGCCCGCCTCGCCCCCGTGCTCACCCTGGGCGAGCGCATCGCCCAGCCGGAGCAGATGGCCGAGGTCGCCCTCTTCCTCGCCTCCGACGCCGCCTCGTTCGTCAACGGCGCGATCGTGCCGGTGGACGGCGGCTGGTCGGCGGCCTGAGCCCCTAACACGGGAGCGCGCCAGGGGTTGATACCGGTGGAGTCACCTGTTCGGCTGTCGCGAATTGTCGCTCCCCAACCTTGACGGTGACGTTCCGTGCTCCCTGGCGGCGTAGCGGTTCAGCCGCGGAACCCGCTGCGCCGCCCTTTATCACCTGTTCTGCTATGGAATGACCTCACGATCACCTCTCAGACACTCATTAAGACTTCGGCGCCCATTTGGGGCCGTTGGTTCTTTCAAAAGTGTCAAGGCAATGTTCCGGCGCTTAAGGACGCCCCAACCTTTCCTCGCGGCGACTTTCCGCCGGTGTCAGCGCTTGGAAGGATTCATTGATTCACCAATCCGAACCATTCGCATGTACGAGGCACACATGGTGGACATCAGGTCCTGTCATGACCAGATTACGGGCGGCCCACCCCATGAGCCGCGGGACGAGCCGCAGTTACCACCGCGCATTCTGGGGGACGGCTCAGTAGTCTGGGCCCAGCGACAACCGCTTGTAGGCGTGACCGAAAAAATGTGGAACGTTGGCGCGGAACTGAGCGTCAAGTTGATGGGAGGCACTCCCTTCACAAGGTCCAAGGTGCGCGAGTACGCCGAGAAGTGGACCGAGCACGCAAACATCGGATTCAAATTCGTGGACCCCGAAGACGCGGCCGTGATCAGAGTCGCATTCGATCAGGGCGGGAGCTGGTCGACTGTAGGGCGTGACGCTCTGTGGGTGCCCTCCAGCTCCGCCACCATGAATTTCGGTTGGTTCGACGACACCACGCCCGAGACGGGATTCAGTCGCACGGTGTTGCACGAATTCGGACATGCCCTGGGCTTGGTGCACGAGCACCAGTCACCGGCCGCTGGAATCGCCTGGGACCGCGAGAAGGTGTACGCACACTTCCTGGAGAGTGCCGGCTGGGACCGCGCGACGGTGGACGCCAACGTATTCGAAA
The DNA here is from genome assembly GCF_042888905.1 of Streptosporangium sp. NPDC002721. Taxonomy (NCBI): domain Bacteria; kingdom Bacillati; phylum Actinomycetota; class Actinomycetes; order Streptosporangiales; family Streptosporangiaceae; genus Streptosporangium; species Streptosporangium sp. NPDC002721. The sequence continues at coordinate 25,512 of NZ_JBIAQI010000055.1, forward strand.
GATATGGCGTCACGTCCACGAACTACTCGGCGTTCGATTCGGAATCTATCATGGCGTACTGGATCGACGCCTCTCTGACACTTGACGGCAAGGGGGTCGTGGGTGGCGCAACATTGTCGAACACCGACAAAGAATATGTCAGAAGGTGGTATCCGCAGGCTCCTGTGCCCGGAAGAGCGAACGGTCTGATACGCACGGGCGACGATTGCGACGAGATCGACTTCACCGTGGATTACGGCGTGTCGGATCCGGGTCAGGTGTCCTTTTTCCTGGCGCCCGCAGCCGGGCTGACGTGGTGGAAAGCGATTGAGGTGCCGGTCGGCGCCGGCGAATATCACATGCTGGAGATGGAGAACGGCGATTCAGCCGAGGCCGTCCTCGCTAGAGCCGATGTCGACAACAGCCGCCCACTGCGATTCTGGAAAGCAAAGGAGTTCGGCATCCATCGTCGCCTCGATTACACCTGGGACATCGTGGGGGCTCTCCCCGGCGGTTCACGGATGAGTCTGCGATGGAAACGGGATCGTTGTTGAACCTCTGGACGCGCTGGGAGCGTAATGGTCAGGTCCTGGGCGGCGTCCGTCGTCGCGGTCCTGTGCGACATGCCGCCGGCGGCGATACAGTCGGGCGTCACCCGCTCGACGGCCGGAGCCAGGCCATCGGCTCCCGGGTGGCGCCCCCGCGTGCCGACCGAGCGCTCGGCCAGGGCGGGGCCGGGCCCGTGTGCCGTCACCACCGAGCCGCCTGCTGGACGCCCGCTCCGAGGTCGTTCTGTTCGTCGGGCGTGAGGAGGAACTCGGCGAACTCGTGGCTGGCGATCGGATGCTCCAACGGGCACCGTGCCGGGCCCTCCCGCTCGCCCGGACGGCACAACCGTGGCCCGCCGTACGAGCCGCACTAGCCGGCGCCGCGATCGCGAACGAGCCGCCGACCGGTGACGGCGCGGCGCGGGGCTCGGGTTCAGTCGCCCGAGAGGGCGGTGGAGCCTCGGATGATCAGGCGGCAGGGCATGCGGTGCACGCCGGGGGTGGCCCGGCCGTCGATGGCGGCGAACAGGTGCTGGGCGGCGGTGCGGCCCAGGCTCTCCAGGTTCATGTCGATCGTGGTCAGCGGGGGCCTGGTCTCGGTGGCCAGGACCTCCCAGTTGTCGTAGCCGACGACCGCCACGTCGTCCGGGACGCGGCGCCCGCGCTCGCGGGCCGCCTCGACGAACCCGGCGGCGATCTGGTCGCTGCCGCACACCACCGCGTCCAGCTCCGGATCGGTGCGCAGCGCGATCTCGGCGGCCTGCCGCCCCCAGCGCTGCGACCACTCCCCGCTGAGCACCTGCCCGCAGGACAGCGTCAGCCCGGCCTCCTCCAGGGCCGACAGGACGCCCTCGGCCCGGTCGCGGGCGGCCTGGTAGTGGGTGGGGCCGGTGATGTGCGCGATGCGCCGGCGGCCGATCGTCAGCATGTGCCGTACGGCGATCCTCGCCCCCTCCACGTCGTCGGGGACGAACGAGACGTCGTCCGGGTCCTCGGAGGGCGCGTAGGCGTAGACGACGGGCAGCGGCAGGTCGCGGCTGATCGACGGGCGCGGGTCGGTGCTCTGCCCCACCACGATGAGACCGTCGACCCGGCGGGCGAGCAGGGTGCGCAGGTGGTGCTGCTCGCGGATGGCGTCGCCGCGGGCGTCGCAGAGCAGGACCGACATCTCGCCCGCGCCGAAGGCGTCCTCGGCGCCCAGGAGCACCGGGATACCGAAACGGCCGACGCTGTCGCTGGTGAGCAGGCCCACGGTGCGGGTCTGCCCGGATATCAGGCCGCGGGCCAGCGCGTTCGGCTGGAAGGCCAGCTTCTCGGCCGCTCGCAGCACCCGCTGCCGGGTCTCCTCGCGGACCTGGGCGCGCCCGTTGAGCGCCTTGGAGACGGTCGCGATCGACACCCCGGCCAGCGCGGCCACGTCGGTGATCGTGGCCGCGCGCGGCTGCTGAGAACTCATCACTACGAAAACCTTTTCGTTCGAGATGAAATTGTTACTTAAGCATACGGTAGATGGTTTCTGCAGAAAATAGCCCCGATAGGCGCTCCAGAGCAAGCCGCCGAGCTTATCGCGACTATTGACAGCCTCTCATGTTGCGCTTACGTTTCCGAAAACCTTTTAGGTCGGTTTCGGTGCGTCTCGGGGGATGCAGAGGAGAAGATCATGGAAAGCGGGATACCCCGGCGCCGCGGAGCCAGCGCGGCGTCGGCCATGTCGGCCATATTGTGCGCCGCCGTCCTGTCGGCCGCGTGCGGCCAGACACAGCCGGCGGCCGGCCCGTCGCAGTCGGCCCCGGTCACCATCACCGTGTGGACCAGGGCCGCGACCGAGTCCCACACCAAGGCCCTGGCCGACGCCTACAACGCCTCCCACACCAACCAGGTCAAGGTGACCGCCTACCCCAACGAGGAGTACCCGGCCAAGATCGCCACCGCCGCGGGCGGCAAGAACCTGCCCGACCTGTTCGCCTCCGACGTGGTGTTCGCGCCCAACTACATCTCGCAGGGACTGTGGCAGGACGTGACCGACAGGTTCGGCGCCCTGCCGTTCAAGGACAAGGTGGCGCCCGCGCACATCAAGGCCGCCACGCAGGACGGCAAGACCTACGCGGTGCCGCACACCGTGGACATCTCCGTGCTGTTCGTCAACAAGGAGCTGTACAAGAAGGCGGGGCTCGACCCGGAGAAGGCCCCGGCGACGCTGAAGGAGTTCGCCGAGCAGGCCACCACGGTCCGTACCAAGCTCGGGGGCAAGACCTACGGCACCTACTTCGGCGGCAACTGCGGCGGCTGCGACGTGTTCACCCTCTGGCCGTCGGTCTGGGCGGGCGGCGGCGAGGTGATGAACGCCGAGGGTACGCAGAGCACGATCGACGACCCGCAGATGGCGGCGGTCTTCGACGTCTACGCCAAGCTCTACGCCGACGGCGTGGCCGCCCCCGGCTCCAAGGAGGAGAACGGCACCACCTGGCTCGGCGCGCTGCAGGCCGGCACCATCGGCATCGCCCCCGGCCCCTCGGTGTGGCTCGGGCTGCTGGAGGAGAAGGGCATCGACGTCGGCGTCGCGCCCATCCCCGGCGTCGACGGCGGCACGTCCACCTTCGTGGGCGGCGACGTCATCGGGGTCAGCGCGACCAGCGAGCGGGCGGAGGCCGCCTGGGACTTCCTGTCCTTCACCCTGTCGGACAAGGTCCAGGCCGACCTGCAGGCCAAGAGCAAGTCGACCGTCGCCCGCACCGACCTCACGGCCACCGACCCCCGGGTCCAGGCGATGAACGAGATCATGGCCACCGGCCGGACGCCCTACGCGCTGAAGTTCAACGAGTCCTACAACGACCTGCAGAGCCCGTGGCTGAAGACGCTCCGCGCCGCGCTGTTCGGGACCGACCCGGCCGGGGCGCTCAAGGAGGGCGCCACCGCCATCACCGCCTCGCTGAACCAGCAGTGACACACCGGCCCCGATCCGTGCCGGTAAGGACACACCGGTAAGGACACACCGGTCCTGACACGAGCCGGGCACCGACCGCCGGTCCAGTACGAGCAAGCACGGTGTCCCGGCCGGATCCGGCCGGGACACCGGCTGGAGAGAACATGCCAGATCTCCTCGAAACCCGCGCCGCCCCGCGCGAGCGCCTCTCCCTAGCCCGCCGCCCCCGCCGCCCCCGGCGCCGTCCCCGAGGCCGTTCGCCCGGCCTGGTCGGGCTCGCCTACGCGGCCCCGGCCGCCCTCGTCGTCGGGCTGTTCTTCCTGCTCCCGCTCGGCCTCGTGATCTGGATGTCGCTGAACAAGTGGCCGCTGCTCGCCCCTCCGACGTTCAACGCGCCCGGCAACTACACCCGGATCGCCGACAACACGCTGGTCGCCGACGCGGTGGTGTTCACCCTCAGGTACACCGCCGTCGTCACGGTCCTGCTGTTCACGATCTCCTTCGGCCTGGCCCTGCTGGTCCAGAACCGGCGCAGGGGGTCGGGCCTGTTCAGGGGCGCCTTCTTCCTGCCGGCCGCCGTCGGCTGGGCCACCGCCACCCTGCTGTTCTTCGGCCTGCTCAGCGACCAGATCGGCCCGCTGAACGACATCCTGACGGCCGTCGGCCTCATCGACGAGCCCGTGTCGTGGACGGCCGGGGACCCCTCCCTCGCCTTCGGCTCCACGGTCACGCTGGTCATCTGGCGCTGGGCCGGGTTCAACATGCTCATCCTGCTCACCGGCCTGCAGGCCATCCCCACCGAGCTCTACGAGGCCGCCAGGGTAGACGGCGCCACGGCGTGGCAGGCCTTCCGCCGCATCACGCTGCCGCTCATGCGGCCGACCATCGCGCTGGTGCTCTGCCTGATGGTCACCGGCTCGATGCTCGGCTTCGAGCAGTTCTACATCCTCACCAGGGGCGGTCCCGAGAACAGCACGACCTCGGTCGTCATGGTCATCGTCCGCGAGGCGTTCATCCGGTTCGACCTGGGCTCGGCGGCCGCCATGTCCGTGCTGATCCTGCTCGCGCTCGTCCTCCTCAACGGGCTCCAGCTCGCCTTCATCCGAAAGAGGAACCCGTGAAACGAGCCTCCCACTACGTCACCGCGGGGATCCTCGCCCTGTTCTTCGTCTATCCGCTCGTGTGGAGCGGCTGGTCCTCGATCCGCCTGGGCGACGCCTTCAGCCTCGACAGCTACCGGCGGCTCGCCTCCTACGGGGAGGGCCTGAGCACCTACCTGATCAACACCGTCGTCCTCGTCGCGCTCACCGTGGCCGGGACGCTGGTGGTCGCCACGCTCGCCGGCTACGCCTTCGCGCGCCACCGCTTCCCCGGCAAGGGCGTGCTGTTCGTGCTCATCCTGGCCATCCTCATGGTCCCCTACCCCACCATCCTCATCCCGCTGTACGTGCTGCTCGGCTGGCTGGGGCTGCAGGACTCGCTGGCCGGCCTCGCCCTCGTGATGATCATGTTCCAGCTGCCGTTCGCGGTGTTCATGATGCGCAACGCGTTCGAGTCGGTGCCCCGCGCGCTGGACGAGGCCGCGATGATCGACGGCTGCGGCAGCTTCGGAGCGCTGGTCCGGGTGCTGCTGCCCGCGGTCGTCCCCGGGCTCGTCACGGTCGGCCTGTTCGCCTTCCTGGCCTCCTGGAACGACTACGTGGCCCCGCTGATCCTGATCAGCTCCAACGACAGGTTCACGCTGCCGGTCGCGGTGGTCAACATGCGGCTGCACGACTTCGGCGCGGTCGACTTCCCGACCATGCAGGCGGGCGTGGTGTTCATGGCCCTGCCCTGCCTCGTCCTCTTCCTCCTCCTCCAGCGTTACTACGTGCGCGGATTCATGTCAGGAGCACTGCGTGGCTAACCCCGTCGTCCCGTCCTCCGGCGTGCTCACCCCGCTCGGGCTCGATGCCGTACGGCTGGAACCCGGCTTCTGGGGGGACCGCCGGACCCTCGACCAGGACGTGATCATCGGCCACTGCCTGGAGTGGATGGACAAGCTCGGCTGGATCGGCAACTTCCGCGGCGAGCCGCGCCGGGGCAGGGAGTTCTCCGACTCCGAGGCGTACAAGCTGCTGGAGGCGATGGCCTGGACCGGTGACCCGCGTTTCGACGAGCTGGCCGCGACCGTGGTCGCGGCCCAGGAGCCCGACGGCTACCTCAACACCCGCTGGAGCGGCGACCGCTACCGCGACTTCGAGTGGGGCCACGAGCTGTACTGCGCGGGCCACCTCATCCAGGCGGGCGTGGCCCGCTGGCGGACGGCGGGAGAGCACCCGCTGACCGACGCCGTCCGGCTGGCCGCCGACCACGTCTGCCGGCGTTTCATGGAGGGCCACGAGGTGTGCGGCCATCCGGAGATCGAGATGGCGCTGGTCGAGCTGTACCGGCTCACCGGCGCCGAGCGCTACCTGGAGATGGCCCGCCGCTTCGTCGAGCGGCGCGGCCGGCCCGCCCTGGCCGACATCGAGCTCGGCCGCGCCTACTTCCAGGACGACGTCCCGGTCCGGCGGGCCCCCTCCTTCGGCGGGCACGCCGTCCGGGCGATGTACCTGGCCTGCGGCGCGGTCGACGTGGCCGTGGAGACGGGGGACGCGGAGCTGCTGGCCGCGATCGAGGCGCAGTGGGAGCACACCGTCGCCCGGCGCACCCACCTGACCGGCGGCATGGGCTCCCGGCACACCGGCGAGTCCTTCGGCGAGGACTTCGAGCTGCCGCCCGACCGGGCCTACGCCGAGACGTGCGCGGGGGTCGGCTCGGTCATGCTGGCGCACCGGCTGCTGCTGGCCACCGGCCGCTCCCGCTACGCCGACCAGGCCGAGCGCACCCTCTACAACCTCGTGGCCGCCTCCCCCGCCCTGGACGGCCGCTCCTTCTTCTACGCCAACCCGCTGCACGTCCGCACCCCGGGCCGGGTCACCGAGGACGTCAGCCCCCGCGCGGAGAGCGCCTCGCGCGCCCCCTGGTTCCAGGTCTCCTGCTGCCCGACCAACCTGGCCCGCACGTTCGCCTCCCTGCCCGCCTACGTCGCCACCGCCACCCCGGGCGGGATCCAGATCCACCACCCCACGGCCTGCGAGATCGGCCACGACGGCCTCACCGTGCGCGTGGAGACCCGCTACCCCTGGTCGGGCTCCGTCGCCGTCCGCGTGCTGGAGGCCCCGGACACCCCCCGCCACATCTCCCTGCGCCTTCCCCCGTGGGCCGCCGGTGCCCTCCGCACCGGGGACACCGTCTTCCGTGGGCCGGGCGACCTGACTCCCGTACGGCGGGGGTCGGCGCTCGTGTTCGGCGAGCGGGTCTGGGCGCCCGGCGAGGTGGTCGCGGCCGAGCTGCCCATGGAGGCGCGCTGGGTGCGCCCCGACCCGCGGGTGGACGCGGTGCGCGGCTGCGCCGCCGTCGAGCGCGGTCCCCTCGTCTACTGCGCCGAGTCCCCCCGGGACGAGGTGCGGCTCGCCGAGGTGGTCGTGGACACCTCGCGGCCCCCCGTGGAGCGCACCGACGGCGACCCGGCCCGGAGCGGCGCGGCCCCGGGCGACCCGGCCCGCGACGGCGCGCCTCACGAGGGCGCGGTCGAGGTGGAGGTCCGCGCGTCGCGGCGACCCGGGGATCCCGGAGGTTCCGGGGGTCCCGGAGGTGACGGCGACCGGCCGTACGGCGAGGCCGGTGACGCGCCGAGAGAGGAGGAGGAACTGACGCTAAGGCTCGTGCCCTACCACCGATGGGGCAACCACGGCCCCGCCACCATGCGCGTCTGGCTTCCCAACGGCTGAGCGCGTACCCGATCCCACCCCCCAACCGATCGGATCACCTTTGCGATGAGAAGAATCGTCATGGCCCTGCTTCTCCTAGCGGGCTCACTCGCCGCCACCTCACCGGCGCACGCCGACCAGACCATCGGATTCCCGACCTTCAGCGGCCCGGCGATCCCGGCCCCGCCGGTGTCGTACACCCCCGGCAACATGATGCAGTCCATCTACAACGCCGAGAGCTCCGGCACCGACTTCTGGGTGGACCGGCTGCTGGCCCGTACCGGCAACGACCCGGCGGGCACCTGGCTGATGAGCAGGGGCCGCGCGGTCTTCATGAAGACCCACAACCCCGCGACGCTCGGCTTCGGCGGCCAGGTGGCGTACTGGGAGAGCATCAACGACAACAACGCCTACACCGTCGCCGTCACCCCCGGCACGTTCACCGAGCAGGTGAGCCAGCGGCGGCAGGTGCCCAGCCACTGGCGGAGCGTGCACACCAGCGGCTCGGTCACGGTGACCCAGACGAAGTTCATCACCGACAACAACGTCGCGGTGACGAACCTGTCGATCACCAACGGCGGCAGCGGCTCCACCACCCTGCAGCTGCGGGCGACCTCGCCCTACGCCACCTCCGGCTCGGGCAACGAGCTGACCGGGCAGGTCAACGCCCGCAACAACCTCACCACGCTCTACCCGAGGCTCAGCGGCGACGGCTTCGCCGTCTCCGGCGGCGGGCTCAACAGGTCCGTCACCGTCGCGGCCGGGGCGACCGTGACCGCCAAGGTCGTGATGGGCTTCGTCACGAACGAGATCCCCGAGTCGCTGACGGAGTACAACGCCTACAAGGGCTACTCCAACGCGACCGCGTTCGCGACCCACGTGCGCGCCTACAACCTGTGGTGGGCGCAGAACGTGCCCTACATCGACGTGGCCGAGCCGGCGATCAAGAAGAACGTCTACTACCGCTGGTGGCTGATGCGCTTCAACCACCTCGACGCCGACATGCCCGGCCAGACGTTCCAGTTCCCCACCTCGACCGAGGGCGTGCTGGGCTACAACAACGCCATCGCGCTCACCCAGCCGATGCACATCGACGACCTGAAGTACCTGCGCGACCCGATCTACTCCTACGGTGACTGGCTCAGCGTCGGCCAGACCTCCAAGAACGGCCGCTTCCTGGACAATCCCGGCGACCCGGAGAACTGGTCCAACAGCTACACGCAGTACATCTCCGAGGCGGCCTGGCGCAGCTACCAGATCCACGGCGGCCAGAGCGGCATCGCGGCCAACCTCGCCCGCTACGCCGAGCAGGACGTCAAGGGCCAGCTCGCCTACTACGACCGCGACAACAACAAGCTCATCGAGTACGACTGGGGCGCCCTGACCGGCAACGACGCCGACGCCGTCTCCTTCCACTGGAAGCCCGGCAACATGGACCGCGCCGAGTCGGCCTACCAGTACAGCGGCGCGCTCGCCGCGGCCCAGGCCTACGAGGCGATCGGCAACACGGCCAAGGCCACCGAGATGCGCACGCTCGCCACGCAGATCCAGAACGCCATCGTCGGCGTGCTGTGGAACCCGAGCCGCCAGCTCTTCGAGCACCGGCTGAAGTCGACGAACGAGTGGGTGCCCTGGAAGGAGATCAACAACTACTACCCGTTCGCGGTCGGCGCCATCCCCAACACCGCCACCTACCGGCAGGCCCTGCGCCTGTACGACGACCCCGCCCAGTATCCGATCTTCCCCTTCTACACGGCCAACCAGGTGGACAAGGCGGCGGCGGCCGCGGCGGGCAACCCGGGCTCGAACAACTTCTCCACCATCAACTCCACCGTGCAGTTCCGGCTGTACTCCTCGGTGCTGCGCAACTATCCCAACGAGTGGATGAACGCGACCGACTACAAGAAGCTGCTGTACTGGAACACCTGGGCCCAGTACGTCAACGGCAACACCTCCTGGCCCGACGCCAACGAGTTCTGGGCCGACTGGAACGGCTCCTCGGTCAACTACCGCTCCTGGATCCACCACAACATCCTGGGCAGCAGCAACTGGACGGTGATCGAGGACGTCGCCGGCCTGCGACCGCGCAACGACGCGAAGGTGGAACTGTCGCCGATCAACATCGGCTGGACCCACTTCACCGTCAACAACCTGCGCTACCGCAACGCCGACCTCACCATCGTCTGGGACGACCCGGCCGACGGGGTCGTGCGCTACCCGGGCGTGCCCGAGGGCTACTCCATCTACGTCAACGGCACCCGGACCGCCACCGTGAGCTCCCTGGTGCCCCTCACCTGGGACCCGGCCACCGGCAACGTCACCACCACGGGTACGGTCACCCACAGCGCCGCCGCCCCCGGCCTGCAGGCTCCCGGCCAGGTCGTGCAGAACAGCGCGCGGATGGTGGACGTGCTCGCCAAGGCGGGTGTCGACCTGACGGCCAACCTGACCAACCTCGCCGCCGGGGCGACCGCCTCGGCCTCGCACACCGGCTCCGGCAGCAACCTGGCCGGCGCGATCGACGGCTTCCCCACCAACGAGCCGTTCTGGGGGGCGGGGGGCTCCCCCAACGCCCAGGACTGGTTCGAGCTGAACCTCGGCTCCGCCAAGACGTTCAACGAGGTCAGACTGCACTTCAAGGACAGCCGCCCGGCCAGCGGCACCTACCGGGCGCCGTCGGCCTACGACGTCCAGTACCACAACGGCAGCTCCTGGGTGAGCGTGCCGAGCCAGGTCAAGTCCCCGTCGTCGCCGCGCGCCAACTACAACGTGGTGCGGTTCTCCGCGATCAGCGCGCAGCGGGTGCGGGTCCTGGCCACCAACGCCTCCGGCGCCAAGACGGGGCTCACCGAGATCAAGATCTACAACCGGGGCGGGGTGCAGCCGCCGGCCAACCTCGCGACCTCGGCGACC
>NZ_JBIAQI010000056.1:0-34344 GCF_042888905.1 Streptosporangium sp. NPDC002721
ATCGTCCCCTCGTCGGGCTGGTGGGCACCCGCCAGGGTCTTGATCAGGGTGGACTTCCCGGCACCGTTCTGGCCGAGCAGGCAGTGCACCTCACCGGGCAGCACTTCCAGGTCGACGCCGTCGAGGGCGCGCACGCCGGGGAACTGCTTGACGATCCCGCGCATGAGGAGCAGGGGTGTGGCTTCTGACATGGGGCCTCGCTGGTTCATCATGGGGCCGAGAGGACGTGGTCGCTGCCGAGCCTGGCCGCGCCGACCACTCCGGCGTCGGGTCCGAGCTCCGAGAGCACGATGGGCAGGTTTCCGGTCGCCAGGGGAAGCGACCGGCGGTAGACGACGCTTCTGATCTCCGCCAGCAGGACGTGGCCCAGCTGGGCCACCCCTCCCGCGATGATCACGAGGCCGGGGTTGAAGAAGCTGACGAGCCCGGCCAGCACCGTGCCGACCCGGCGCCCGCCGTCGCGGATGAGCCGTACCGCCTCGGCGTCGCCCATCTCGGCGGCGGAGGAGACGTCCTCGGCGGTGAGGGTGCCCGTCTGGTCGAGGCGCCGGCTCAGGTAGGCCGAACGCCCGGCGATGGCCGTGGCCTCCCTGGCGAGGGCGGTCCCGCCGAAGTAGGCCTCCAGGCAGCCGACGTTGCCGCAGGCGCAGACGGGGCCCTGGTCGTCGACGCGGATGTGGCCGATGTCGCCCGCGCTGCCGGAGACACCCCGGTAGATCTTGCCGTCCACCACGATGCCGCAGCCGATGCCGGTGCCGATCTTGACGAGCAGGAAGTCGTCCACCTGCCTGGCCAGCCCCGAGTGGAGCTCGCCGAGGGCCATGATGTTGACGTCGTTGTCGACCACGGCCGGGCAGCCGAGGGCCTGGCCGACCGCCTCCCTCACGGGGTAGCGGTCCCAGCCGGGCATTATCGGGGGCGCGACCGGCACCCCCTCGCGGAAGCTGACCGGGCCGGGGATGCCGACCCCCGCGCCGTGCAGTTCGGTGAACAGGCCCTGCTCTCCCAGCTTGGCGATCATCTCCATCGCCTGGTCGAGCACGGCCACCGGGCCCTCGCGCACGTCGCACCGCTCGCTCAGGTGGCCGAGGATCTCCAGCTCGCCGTCGGTGACGACCACGTCGATGGAGGTGGCGCCGATGTCGATCCCGGCGAAGCGGAGGTCTCCGGAGAGCCGTACCAGACCGGACCTGCGCCCGCCGCGCGAGGCCGCGAGCCCCGCCTGCTCGGCGAGGCGCAGCTCGATGAGCCGGTCGAGCTCCAGGTTGAGGCGGGAACGCGAAAGGGCGGTCACGTCGCCGAGCTCGGCACGTGACCGCGCTCTCTCACGCAGCAGCCGGAGGAGCGCAGCCTGGTACGCGTTCTCCGGCCGAACGACGGTCCGCTTCAACTACACCCTCCCTGTTCGGAGCAGGTGTGCAGAAGCTAACCCTCTTTAGACGGGTTTGTGAATCACTTTTACCTAACAGTTCGCCGACTTTTGCCTCAATCGACAAAAGTCGGCGAACTTGACCATGCCGGGTCAGCTCACCCGGGTGAGCCTCCACTGCTGGTTGGCGGCGGTCCCGCAGGTGGCCTGGGTGAGTTGCGTGCCGTCCGCGGTCGAGGCGCCGGGCACCTCAAGGCAGAGGTTGCTGGCGGCCGAGGCGATCCTGTAGGTGCCGTTGGACCCGGCGGTGAACCTCCACTGCTGGTTCGTGCCGCTGTGGCAGGTCCACTGGATGATCAGCCCGCCCGGCGAGGTGGAGCCGGCGTTGACGTCCATGCACTTGCTGCTCTGGACCCCGGTGAGGGTGAAGGCACCGCCGACCGCGGCGGCGAACCTCCACTGCTGGTTCGTGCCGCCGCCGGCCGTCCACTGGACCACCCTGGCCCCGTCGGCCGTGGACTGGCCCTCGACGTCGGCCGCCTTGGAGCTGTGCGCGGCGACCAGCGTGTAGACGCCGCCGGCCACCGGCCCGGTCGAACCCCCCGAGGCGTTCAGGGTGACGGAGTCGAGGTCGAACTGGTTGGCGGTCGAGTGCTTGAACACCAGGAACAGCGGGTGGCTACCGGACAGCGCCGCCACGGATGTGCTGACCGTCTGCTGGTAGGTGTCCCAGCCGCCGGTGTTCTGCACGGCCGTGGTGGCCAGCAGCTGCCCGGTGGGCGAGTCGGCGCGCAACTCGATGGAGCCGTTGCCCGTCGGCGAGGACACCCGGTACGACACCGACGCGACCCCCTGGACGCTCATCGGCGCAAAGGAGATCCAGTCGTTGTTGGAGATGTCGCCGATGCGCCTGCCGTTCTGCGCGCCGGCCTGTTCGACGATCCGGACCCCGGACGAGCCGGTGAAGTACTCGGCCTGCTTCTGCCGGGGCTGCAGGATCAGGTTGGCGGTGTTGGACAGTCCGCCCGCGTCGGTGTAGGTCGCGGTGAGGACGTAGAAGGTGTTGGCGTCGGCGTCATGACCCGAGTTCGTGGTCACCACGGTTCCCGAGCAGCCGGTGAACTGGCCCGTGTCGTGGCTGTGGGTGTCGTGGCCCAGGGCCGTGACCACCCTGACCCTGGAGCAGTCGATCGTGCCGTCCTCGGGGTCGGTGACGGTCACCGTGTACGGGACCGAGTCGCCGAAGTTGATGGCCGTGCCGTCGGGCGGCGAGCCGAACCGCACGACCGGCGCGGTGTTGCCGACCGTGATCGGCACCGTCGCCGAGCCGCTCTTGCCCGACGAGTCGGTGATCGTGAGCCTGGCGGTGAAGGTCCCATTGGCGGTGTAGGTGAAGGAGGGGTTCGCCGCGGTGGAGTCGGTCGAGCCGTTGCTGGTGAAGTCCCAGGCGTAGCTGAACGCGTCGCCGTCGGGGTCCGCGGAGCCGGCCGAGGAGAACTGGACGGTGAGCGGGGCCTGGCCGGAGGTGGGCGTTCCGCTCGCCTTGGCGATCGGGGAGCGCGAGCCGTTGATGTAGTCGATGCGGTAGACGCCGTCGTCGGGGTTGGTGCCGCCGTAGCCGGCCCCCCACTCGATCAGGTACATCGCGCCGTCGGGGCCGAACTTCATGTCGATCGGCGACCTGAACCCGAGGTTGGACAGGAAGCGGTTGGTCTTCAGGACGTTGCCGCTGCCGTCCAGCCGCATCTCCATCAGGTAGTTGCGGCTCCACTCGTAGAAGAACGGGGTGTCGTCGAAGTACGCGGGAAACTTCGTGTCCGAGGGGTTGGCCGCGTCGTAGTGGTAGAACGGGCCGCCCATCGGGGCCGCGCCGCCGCTGGTGCCCATCTCCGGCCACTCGGGCGTGAGGTGGTAGTTGTACCAGACGGTGGCGGCCTTGACCGCGGGCAGGTTCGTCAGGCCCGTGTTGTTGGGCGAGTTGTTCACCGGCGCCGAGCAGTTGAACTTCGCCCCCGAGGTGGACGTGGCGAAGTTGTAGTCGTTGTACGGGATGTTGTTGGCGACGCAGTACGGCCACCCGTAGAAGCCGGGCGACTTGATCAGGTTCCACTCGACGGTGCCCTCGGGACCGCGGTTGGCGTTGGCCGATCCGGCGTCGGGGCCGTAGTCGGCCGAGGAGATCCAGCCGGTCTCGGAGTCCACCTGGAACCGGAACGGGTTGCGGAAGCCCATCGCGTAGATCTCCGGGCGGGTCTGCGCGGTGCCCGGCGCGAACATGTTGCCCGAGGGGATCGTGTAGGTGCCGTTGGTTTCCGGGTGGATCCGCAGGATCTTGCCGCGCAGGTCGTTGGTGTTCGCGCTGGTCTTCTGGGCGTCGAAGTTGGCGCGGCCCGAACGCTCGTCGATCGGCGCGTACCCGTCGGAGGAGAAGGGGTTGATGTCGTCGCCGACGCCGATGTAGAGGTTCCCGCCGGGCCCGAAGGCGAGCTGCCCGCCGGTGTGCCCCGGCTCGTCGACCCTGGTGGCGGGGATGGCGAGGAGCTTCTTCTCACTGGCCAGGTCCAGGCTGTCGCCGGCGCTGTTGAGGGTGAACCGGGAGACCTGGTTGACCGCCGCGGAACCGGTCGGCGAGTAGTTGAGGTAGACCCAGCGGTTGGTCGCGAAGCCCGGGTCCAGGACGATGCCGATCAGCCCGTCCTCGCCGCCGGTGTAGACGCTCAGCGTGCCGGTGGTCACGATCTGGCCGTTGCTCTTGCGGACGAGCATGAGCTTGCCGGAGCGGGCGATGTAGTAGACGTCGCCGTTGGGGGCGATGTCCAGGCCCATCGGCTGGTCGGGCGCGCTGTCGAGCGTCACCTTCTGGAACCGGTTCCACACGGTGCCGCCGCAGTCGCCCGCGGCGTTGCCGGCCGCCCACTTGACGCCGCCGAGCACGTGCTGGCGGAAGTTGGCCTCGCTGTAGGAGGCGCTCTCGTGACCCATCGCGGTCGCCCACACGCGCCCACCCTCGGTGGTGCGGCACCAGGAGATCGGGTGGTCGGCGCCCATCTTGCTGCCGCCGGCGTCGTAGGTGCTCTCGTCGGCGGTGACCAGGACGTGCACGTCGCCGCGCATGTTCTTGCTGAAGTTGTACCACTCCTCGGTACGCGTCCAGCGGTCGGGAAGGCCCACGGTGGAGGGGTGCTTCTTGTCCAGGACCTTGGCGGTGCCCTGCAGGGTGGCCGAGTGCGCGGTCATGTGCGCGCCGCCCATGATGAGCTGGTCCCACCAGGGGAACTGGGCCTCGATGTTCATGTCGGTGGTGTTGTGGATCGCCACGATCCCGCCACCGTCGTTGACGAACTTCTGGGTGGCCTGGCGCTGGGCCTCGTTGTCCCAGACCATGCCGGAGTTCTGCAGCATGATGATCGCGTCGAAGGTCGCCAGGTTCGCGTCGTTGAGCGCGGTCGAGTTCGCCGACTGGACGATCTCGAAGTCGTTGGCGGCGGCGAGCTGCTGGACCATCGTGATGCCCGCCGGGATCGAGGCGTGCACGTAGTCGGCGGTCTCGGTGAACAGCAGCACCCGGAAGGCGGCCGCCTTCGCGGCTCCCGCGCCCGCCGGGGCCGCCGACACGGTCAAGCCGGATAACACGGATAACAGGAGCAGGATCGGGACCGTCAAGGCGGTGAGCTGGCGGCGCATGGAATCTCCTGGGGGGGATGAGAAGGGCATGCGAAACAGACCGGTCGGCCTGGGCGGGCGGACCGGTTGCGATGCTGGAAGAGGGAAGGTTGTGATGCCCGAAGAAGGGCGGCGGGTGAACCGGGTGCGACACTGAGGCAGTCGCACAAATCTCGAAATTTGCCGGTATCTAGCTTATTTCCTCCTTATTTCAGGATGGTAAGGACGAGTTCTGTCGACCGTCAAGCAAAAGGTTGCTCGTTCGAAACAGAACATCTCACCCGCACTGCGAAAGCGACCCCCGCCTCCCCGACCCCTCCCATCCGCTCTACCGGGCGATTCATCTGATTTCTGCGATCTCGGCGCGCCGTCCGGATCGTTCCACAATCGCCGGAAGTCACCGTGAACCTTTCAGGCGGCGAACCTTTCGGACAGCACGCCTTTCGGACAACCGTCTTTTCGGGCAGCGAAAAGGGCGCCCTCGAAACGAGAGCGCCCTCGAACGCCAGACCGCCAGACCGACCGTCAGACCGTCAGACCGTCAGACCGTCAGACCGTCAGACCGTCAGAGCATCGCCTTCATCGAGGCGGTCGCCTGCTGGCCGAGGGTGGTCGGGGTCAGGTACGGCTGCTCGGCGAGGATCGCCTCCCAGTTGTCGCGGATGTCCTCCACCGTGTGGTCGTCCTGCCGCCAGCCGGGCCCCTCGGCCACGAACACCCGGGCGATCCGGCCGCCGCCGACGCTGAAGACCTCGCCGCTGGTCTCGCAGGCCTCGTGCGCCAGGAACGTCACCAGGGCGCTGACCCGCTCCGCGGTGAACTTGGCCTCGAACTCGGCGGGCAGGAGCTCCTCGGTCATCCGGGTCCAGGCGATCGGCGCGATCGCGTTGGCCTTGATCCCGGCCCTGGCGCCCTCGATGCCGAGCGTCTTGGTGAGACCCACCAGGCCCATCTTGGCGGTGGAGTAGTTGGCCTGGCCGAAGTTGCCGAACAGCCCGGCGGGCGAGGAGGTGTTGATGATCCGGCCGTACCCCTGCTCCTTGAGGTGCGGGAACGCCGCCCGGCTGACCAGGAACGACCCGCGGACGTGGACGGCGAGGACCTGGTCGAACTCCTCGACGCTGATCTTGCCGAAGGACTTGTCCCGCAGGATCCCGGCGTTGTTGACGACGATGTCCAGCCGCCCGTAGGTGTCGATCGCGGCTCCCACGATCGCCTGGGCGCCCTCGGGGGTCGCGACGTTGTCGGTGTTGGCGGTCGCCTCGCCACCGTTCTTCCTGATCAGCTCGACCACCTCGGCGGCCGGGCCCGAGGAGGCGCCGGTGCCGTCCAGTGCCCCGCCCAGGTCGTTGACCACCACCTTGGCGCCGCGCTCGGCGAGCGACAGCGCGTGCGAGCGGCCGAGTCCGTGCCCGGCGCCGGTGATGACCGCGACCCTGCCGTCAAACCGCAGCTCTGACATCCGCAACCCTCTCACGAGAACATAATTCTAGTCGTCTGAACAATAGCTCGCCCGGCCCTCGTGATGCCATGGGCATCCCCGGGACACCACCTGCGAGATCTTCGGGACGGCGCCCGCCACCCCCCGGGCCGGCCGTCGGCGGGACCTTCGCGGCACCCCGGAGAAAAGGCGCGGAGTGGTTACCGAAAAGGCAGGGGATCATTGCGCATAGTAAGCACGCGTGTTAATTTCTGCTAAAGTTTTTGCCCCACACGGGCGAGGGTCAACGACGACACCCCTCCTTTTCCCAGTACGGCCCCGCCCATTTATTTTGGGCTGGAGGCCCTATATGTCCTTATCGCCGCCCCTGCGCGTGGTCCAGTGGGCCACGGGCGCCGTCGGCAGATACTCCCTGCGCAGCGTGATAACCCGGCCGGAGTTCGAATTGGCCGGGGTTCTGGTCTACGACCCGGACAAGGTGGGACAGGACGCGGGGACCCTGGTGGGGCTCCCCGAGGCCGGTGTCGCCTGCACCGACGACGTCGAGGAGATCCTCGCCACGGAGGCCGACTGCGTGCTGCACATGCCGCTGCCGGCGTCCTACTTCGGCGGGGAGCATCCGAGCGACGTGGAGACCATCTGCGCACTGCTCGCCACCGGCAAGAACGTCATCACCACCACCGGGTTCGTGTATCCCAAGTGCTACGGCGCGGGGGTGGTGGAGCGCCTGGAGGCCGCCTGCCGCGCGGGAGGGTCGTCCCTGCACGGCACCGGCGTCAACCCCGGTTTCATGAGCGACATCCTGCCGCTCACGCTGACCGGCCTGTCCAGCCGCGTCGACCACATCTACGTCCGGGAGTCGTCCGACTTCCGGGGGCACCCGTCCCGGCAGATCGCGGTGGATCTGTTCGGCTTCACGCGTTCGGCCAAGGACTACGTCGCCGCCGTGCGCCCCTTCCGCGCCTTCCAGCGCTCGCTGTTCGCCGAGAGCGTCCAGTTCGTGGCCGACAACCTCGGCGTGGCCCTCGACGAGGTCGAGGAGAGCGACGAGTTCGAGCTCGCGACCGAGGAGTTCGAGATCACCGCGGGGCTGGTCAGGGCGGGGACCGTGTGCGCGTCCCGCTGGATGTTCAGCGGGCTGGTCCGCGGCCGTCCCTTCATGACCGTGGAGTGCGTCTACAAGGCCGACGCCACCCGGGTGCGGCGCTGGGCCGATCCCGGCTTCAGCGTCCACATCGAGGGTGTGCCCCAGCTGATGCTCACCGTGAACGAGATCTCGCACGGCCTGGCCGGTGCCGCCGCCCACGCCGTGAACTCCGTCGCCGCCCTCTGCGCCGCCCCGCCGGGCATCCGCACCGCGCTGGATCTCCCCCTGGCCACCGGCCGGGGCACCGTCCGCCTCGCCTGAGGATCCTCCTCGGCCCCCCTCCGAGGCATCCCTCGTGCGGACAGTACCCCCGGCCCCGCCCCGAGGGCGGGCCGGACGACGAGCCTGCCCACGACAGGTGGTCTACATGCCGCCGTTAGCAATAAATAGTGGCATTCAGCATTTTTATGAAAATAGCGGATTTGACGGCTTTTATACGTGCGCCAATCCGCCGATCGCCCGCGACACCCCGCCCCCGCACCGCCCCCACACCGCCCGTGCCCCCCGCGAGGAACGCTCCGGCACGAACGTTCCCCGCGAGATCGAGAGGCTGCGAGAGGGATCAGGTGTACGGGGTGAAGCGCCCGAAGCGGCCCTGGTGATAGAGGAGCGGGCGGCCACCCGGTTCGAGGCTGGTCTCGGTCACGAGGCCGACGACCAGGATGTGGTCGCCGATGTCTACGGTGGAGTGGGGAGCGCAGATCAGGTGGGCCGAGACGCCGTCCAGCAGCGGGACGCCCAGGTGCCCGGGGGCCCAGGAGGTGGGGGCGGCGAAGCGGTCGACGTTTTTCCTGGCGAAGCGTGAGGCCACCTCGGCCTGGTCGCTGGCCAGCACGTTCACCGCGAAGTGGTCCGCCCGCCTGAGCCAGGGCCAGGTGGTCGAGGACTGGTCCACGTAGAAGGAGACCAGCGGAGGGCTGAGGCTGACGGACGAGAACGAGGTTGCCGTGATGCCGACCGGGATGCCCTCGACCTGGGCGGTGACGACGACGACCCCGGCCGCGTGGACGGCCAGCGCCTGCCGGAAACGCTCCGCGTCGACCGCCCTGCCGGACAGTGTCTCGGTCATGCCGCCTCGCTTAGGACTATGTGGGTTACTGTCGAGATGATCCACTTGGTCACTTTTTCCCCTTTAAGGAACAAAGGACACTACTCAAAACCCATTGGGGTCACTATCTCTTCCCGGCGTCACGCCGGAGCCTTTTTCCCGAGTGCCGCGATCACCTGCGGGCCGACCCTGTCGGCCCAGGGGCCGAGAACGGCGTCGAGGTCGGGGATCTGCGATTCCAGCAGCGCGAGGCCCGGGGTGGGCACAGTCGCCCCCAGCTCCACCAGCAGCGGGCGGAAATGGACCTCCACCGCCAGCGAGTGCTTGGCGTCCCCCATCACCAGGAGCGGGAGCGCGACGGCCGAGGCGAGCGCGCCCCCCGGCAACCGGTCGAGGAACACCTTGAGCAGGCCGGTGTAGGTGGCCTTGTAGGTCGGGCTCGCCACCACCAGCACGTCGGCTCCGGCCACCAGTTCCAGCGCGGCCCTCACCTCCGGTGCCGTCTCGGGGGCGAACAGCAGCGGGGCCAGGGCCGCCAGGTCGACGACCTCGGGAGCCTCCCCCTCTCCGATACACCGGGCGACGGCCTCCGCCGCCCGGACGGCAACCCCGTGGGTGCGCGATCCGGGTCGCGGGTTTCCCACCACGGTCACGATGCTCATGAGGCCACCGGCGCTTTCTGGTCGACATCGGAACGGAGAAGCTTCCACACCTCGTGGCGGTACTCCCCGAAGCGGGAACCGCCCCTCGGATCGCCCCCGCGAGAGCCGAGATCCACCTCGACGATCCGCTTGATCCGGCCAGGGCGGGGCGTCATGACCGCGACCCTCCGGCCGAGGTAGACGGCCTCGTCGATGCTCCGGGTGGTGAACAGGATCGTCGTAGCGGTCTTCTCCCAGATTCGCGCCAGTTCCCCCTGGAGCGATTCCCGGGTCCCGGCGTCCAGCGCGGCGAACGGCTCGTCGAGCAGCAGCACGGCCGGGTTCGCGGCCAGGCTCCTGGCGATGGCCACCCGCTGGGGCACGCCGAGGGGGAGCTCGTGGGGGTAGCGGTCGCCGAACTCGCCCAGCCCCACCAGGTCCAGATACTCCCTGGCCAGGTCGGCGCGCTCCCGCCTGGTGGCGACCCTGCTCTCCAGCGAGAACTCGATGTTGGACAGTGCCGTGCGCCAGGGGAACAACGCGTACTGCTGCAGGACGACCCCCCGTTCGAGGCCGGGGCCGTCGAGGGGGACGCCGTCCAGCAGGATCCGGCCGGTGGTCGGCGCAGTCAGGCCGGCGATCAGGTCGAGGAGGGTGGACTTGCCGCAGCCGCTCGGCCCGACCAGGGTGAGCAGCTCTCCCTCCCGTACGTCGAGGTTGACGTCGTCGAGGGCGGCGAAGGAGCGGTGGGTGTCGCGGACGGTGAACTCCTTGCCGACGCCCCGGATGCCGAGTCTCACCGGGCACCCCTCAAGAGGGCACGGGCGGGAGTGACGAGGTTGACGGGGGCGGGGACATGTCTGATGGTGATCACGAGATGCGTCCTATGGGATCTGTGGGATGTCGTGAGGGACGGCGGATGGATTCGTGATCACGGACACTGTGCGCTGAACACGCGGCAGAGGTCGACGTGCGCGCACCGAGTCAGATAGATGCCCATACAGGAGAAACTACGCACCGCTCCGCGGTAAGTCAATATTTCCTACTGGTTGTACATGAAATACCTCGGAGGCCGGGCGCCCCCTCCCGGCCGGCGGTCCCGTACCGTCGGAGCATGAAGCTGGAAAAGGAGATCTCCGGCGGCGGCCGTTTCGAGAGGCAGCCGAACCGGTTCACGACGCGGATCGAGGCGGGCGGCGAGCACCCGCCGGAGCCCGGCCGCTACCAGATCTACGCCTCCTACGCCTGCCCGTGGGCGCACCGCTCCCTCATCGTCCGCGAGCTGCTGGGCCTGCGGGAGGTGATCGGGGTGACGATCGTCGACCCGATCAGGGACGAGAAGGGCTGGCGGATCCCCGGGGGCGACCCGGTGACCGGGGTGGAGTATCTCTCCGAGCTCTATCTGGCGACCGACCCCGGCTACGAGGGCCGCTACACGGTGCCCTGCGTCTGGGACGTCGCCGCCGGGCGCATGGTCACCAACGACTACCCGCAGATCACCCTCACCCTGGAGACGGCCTTCGCGCCCTGGCACGCCGAGGGCGCGCCCGACCTCTACCCGGAGGCATCGCGCGAGGAGATCGACGCGCTCAACGAGGTGATCTTCCGCGGCCTCAACAACGGCGTCTACCGGGCCGGGTTCGCCCGCTCGCAGGAGGCGTACGACGAGGCGGTCACCGACGTGTTCGCCACGCTCGACCTGCTGGAGGAGCGGCTGTCGACCCTCCGTCACCTGCACGGCGACGCGCTCACCGAGAGCGACGTGCGGCTCTACCCCACCCTCGCCAGGTTCGACGCCGTCTACAACTCGCACTTCAAGTGCGCGGTGCGGCGGCTGACCGACTACCCGGCCCTGTGGGCCTACGCCCGCCGGCTGTACGCGATTCCCGCGTTCCGCGACACGACCGACTTCGACCAGATCAAGCGGCACTACTTCGTGACGCAGACGAACGTCAACCCGAGCGGGATCGTGCCCCGGGGACCGGAGATCGACTGGACCGCCCCCTGAAACCCTGAAAGTTTCATCGGGCATATCGGTCATTCGCCCGGTCGGCGAGCGGTCCGGCACGGGGGCCGGTTGACGATGGGCGAAACGCGCTGGAAACATCGGGCACCCAGGTTGTGGGAGCGCTCCCACTTGGACCCCTCCGACCGGGGTCCTCGGACCCAAGCTCCCGCAACCTGGTACCTCCCCCGCCCAAAGGACCCCCCGTGATCAGACGACCACCCGCCTGGCTCGCCCTCGCCACGGCCGCCGCCCTGGTGACCCTGACCCCGCTGCCCGCCGCCGCGGACGGTCCCGAACAGATCGTCAACGGCACCTTCGACACCGGCACCGCCCCCTGGTGGAGCACCGGCAACACCGCACTGGAGGTCGAGGACGGCCGCCTGTGCGCCGACGTCCCCGGCGGCACCGCCAACCCCTGGGACGTCATCGTCGGCCAGAACGACATCCCCCTGGTCAAGGACGAGACGTACGAGTTCTCCTTCTTCGGGATCGCGACGCCGGGCCGGGTGGCCAAGGCCCTCGTCCAGCTCCCGGTCGACCCCTACACGCAGTACCTGTCGGCCAATCCCGAGCTGAGCGTGTCCGGTAACGACTACCGCTACACCTTCACCTCGCCCGTGGACCTGCCGGGCGCGCAGGTGGCGTTCCAGATCGGGGGCAGCGCCACCCCGTGGAGGTTCTGTGTGGACAACGTCTCCCTGAAGGGCGGGGCCGAGCCCGACGTCTACGTGCCGGACACCGGGCCCCGCGTCCGGGTGAACATGGTCGGTTACCTGCCCTCGGGGCCGAAGAACGCGACCCTCGTCACCGAGGGCACGGAGCCGGTGGACTGGAAGCTCAGGCGCGGCGGGGAGACCGTCTCCGAGGGGGAGACCGTCCCGCGCGGCGTCGACGGCAGCTCCGGCCAGAACGTGCACTCGATCGACTTCGGCACGGTCACCGCGCCCGGCACCGGCTACACGCTGGAGGCCGACGGCGAGACCAGCCGTCCCTTCGACATCGGCGCCGGGGTCTACGGCGACCTCAGGACCGACGCGCTGAAGTTCTACTACACCCAGCGCAGCGGCATCGAGATCCTCGACGAGCTCCGCCCCGGCTACGGAAGGCCCGCCGGGCACGCCGGGGTCGCCCCCAACCGGGGTGACGTCGCGGTGCCCTGCCAGCCGGGCGTCTGCGACTACACGCTGAACGTCAGGGGCGGCTGGTACGACGCGGGCGACCACGGCAAGTACGTCGTCAACGGCGGCATCTCCGTCCACCAGCTGATGTCGGCCTTCGAGCGCGCCAAGGCCGACGGCCTGCACAAGGACGGCGACCTCGACATCCCCGAGAGCGGCAACGGGGTGCCCGACATCCTCGACGAGGCCCGCTGGGAGCAGGAGTTCCTGCTCAGCATGCAGGTCCCCGAGGGCAAACCGTACGCGGGAATGGCCCATCACAAGATCCACGACGCGGCGTGGACCGGCCTGCCTCTCCTGCCCCACCTGGACCCCCAGCCACGCGAGCTGCACCCGGTCTCCACCGCGGCCACCCTCAACCTGGCCGCCACCGCGGCCCAGGCGGCCCGCCTCTTCGCCCCGTACGACGCCGCCTTCGCCGCGCGCAACCTCGCCGCGGCCAGGAAGGCGTGGGCGGCGGCGAAGGCCAACCCCGCGCGGTACGCGGACCCGGCCGACGGGGTGGGCGGCGGCGCCTACAACGACGGCGACGTGACCGACGAGTTCTACTGGGCCGCCGCCGAGCTCTACCTCGCCACCGGCGAGAAGGAGTTCAAGGAGTACGTGCTCGCCTCGCCGCACCACACCGGCGACATCTGGCGCGAGCGCGGCTTCGACTGGGGAAACACCGCCCAGCTCGGCCGCCTGCAGCTCGCCTCCGTGCCCAGCGCGCTCCCCGACCGGGCCCGGGTGCGCCGGTCGGTCCTGGAGGGCGCCGACAAGTATCTCGCCGTCCAGAGGGCCCACCCGTACGGCGTCCCGTACAACCCGCCGGACTACGACTGGGGCTCCAACAACCTGGTGCTCAACAACATGGTCGTGATGGCCGTCGCCCACGACCTGAGCGGTGAGGCGAAGTATCACGACGGGGTGCTGGAGGGGCTCGACTACATCTTCGGGCGCAACGCCCTCAACCAGTCGTACGTGACCGGCTACGGCGAGGTCGCCTCCAAGAACCAGCACAGCCGCTGGTACGCCCGCCAGCTCGACCCGTCCCTGCCCAACCCGCCGCGCGGCACCCTGGCCGGAGGCCCGAACTCCGCCATCCAGGACCCGGTGGCCCAGGCCAAGCTGCGGGGCTGCAAGCCCCAGTTCTGCTACATCGACGACATCGAGTCGTGGGCCACCAACGAGCTGACGATCAACTGGAACTCCCCGCTCGCCTGGATCTCCTCCTACCTCGCCACCCCGGCCGCCCCCGGCCCGTGCAAGGTCACCTACACCGACCACGGCCAGTGGACCGACGGGTTCAACACCCAGGTCACCGTCACCAACACCGGCCCCAAGGCGATCGACGGCTGGAGCCTCAGCTGGTCCTTCCTGGGCGGCCAGACCGTACGGCGGCACTGGAACACCGCCCTCACCCAGGACGGCGCGACCGTGACCGCCGGACACGTCGCCTGGAACAAGATCATCAGACCCGGCCGCTCGGTCACCTTCGGCTTCATCGGCGCCGAAGCCCCCGGCCCCAACCCCAAACCGGAACGCTTCCTCCTCAACGGCACCCTCTGCGGCTGATCGACGCTTCGCGACCTCGTATGTCCATGATCGAGTGCTTATGACGATGACCTGCGGTTATCGATCTCCCCGTATCGCGGATTATGTAATCGATGACATATAGCCTCACGCTCCGTGAGGCTATATGTCATCGAGATCGAGCCCGAGATCCGATCTTGGCTTGAGTCGCTGTCCGAGCGCGACTACGTGAAGGTCGAAGCTTTGGCCGACCTCCTCTCCGAGCAAGCCGAGACGCTCGACGAGCCGTACTCCAAGCACCTTGGGGGCAAAGTGCGCGAGTTGCGCCTCTCGCTCACGCGCCGTCAGGTCAGGATCACCTACTGGCTCGCTCCCGGTCGACGGATCGTCCTTCTCACCGTCTTCACCAAGACACGCCGCAAGGAGACCGGTCAGGTTGAACGCGCTCGTCGAGCACAGGTCGAATGTGAGAATCTTCATGTGGTCGCCTCGGAGGTCTACGACCGCGTCTGGAAGGACTGAGTGGGGCATGGCTCACAACACGTGGGAGCGGACAGGCGCCGAGCGCCGGGCCGACGCCTACCAGGAGGCCCGCGACGCGCTGCTCCTGGGACAGCAGGTCTACAACCGCCGGACGGAACTCGGCCTTTCCCAGGCCGAACTGGCCGAGCGGGCAGGCATGACCCAGCCGCAGGTGTCCCGACTGGAGACGGGCGGGGTCACCCCGACGCTGGCACTGCTCCGGCGCCTGGCGAGAGCACTGGACGCAGACCTGAACGTCACCTTCACCCCCCACGCGGCCGCTTGACGCCACTCTCGGAGGCACATGGCGCCGAAGCGCGGGAGTTCCGCGGATGTCTCGCCCCGGCGTTTCCTCTTGTTCACGGACCGAGCAGCTTCCTGAGATCGTCCTCGCCGTATTCGACGAGGTCATCGGCCATCTGCGCGGCGCCATGGGCCCTTTCGAGCAAGTCACGATCCCTCAACGCGTCGATGACCCGCGCCAACCTGCGGCGTCCGGGTCCACCCTGCTCCGTCTCGCGGACGACGGTCAGGACCTCGGCCAGCGAGGTGGCGGAGATTCTGGTCACCTTCCCACCGGGCACGGCCCGCAGGACACCGTGTGCCATCCACGAACGAACGGTGGGCACGCTCACGCCGAGCAACTCGGCCGCGCACGCCAGTTTCACCGCGGACGGACGCGGCCCTTGGTCGTGCCGGAGCGACATCCGCCGGACCGTCGCCTGCAGGGCGCGATCCGACGTGCGACACCGGGCCAGGGAGAGGAGGTCGGCGAGATCTTCCACGATCAGTCGGGCTTGCTCATCACGTTCACCCATGTTTCCAGTATAACTTTTCTTTCAAATATGGCCTTCTATTTGAAAGAAAAATCGCAAGCGGGTGGCCGCGGGCGCCCTAGACTGGGGCCGTGATCGAGGATATTCGGGTGGATCCCGCCGTCAGCGCGCTCAGGCCGGACTTCGGGGTGCTGGTGATGGGGGTGTACGGGCTGCGCAACGGGCCCACGGACGACAGGTCGCGGGCCTGGCTGGCGGAGGCCGCGGAGAAGGCCGTGCCGGTCGACGATCCGAGGATCGAGGCGTGGCGGGAGGCCTACCGGGGATTCGGCGCGAAGCCGCAGCGGACCAGGCCGTCGGTGGACGCGCTGGTCAGGCGGATGCCGCCGCCGGAGATCAACCGGGTGGTCGACGCCTACAACGCGATCAGCGTCAGGCACGGCCTGCCGATCGGCGGCGAGGACCTGACCCGCTACGAGGGGACGGCCAGGCTGGTGCGCGCGAGCGGCGACGAGCCGTTCGAGGTCGTCGAGAAGGGCGAGCCCGCGGTCGACCACCCGGAGGCCGGCGAGGTCGTCTGGCGCGACGACAGGGGCGTCACCTGCCGCCGCTGGAACTGGCGGCAGTGCGTCCGCACCCGGATCACCGAGGAGACGACGGACGCGCTGTTCCTGCTGGAGCGGCTCGCCCCCCTGTCCGCGGAGGAGCTGCGCGCGGCCGGGGACGAGCTGGCCGGGATGCTCGAAGATGTCACCCCGGGGATACGGGTGGAGTCCCGACTGGTCTGGCCGGGCTGAAGACACCGGCCGGATCGGGCTGACCAGCGCCCGAGCGAGTAAACAGTTACCCGGGGGCTGACCGTTTTAGCCCATACTGGGAGGATCGGCAAGGAAGCTGCGGTCAGACTGGCGCAGGTCCGAGCCGAGGCGAGTAGCCTTGGACAGGTTCTCTATCATCAACGCCGATCTGCGGAAGAGGGCGATTTCCGCCGTGTCGTCTGAGTCGTCGCGGACAAACCCGCTGGCAGCCTTTGGTCAGAACGAATGGCTTGTCGACGAGCTGTACCAGAAGTACCTCCAGGACCCCGAGTCGGTCGACCGGGCCTGGTGGAACTTCTTTGCTGATTACAGCCCTGATTCGGGGTCCGGCCGTGCCGCCGCGCCCCAGGGGGCGGCTGCCGCCGCGCCCGCTCCACCGACACCCGCTGCGCCCTCGGCCACCCCGGCTGCGGCTCAGGCCACCCCGGCCCCCGCGGCGACGACCCCAGCGCCGAAGGCGGCCAAGCCCGCCCCGGCGGCCCAACCCAAGCAGGAGACGCAGTTGCCCGCCGCCGCCGGTGCCGAGGAAGTCCGACTACGCGGCGCCGCCGCCAGGACAGCGGCCAACATGGAGGCCAGCCTCGTCGTGCCGACGGCGACCAGCGTGCGCGCGGTCCCGGCGAAGCTGCTCATCGACAACCGGATCGTGATCAACAACCACCTGTCGCGCGGTCGCGGCGGCAAGGTGTCGTTCACGCACCTCATCGGCTACGCGGTGATCAAGGCCCTCAAGGTCCTGCCGGAGATGAACCACTCCTACGCCGAGGCCGACGGCAAGCCGGTGCTGGTCAAGCCCGAGCACGTCAACCTGGGCCTGGCCATCGACGTCGCCAAGAGCGACGGCACCCGCCAGCTCCTGGTCCCGTCGATCAAGGCGACCGAGGAGATGGACTTCCGCCAGTTCTGGGTCGCGTACGAGGAGGTCGTGCGCAAGGCCAGGGCGGGCAAGCTCGGGGTCGACGACTTCAGCGGCACCACGATCTCGCTGACCAACCCGGGCACCATCGGCACCGTGCACTCGGTGCCGCGCCTGATGCCGGGACAGGGCACGATCATCGGCGTCGGCGCGATGGAGTACCCCGCCGAGTACCAGGGGGCCTCCCCCGACACGCTCTCCCGCCTCGCGGTGAGCAAGGTCATGACGGTCACCAGCACGTACGACCACCGCATCATCCAGGGCGCCCAGTCGGGTGACTTCCTGCGGCAGGTCCACCGGCTGCTGCTCGGCGAGGACGGCTTCTACGACGAGATCTTCGAGGCTCTCCGGATCCCGTACGAGCCGATCCGCTGGGTCCAGGACATCTCGACCACCCACGACGACGACGTGGCGAAGTCGGCCCGCGTCATCGAGCTGATCCACGCCTTCCGGGTCCGCGGCCACCTCATGGCCGACACCGACCCGCTGGAGTACAAGCAGCGCAAGCACCCCGACCTCGACATCAAGTCGCACGGCCTCACCCTGTGGGACCTGGAGCGCGAGTTCGCCACCGGCGGCTTCGGCGGCCGGCCCCTGATGAAGCTGCGCGACATCCTCGGCGTGCTGCGTGACTCCTACTGCCGCACCATCGGCGTCGAGTACATGCACATGCAGAACCCCGAGGAGCGGGCCTGGATCCAGGCGCGCATCGAGCGGCCGCACGCCAAGCCCGACCGCGAGGAGCAGCTGCGCGTCCTGGAGCGGCTGAACACCGCCGAGGCGTTCGAGACGTTCCTGCAGACGAAGTTCGTCGGGCAGAAGCGCTTCTCGCTGGAGGGCGGCGAGTCGCTGATCCCGCTGCTCGACTCGGTGCTGAGCTCCGCGGCCGAGGAGCGGCTCGACGAGGCCGTGGTCGGCATGGCCCACCGCGGGCGCCTCAACGTGCTGGCCAACATCGTCGGCAAGTCGTACGGGCAGATCTTCGGCGAGTTCGAGGGCAACATCGACCCGCGCAGCGCCCACGGCTCCGGCGACGTGAAGTACCACCTGGGCGCCAGCGGCGACTTCGTCTCGCCCGACGGCTCCAAGCTCAAGACCTCGGTCGTGGCCAACCCCTCCCACCTGGAGACGGTCGACCCGGTCCTGGAGGGTGTGGTCCGCGCCAAGCAGGACCTCCTGGAGCGCGGCGAGGAGGGCTTCACCGTCCTGCCGGTGCTCGTCCACGGCGACGCGGCCTTCGCGGGCCAGGGCGTGGTGGCCGAGACGCTCAACCTGTCGCAGCTGCGGGGCTACCGCACCGGCGGCACCGTGCACATCGTGGTCAACAACCAGGTCGGCTTCACCACCAGCCCGGCCAGCTCGCGCTCCAGCGTGTACGCCACCGACGTGGCCCGGATGATCCAGGCCCCGATCTTCCACGTCAACGGCGACGACCCCGAGGCCGTGGTCCGGGTCGGCAGGCTCGCGTTCGAGTACCGCCAGGCGTTCCGCAAGGACGTGGTGATCGACCTCATCTGCTACCGGCGCCGGGGGCACAACGAGTCCGACAACCCGGGCTTCACCCAGCCGCTGATGTACGACCTGATCGACGCCAAGCGCTCCACCCGCAAGCTCTACACCGAGGCGCTGATCGGCCGGGGCGACATCACGGTGGAGGAGGCCGAGGGCGCGCTCCGCGACTACCAGGCCAAGCTGGAGAACGCCTTCGCCGAGACCCGCGCGGCGGCCAAGGACCCGACGGGCGAGTTCTCCCGTCCGGTCGACATGGAGACCGTCCCCTGGTCGCACGAGGACGTCAAGACGGCCGTCTCCGAGGAGACCGTCAAGCGGATCGTGGAGACCCAGCTCAACATGCCCGAGGGCTTCACCGTCCACCCGCGCCTGCTGCCGGTGCTGCAGCGCCGCGGGCAGATGGTCGCCGAGGACCGCATCGACTGGGGCATGGGCGAGACCCTCGCCTTCGGCTCGCTGCTGATCGACGGCCACCCGGTCCGCCTCGTCGGCCAGGACTCGCGGCGCGGCACGTTCACCCAGCGGCACGCCGTGCTGGTCGACCGCGTCACGGGCGAGGAGCACACCCCCCTCAAGGCGTTCAACGAGGGCACCACGAAGTTCTACGTCTACGACTCCCTGCTGAGCGAGTACGCCGCGCTCGGCTTCGAGTACGGCTACAGCGTGGAGCGGCCCGAGGCGCTGGTCGCCTGGGAGGCGCAGTTCGGTGACTTCGTCAACGGCGCCCAGTCGATCATCGACGAGTACCTCACCTCGGGCGAGCAGAAGTGGGGCCAGCGCTCCGGCGTCACCCTGCTGCTGCCGCACGGCTACGAGGGGCAGGGGCCCGACCACTCCTCGGCCCGCATCGAGCGCTTCCTGCAGATGTGCGCCCAGGACAACATGACCGTGGCACAGCCCACGGTTCCGGCCAACTACTTCCACCTGCTGCGCTGGCAGACGCTGTCGAACCGGCACCGCCCGCTGGTGGTGTTCACGCCCAAGTCGCTGCTGCGGCACAAGGCGGCGGTCTCGGCGGTCAGCGACTTCACCTCGGGGTCGTTCCGGCCGGTGCTGGGCGACGTCACGGCTCCCCCGGCCGGCGTCCGCAAGGTCGTGCTGGTCTCCGGCAAGCTCTACTACGACCTGGCGGCGGCCCGCGACAAGCAGGGCCGCAACGACGTGGCGATCGTCCGCCTGGAGCGCCTCTACCCGTTCCCCGCTGACCCGCTGGAAGCCGAGCTGAGCCGTTACGCCGCCGACATCGAGCTGGTGTGGGCGCAGGACGAGCCGCTCAACATGGGTCCGTGGCCGTTCCTGGCGCTCAAGCTGGCCGAGAACCCGGGGGTCTTCGGCGGGCGTTCGATCAGGCGGGTCTCCCGCAAGGCCAACTCCTCCCCGGCGACCGGTTCGCACTCCACCCACGAGGTGGAGCTGCAGCAGATGCTGGGCGAGATCTTCAACTAGGCGACCGGCCCTTCCTCGGCCGGTCCGCCGCAGGCGTCACCACGGAAGTCCCCCGCAGGAGCCTCTGCGGGGGACTTCCCCGTTTTCGCGAGCCGTTCGCGGATCGCGAGCACGGCCACAGCGTCATCACTTCACAAGTTTCATCAAGGGAGAACGCGATGTACTTCACCGATCGGGGCATCGAGGAGCTCGTCGCGCGCCGGGGCGAGGAGGAGGTCACCGTCGTGTGGCTGGCCGAGCGGCTGCGCGAGTTCGTCGACCTGAACCCCGACTTCGAGACGCCGGTGGAACGGCTGGCCACCTGGCTGGCCCGGCTGGACGACGAGGACGACTGAGGAAAACGCGATATATCTTGACCTTACGAGTGACGCGACATATCGTGTTCATCATAAGGAGGTCATTCACATGCGGCAATGGACGATCGAGAAGCCGGAGCAGCTCACCTTCGACTCCGTCAGGAAACTCAACGTGCGCATCGTGGCGGGAAAGCTGGCGGTGCTGGCCAGCGACGGCCCTCCCAGGCTCGAGGTCACCGAGATCGACAGCCCCCCGCTGCTCGTCACCCACGACGAGGACGGCACGCTCACCGTCACCTACAAGGACCTCACCTGGGACGGCCTGCTGGGCTGGCTGCGCCCCGGCCGCCGCCGGGCCACGCTGACGCTGACCGTGCCGAAGGACTGCCCGGTCAACGTGGGGGTCGTCTCCGCGTCCGCGGTCGTCGCCGGGTTCGAGGACCGCACCTCGGTCAGGAGCGTCTCGGGCGGGATCGTGCTCGACGGGGTGAGCGGCGAGATCGTCGCCGACACCGTCTCCGGCGCCGTGGAGAGCCGGGGCCTGGTCGGCGACCTGTCGTTCAAGAGCATCTCCGGCGACCTGACCGTCGCCCAGGGCACTCCCCGGCGGCTGAGCGTCACCACCGTCTCCGGCCGGATCACCGCCGACCTGGAGCTCCCGCCGACCGGCCACGTCACGATGAACAGCGTCTCCGGCGACATCGTGCTCCGGCTCCCGCACGCGGTCGAGACCGACGTCAAGATCCGCTCCACCTCGGGCAGGATCGACGCGGCCTTCCCCGAGCTCGACTACTCCATCCAGCCCGGCGCGAAGACGCTGGGCGGCCGGATCGGCGGCGGCATGGCGTCGCTGACGGCCAACACCGTCTCCGCCGACGTCACACTACTGAAGGGAGCCCAGGCATGAGCCCGGTCTTCGGCCACGGAAGGCTCCGGCTCTATCTCCTGAAGCTGCTGGAGGAGAGCCCGCGCCACGGCTACGAGGTGATCCGGCTGCTCCAGGATCGCTTCCTCGGCGTCTACTCCCCCTCCCCCGGCACGATCTACCCGCGCCTGGCCCGCCTGGAGGAGGAGGGGCTGGTGACCCACGAGGTCGTGGACGGCAAGAAGATCTTCACCATCAGCGACCGGGGCCGCGAGGAGCTCAACGAGCGGCTCGACGAGCTCGCCGACCTGGAGCAGGAGATCTCCGACTCCGTCCGCGACATCGCGCGCGAGGTCAAGGAGGACGTACGCGACACGGTCAAGTCGCTGCGCGAGGAGCTCACCCAGATGGCGCGCGACGTGCGCCAGGGGTCCGAGCAGGACGCGCGCAAGTCCTGGCGCGAGCAGAAGACGGAGTGGCAGCGCCAGAAGCACGAGTGGCAGCGCCAAACCGACGAGTGGAAGGACGACTGGAAGCGCGTCTGGGCGAACGGCTTCACCGGCGAGGGGTCCCGCGCCGGAGACGCCCAGCTCGGGCAGATGCTGGCCGAGTTCGTCGAGGAGGTCCGCAGGGACGCGGCGGCCGCGCGGGTCAGCGAGGAGACCCTGGCGACCGCCCAGGACGCCCTGTACGACGCGGCCCGCCGCATCCGCGACGCGCTCCGGTGAGCCCGGCGATCGTCATCGACGGACTCCGGCGGGGCCGGCGATCCTCGTCGACGCGCTCCGGTGAGCCCCGCGATCCTCATCGACGGACTCCGGCGGGTGCGGCGATCCTGACCCTCCGTACGACGCCCGCCGGGCTCATCCCGGCAGGGTGAAGACGACCTTTCCGAAGAGCTCGCCCTCGTGCATGGCCGCGAAGCCCTCGCGGGCCTCGGTCAGCGGGAGGGAGCGGTCGATCAGCGGGCGAGTGCCGGTCTGCTCCAGGAAGCGGGCCAGCCTGCCCAGCTGGTCGCGGGTGCCCATGGTGGAGCCGATCACCGACAGCTGCAGGAAGAAGACGCGGTTCAGGTCGGCCGGCGGGACGGCGCCACTGGTCGCACCGGAGATCACGATCCGGCCGCCGGGGCGCAGCGCCTTCAGCGAGTGTCCCCAGGTGGCCTGGCCGACGGTCTCCATCACCGCGTCGACCCGCTCGGGCAGCCGGGCACCGCTCTCGAAGACCTGGTCGGCCCCCAGTTCCAGGGCCCGTGCCCGCTTCTCCTCCGAGCGGCTGGTCGCCCAGACCCGGTATCCCCCGGCCCGGCCCAGCAGGATCAGCGCGGTGGCCACGCCGCCGCCCGCGCCCTGGACCAGCACGGTCGAGCCCGGCTCGAGCCCGGCCTTGTCGAACAGCATGCGGTAGGCGGTCAGCCAGGCCGTCGGCAGGCAGGCGGCCTCCTCGAAGCTGAGCGCGGCGGGCTTGGGCACGAGGTTGCGCCGGGGCACGACGACCCGCTCGGCGAGGGTGCCGTCGTGTTTCTCCGAGAGCAGCGAGCGTTTCGGGTCGAGCGTCTCGTCGGCCCCACTGCCGATCACCGAGTGCACGATGACCTCGTTCCCGTCCTCGTCGAGCCCGGCGGCGTCGGTGCCGAGCACCATCGGGAGCTGCTCCTGCCGGAGGCCTATCCCCTGCAGGCTGAACAGGTCGTGGTGGTTGAGCGAGGCGGCCCTCACCGTGACGGTGGTCCACCCGTCGGGAACCTCGGGCTCCGGGCGCTCACCGAGCGTGAGACCGTCGAGGGGGTTGTCGGGATCGATCCGCGTGGCGGTTACAGCGAACATGGCCGCACCCTACGCCGTCCACGCGACGATCACCGCGCACGGGGCCCGTCCCTCGCGCCTTCCGCGCGGCGACCGGTGGGAACAAGGACCCGCCCGGGACACTCCCGGGACCGTCGCTCGCGTCCCTCACATGGCGACCACTGCGACGGGACCGCACCGGTCGCGACGAAGGCGGCCACGGCGAACGGGTCCGCCCTAAGCCGTCCGCCTGACGGTCATGCCCGCCATGGTCCTCTCGACGTGGCCCCGCTCCCCGGAGGCCGCGACGTACACCCCGTCCTGGCAGGTCTCGACGGAGAAGCGGCGCCGCTGCTCGATGACGGAGAGTTCGATCGACGCGACGTCGCAGCCCGGCACCGGAGCCAGCACCAGCAGCGTCTCCCTCGCCCCGCCGAACCACAGCTGCGGTCCCAGCGGCTCGCCGTCGAGGACCTCCCCCTGCGTGGCCAGCCGCACCGGGGAGGTCGCGTCGAGCACGAGGTAGCCGCCCTTGGTGACCTTGCCGCGCAGGTTGCGTGCCCAGAGCATGCGCTGCTCGAAGGGCATGCCGTCCTTGAGGTCGCGCAGTGCCACGAACCACGGGTCGAACGCGAACAGCAGCACCTCGCCCTCGGCGGGGCTCATCGGATGCCAGAGGGAGACCTGCTTGGTCAGCTTTCTGATCATCGGCCGTCCCTGGGCGACCCCCGCCGGACCTCCGGAAGGCACCAGCAGCTGCCGGTAGGGGCCGGAGTGGCCGTCGAGCCGGCCCGAGATCGCGGGCCTGAGCCCCAGCTCGGCCAGGCCCAGCTCCGCCGGGTAGCTCACCTCGGCGGCCGAGCCGTCGGGGAAGACCACGTCGAGGATCTGCCTGCCGCCCTTCTGGCGGTACTTCGGGTGAAGCACGTTCGGCACCTCCTCCGCGACGGTCCCCGCCCGTGTGGGCACCGGCGGCGGGAACGACGGCGAGACCGCCTCCGGCCGCTCCCGGCCCGTCAGGTTCCACACCACGAGCGCCACCAGCGCGGCGGCGCCGATCCAGCGCCACGGCCCCGTCCTGGACCTCGCCTCGATGATGTCGTGCTGACCACCGGCCACGTCTTCGGCCGCCTCTTGCAGAAGGTACGGTTCTCGGCCCCATCTTCGGGGTCCGGCGGTCTCGGCGCCCGCGTCAGTAGCGTCACGAATCAGAATCGATGCCCGGGGAGCCGGGACGTCGGGCGGCGGCGCCCGCGTTCCGATGCGCGTGTTCCGAGGGTCACTTCACGAGATCCGTGGTGCGGCACCCGTATCCCGGGACCGGTGTTCCGATATTCACCTCACCTCCCGTGATCACCCGCAAAACCCTCACGGAAAACGGCCGGAGAACACCCGGAACAGCGTTGGTGACGTCACCGCACCCGAAAACCCAAAGGTGTCGAAGTTACTCGAGAAGCCTCCGGTAATCTTTGTTACCACTGATGACAGCGATACCCCTGAGACCTCCCCATAACCGCCATGAGCTGCGGAAATGCCAATTCGTTAAGCTATAACAAATTGCTATTCAAATAACAAGACAGCATCGGATGGAACCGTCCCAGACTTTTTCCCGTCAATTCCTGCCCGCCGCTCGAATCAGTCAGTAACGTTCCGATCGTTTTCCCGGCGAGGAGAAGTCCCGTCTCCACGCCGAGAGCGAAAGGAGCTTCATGAATTCCCGAGCACGGCGCCTCATGATCCCCCTCACCGGCGTTCTCATGATCGCCGGAGTGATCGGCGCCACCACCGGTGCCAACGCCGGTACGGCCCCCGACGACGTGGTCAGTTCCCAGGCCTCGGAGACGGCGAACCAGGCCACCTCCTTCTGGTCGCCCGAGCGGATGCGCAAGGCCACGGACGCCACCGGCGACCTCGACCTGAGCGTCAAGGGCGGCAAGGCCTCCAGGGCCGCGGGCCCCGACGGCCCCGGCGGGTCGGTCCCGCCGATCGGCGCGGAGGGCGCCAAGTCCTCCAAGAGCAAGCAGGTGAACCTGCCCAACACCGTCGGGCGCGTCTTCTTCACTCTGCCCGGCGCCAACCCGTCGGACTCGAAGAGCTGGAAGTACTGCTCCGGCAGTTCGGTCCAGGGCAAGTACCGCAACGTGGTCGCCACCTCCGCGCACTGCGTCTACGACGTGAAGACCAACCAGTTCTACGACAACTGGATCTTCATCCCGTCCTACTGGGACGGCAACCAGGCGTGGGACGGCAAGAACCCCTACGGCATCTACGCGGCCAAGTGGTTCAACGCGCACGACGACTTCGTCGTGAAGGAGGACTACGACTACGACTACGCCTTCGTCAACGTCCACTCCGGGTTCAAGGTGAACTGGGAGAAGGACAAGGACAACAAGTGGAAGCCGGTCATCAAGAACGTCGGCCGTCTCGGCGACAACGTCGGCGGCCAGGGCTTCGCCTGGAACCAGAAGGTCAAGAACAAGGTCTTCTCCTTCGGCTACCCGGCCGGCCTGCACCCCGACGGCGACAAGCCCTTCTCCGGCCGCACGATGAAGTGGTGCTACGGCACGACCGGCGCCATGCCGGCCGCGCCGAAGTACAACGTCCAGGAGCACGTCGGCTTCAAGTGCGCCTTCACCGCGGGCGCGAGCGGCGGCCCCTGGCTCTACAAGTACAAGAGCTCCAGCCGGACCGGCTACCTGGTCGGCGTCAACAGCATCGCCTGGGACACCGACAAGAACGACCGGTACGACAAGATCTCCTCGCCGTACTTCAACAGCGATACCTACAAGGTCTACAAGGCCGCGGCCAACCGCTGGACCAACTGACCCGTGCGACCGGCCGACCGTAAGGCCATTCGGCCGGCCGGGGCGAACGAGCCCGAAGTGAACGAGCGGGGCCCGGTCCGGGGACCGGGCCCTTTCTCACAGGCGGCTGTGAACCCGGCGGCTCCCGCGAAGGGCGGCGACCACAACCCTGGCCACTCTCCCAAGAAGTGGTGACCACCGACCCGGCCGCTCCCGCCAAGGACGTCAGGTCACGAACCCGGCCGCCGGATCGTCCCCGGGAACGTTCCGAAAGGCGGCCCTGAAGGCGCTCCCGGAGGGGCGGCCATCTCACCGGAGGCGTTCCACCCGGTTCCCGGCCCCCGGAGGTCGCCTCCCAGGGCGAAGACCCCGCCGGTGGCGGCCCTCAGCGCGCAGGGGCTGCCGTAGGTGCGTTCGAACCGGATGAAACGGCTGTTCCAGATCCCGCTGGCGGTCACCGTGACCGGGTCGTACTGCAGCGTGCACGCCACACCCGTCCTCGGCCTGAGCCTGGCGGGATCGCCCCGCACCTCGGCCAGCGCCTCGCAGGCGCGGACCGCGTCGGGGTGGGTGCCACCGGGCCGGTCGCACAGCAGCAGGGCGTGGCCGGCCACGGGCAGGGGCTTGTCCCCCTTCGCGAGGCTCAGCACGAGCGCCTTGGCGCTGCGCGGGGGCCGGGCGTCGGGAAACGGTTCGACCGGCCGGTGCACGACGGGGGCGGGCCCGCCCGGATGGAGCGAAAGCGACCGCGGGTCGCCGGAGCGGGGGTACGGCCTCGTCTCCTGCCACCCGGGGCCCGGATCCTGGAGCGGCGCCGTGGACGCCGCGGCCGTACCTGAGAGCGGGAAGAGGCCGACAACGGCCAGACAGAGAAGACGCCGCATGAGATCCCCCGATGACGTGTGACGCGGATGCCGGCTCAGCCTGCCCCCGGTCACTCCCGCGGGACAACGACAAGCCTGGCTGTTTCCGCAGTTCATACGGTCACATGACTCGCACGGGACTGCTCGATCAAGTTCAGGTAGATCAGACGGACTCCGGGAGTTCCCGGTTCCATGAATTTAGTAACAAAAATATAACGGTCCGATCAGTTGCCCGATTTATAGCTTTTTAACCCATCTTTGCCGAGTACGGTCACCTCTTGTCTCTTTACGCATGCGTGGGTTGCGTCCCGAGTGACCCATGACAAAGAAGGAGCTCCATTGAACTCCCGAGCCAAGCGCCTCCTCCTCCCCCTCGGTGGCGCTCTCGCCGCCGCCGCGATGATCGGCGCCTCCCTCCCCGCCACCGCCCAGGCGAGCACGGCCGACCCGGACGTCAAGTCGTCGGCGCTCACCCCCTCCGGTAACGCGAAGGCCATCGCGGGCTACTGGACCGCCTCGAAGCTGAAGTCGGCGACGACCTACCTCGCCGACTCCACCGTCTCCGCCAAGCTGAACAAGACCGGTGCCGCCAGGGCCGCCGCCGACGGCAAGCCCGGCGTCGTCGCCCCGACCGGCGAGGAGGGCAAGACCGCCGGCAAGTCGCGGAACGTGAACCTCCCGATCACCGTCGGCAAGGTCTTCTTCGTCGACGACAAGGGCAAGGAGCGTTGGTGCTCCGGCACCTCCGTGCAGTCGAAGTTCCGCAACCTGGTCGCCACCGCCGGCCACTGCGTCTACGACACCGACACGAACAAGCCCTTCAGCAACTTCGTGTTCATCCCCGGCTACTACCAGGGCAAGGCCCCCTGGGGCATCTACGTCGGCGCCAAGGTCAACACCCACGACGACTTCACGGTCTACGAGGACTACGACTACGACTACGCCTTCGTCAACGTCTACAACGGCATCAAGCAGACCGGTGTCAAGGAAGTGACCGCGCCCACGTACGCGGCGACCAAGGGTCACAAGTACACCGAGGACAAGGAGATCTCCAAGTCCGAGTACGAGCTGGGCATCGAGAAGTACGGCGAGAACGGGCCGTACTGGAAGAAGACCCTCGACCCCAAGGTCGAGACCGTCGCCAAGCCCGCCGACGCCCAGCAGCACATCGAGCAGTACGTCAAGGACGGCCGCAACGGCGTCAAGCTGACCGCGGTCGAGGTCGTCGAGAGCGTCTACAAGGCCGCCCCCGACAACCTGGAGAACAACTCCAAGTTCACCCGCTTCAGCGACGACAAGGGCAAGGTCGCGATCAGCCAGGAGGAGTACCAGCAGCTCCTCAAGGAGAAGGCCGAAGGCAAGTTCCTCGGCAAGCTGGAGGCCCCCAAGGACGCCAACGGCAACGAGATCGCCTGGTTCAAGACGCGCTACTTCATCAAGAAGTGGGTGAAGACCAGCGTCAAGGAGGTCTACTACTACACCCGGTTCTTCGTGGTGCTCCTCTCCGACGCCGGCCGCCTCGGTGACAACGTCGGTGGCCAGGGCTTCAGCTGGAACCAGAAGCTGGGCAAGAAGGTCTTCACGTTCGGCTACCCGACCTCGGCCCACCTCGACGGCGACAAGCCCTACTCCGGTCACACCCAGAAGTGGTGCTACGGCACGACCGGCGCCGCGCCCGTCGTGTCGGCCTACAAGGCCGAGGAGCACCAGGCGATCAAGTGCGCCTTCACCCCGGGCGCCAGTGGCGGTCCCTTCCTGCTGCAGTACAAGAACAGCAAGCGGACCGGCTACCTCAACGGTGTCGTGAGCCTGACGGTCGACAGCGACGGCAACAAGCGCTACGACCGCGTCACCACCCCGTACTTCAACGGTGACACGTACGGCATCTACAAGCACGCCGCCAACCTCTGGACCGGGAAGCTCCCGGCCTAGACACGGGCTTCGTGAACGAGGAAGGGCCCGGTACGCACCGGGCCCTTTCCGGCCTTCACGGGGTGCTTATACACCTTCAGCCACACTGATCAGATAACAGAGTATGACCGGATCGGTCCAACGAACTGCCCAAAAGTAAGTTGATCTGGAAAAATCATCCCTTGCGCCCCTCCTAACTCCCGGTTCTTCCGAAAGGAACCCCATGTCCTCCCGCGCCCGGCGGTTCACGGCCACACTCGGCGGGCTGATCGCCGCCTGTGTGACCATGACGTCCGTGTTCGCCGGGAGCGCCGCCGCCACCCCTCTGGACGGGGTGCCCAACGGGATCACCTCGATCACCCTGACCAAGAGCGGCGCCGACATGCGGCGGATCGCCGAGTACTGGAGCCCGGCACGGCTCAGGCAGGCCATGGACAACGTCCCCGCCACGCCCGAGATGAAGAACGGCGGCCCCTCCCCCTCGGCGTCTCCCACCTCGAAGGCCACCCCGGGAACCGCCACGGCCGGGAGCGCCACGGCCGGGAGCGCCACGGCCGCCGCCGGGGAGTCCACCGCGACGGCCGTGATCGCGGAGACGGGCTCGGCCACCGGCGGAAAGGGCGCCACCACCTCGAAGGGCTCCGCGCCGGCCGTCAGGCCGACCCTGCCGAAGAAGCGGGCCCCGGCCTCCGGTGGTTCACCGATGACCGTGGGCAAGGTGTTCTTCCGGATCGGCGCCAAGGACTACTGGTGCTCCGCCTCCTCCGTGGCGGCGGCCAACCGCAACCTGGTCGCCACGGCCGGACACTGCGCCTACGACGCCAAGACCGGCAGCCCGGCCGAATACTGGATCTTCATCCCCGGCTACGACAAGGGCAACACCCCGTACGGCATCTACATCGGCCACTCGCTCAACCTGCACGAGGACTTCGTCGGCAGGGGTGACTACGACTACGACTACGCGTTCGTCACCGTGCACGACGGCTTCAGGTGGAAGGCCGGCAAGACGTCCGGCAGCTACGAGATGGAGAGCGTCGGAAGCCTGGAGGACAACGTCGGCGGGCAGGGCCTGGCGACCAACCGCGGGGCCGGGCTGTCCGCCCTCGCCTTCGGCTACCCCGCGGCCCCGCACCCCGACGGCAGCAGGCCCTACAACGGCCAGCAGCTGAAGTCGTGCCGCGGGCTCACCATCAAGGTGAAGGCCCCCACCCGCCTGGTCGAGCAGGGGGTCGCCCTGGCCTGCACGTTCACCAACGGCGCGAGCGGCGGCCCCTGGCTGATCTTCTACGACAACAAGAACTCCGTCGGCTACCTCAACGGCGTCAACAGCTTCGCCTGGGACGTCAACACCGACCGCAAGTACGACAGGATCTCCTCCCCGTACTTCATCGCGTCGACCTACGCGGTCTACCACTGGGCCGCGACCCAGCAGGCGCCCCGACCATAAAGGCACCTTAGGAGATCCTTAAGAGACCCTTATGTGGGGTTTGCTCCGGCGATCCATGCATAGGTTCGTAGCTTGTCGTCCCGCAGTTCCCGGATGTCCGGGAACGTTGCAGCGCAAGGAGCTCCTGTTTTGAAGCACTCTCTTCTCCCCCTCGGTGGCGCCGCAGCAGCCACCGCCCTGCTGGCCACCACCCTGGCCGGCACCGCCCAGGCCGCCCCCGACTGGGCGACCGACCCGATGGCCAGGAACAACGCCTCGGCGGTCTCGGTCATCGACTTCTGGGCGGCCTCCAACTTCGCCGCCCTCAAGAGGGCGACGGTCTACAACCCCGACCCCGGGGCGCCGAAGATGAAGGTCGGCGGCGGCTTCTCCCCCGACGGCAGGCCCGGCAGCGTCGGTCCGACCGGTTCGGAGAAGCCCACCCCGTCGCTCGCCAAGAACGTCAACCTGCCCAGGACCATCGGCAAGGTGTTCTTCGTCGTCAACGGCGAGTACCGGTGGTGCTCGGCCACCTCCATCCAGGGCAAGTACCGCAACGTGGTCGCGACGGCCGGGCACTGCGTCTACGACCCGGGCAGCAACAGCGACACCCTCGACAAGTGGGTCTTCGTCCCCGGCTACTACCAGGGCAAGGCCCCGTGGGGCATCTACGTCGGCAAGTCGGCGTGGACGCACTACGACTTCGCCAACTACGAGGACTACGACAAGGACTACGCCTTCGTCACGGTCTACAACGGCGTCGCCTTCGACGGTGTCAAGCAGGTCACCAAGGGTGAGTACAACGGGTTCACCGGGCCCAAGTGGTCACGTGGCTCGCACTACTACATCCTGCTCTCCAAGGACGTCGGCCGTCTCGGCGACAACGTCGGCGGCCAGGGCTTCACCTGGAACCAGAAGACCGGCAAGACCGTCTACGTCTTCGGCTACCCCCAGGCCCCGCACCCCGACGGCGACAAGCCCTACAGCGGCGTGACGCCCAAGTACGTGTACGGCAAGACCTCGGGCAAGGAGTACGTCTCCGCGGCCGAGAAGGTCGAGGAGCACGTCGGCCTCAAGGGCGCCTTCACCCCGGGCGCCGACGGCGGCCCCTGGATCTCGCAGTACAGCAGCTCCAGGCGCCTGGGTCACGTCAACGGCGTCACCAGCCTGTTCGGCGACCAGGACCAGAACGACCGCTACGACCTCATCACCTCGCCGTACTTCGACGGCGAGACCGCCGACGTCTACCGCAAGGCCGCCAACGTGTGGTCCGGCAGGATCGTCGGCCCGAGGGGCGAGCTCTACAGGTAACCCTCGGGCCGGGTGACTCCCCGGCCCCGAGGACCATCGGCGGGACCCGGCGCGCAGCGCCGGGTCCCGCACCCGTTTCCCGGGCCTTTCCCGGGACGCGGCCGGGTGTTCCCGGGGCGTTCCCCGGGCGAGGGGCCGGATTCCGGGGGCCGGGGGCCTCTCACGGGGCGATCCGAAAGACGATCCGGCCTCGGGCAGGCGCATTAGACGTGCCCGTTCCGAAATCGGTGCCATCAAGTTGATGTGATCTGCATCACATGAGGACCATAGCCCACCGTGATCAACCAAACACGTCACATCAGTCACTTTCATCCCAGACTTCCACCTATCTGCGGAAACAGTCTGGACAGACCTCAATCGCAACATCAGCATCAACGGTCTTCAAACATCACGAAACGGTCTCGGGGTGTCAGGGTCGACTGTTTCCCCTCGAACCGGCTTCCGGCTACCAAGATCGGCGCTGTATGTTTCTGGCATTCCCTTTACTGACGCATGGGACGCAAGAAGCGTTCCACATCAGACCAAGGAGTTCCCTTGAAGCGCATCCTCCTCCCCGCCGGTGGCGCCGTTCTGGCCACCGGTCTGCTGGCCGCCGGTCTGGCTGGAACCGCCAACGCTGTTCCGGACTGGGCCTACGACACCCTGGCCAAGAACGCCCCCGACGCCGTCGCGGTCGCGGAGTTCTGGACCAAGGCCAACGGCCACACCAACAACCTCGCCAAGGCGACCGCTTACACCGACGAGACCATCGCGGCCTCGAAGCTGAGCGCGTCCGGTGGCTACACCCCCGACGGCAAGCCGGGCGTCGTGGCCCCGATCGGCGAGGAGAAGAAGTCCGCCGCGAAGGTCAAGAACATCAACCTGCCCAAGACCATCGGCAAGGTGTTCTTCGTTGACTCCGAGGGCGAGCTGAAGTGGTGCTCGGCCACTTCGAT
Source organism: Streptosporangium sp. NPDC002721 (assembly GCF_042888905.1). NCBI lineage: Bacteria > Bacillati > Actinomycetota > Actinomycetes > Streptosporangiales > Streptosporangiaceae > Streptosporangium > Streptosporangium sp. NPDC002721. Next base: position 32,196 of record NZ_JBIAQI010000056.1, read on the forward strand.
CCAGTCGAAGTACCGCAACCTGGTCGCCACGGCCGGTCACTGCGTCTACGACGACAAGAAGAACGCCAGCGCCATGGACAACTGGGTCTTCGTCCCCGGCTACTACCAGGGCAAGGCTCCGTGGGGCGTGTACGTCGGTAAGACCGCCTACACCCACTACGACTACAGCGTGTACAACGACCGCGACCGCGACTACGCGTTCGTGACCGTGTACAACGGCATCCACGTCGGCGGCGGCAAGGCCACCCAGGTGACCGCGAAGGAGTTCGCGGACTACAAGGGTGCCAAGTACATCGACGAGAAGATCATCACCAAGGACGAGTACGCGGCCGGGTACGAGAAGTACGGCGACCTGGGCCCGTTCAAGTCCAAGGCTGTTGACCCCAAGGTCGAGACCGTCGCCAAGCCCTCCGACGCTGCGGCGAAGATCGAGGACTACATCAAGACCGGCAAGGACGGCGTCCAGCTCGTCGGCGCCGAGGTTGTCGAGTCGGTCTACAAGGCTGCTTCCAACGGCCTGGAGAACGGCAACAAGTTCGAGCGTCTGAGCACGGTCGTCCCGATCAGCCTCGAGGACTACAACGCCCTCAAGGCCGCCAAGGGTGAGGGCAAGTTCCTCGGCACCCTGGCTGAGGTCAAGGACGACAAGGGCAACGTGATCGGCTGGACGAAGCAGCAGTTCTTCGTCAAGAAGTGGGTCAAGACCACGGTCAACATCAAGTACTGGGTCGAGACCTACTTCGTCGTCGAGGGCTACATCAAGGACGCCGGTCGCCTGGGCGACAACGTCGGCGGCCAGGGCTTCACCTGGAACCAGAAGCCCGAGCAGACGGTGTTCGTGTTCGGCTACCCGGCCGCGCCGCACCCCGACGGCAACAAGGCCTACACCGGCGTTACGCCGAAGTGGACCTACGGCAAGACCTCCGGCAAGGTGTACACCTCGGCTGCGGAGAAGGTTGAGGAGCACGTTGGCCTCAAGAGCTCCTTCACCCCCGGCGCCGACGGTGGCCCCTGGCTGTCCAAGTACAGCAACGCCAAGCGTCTCGGCTACGTCAGCGGTGTGACCAGCCTGTTCGGCGACCAGGACAAGAACGGCCGCTTCGACATCATCACCTCGCCGTACTTCGACGGCGAGACCGCGACCGTCTACACCAAGGCCGCCGCGGTGTGGTCCGGCTCGATCGTCAAGAAGTAGTAGCTTCCTGAAGATCACCCGAGCCTGAGCGTCCAAACCTCAGACTCACAGCACCACCGCAAGACCAAGCACCACCAGCTTCACCCGAGGGGGGCCCGGCACCAGCCGGGCCCCCCTCGGCCATTCCCCCACCGGTCGATCACGAAGACGGCGACCGGTTCCTCGTGAACGTCGAAGGGCCCGGCGGAACCGCCGGGCCCTTCGACGTGCCGGCGATCTCGCCCACCGGAGAGCCCGGCGCGACCGGCGTCCGGAGATCAGGTCCGCGAGGCGAACCGGAGAACGGGTCTGGAGAACGGCTCCAGGGACCAGGCCCGCGAACGGAAGCGAGGACCGACCCCGGAAAATCGGTCCTGGAGAAGAGGTCTGGAGATCACAGACGCGTTCCTCGCGGGCTCCCACGCGCGTGAAGCCACCTCTCCCGCTTCGGCGCCGCCGTGTCGCGCTCCCGGCCGGCGCCGGATCTCCCCGGCCGGACTCCACCATCCCTGTGGCCGACGCTCGGCAGCGGAAGGATCAAGCCTCTCGACGGAGGGCGGGAGGGCGACAAGAGGTCGCTCGCGGCTGTTCGGGACGCCCGTACGGCATGTTCTCGGGCTCGTTCACGCCCTGGATCCCGAATCGACGGGTCTTTAGACGCGTCCACTGCGAAATCGGTGCCATCGAATCGGTGTGATCTGCATCACATATGACCGGTAACCGAACGTGCTGGCCTACTCACGCCACATCAGTCACTTTCACACCAAGCCTATGCCTATCTGCGTAAACATGTGGCTCGCCCATCAATTTTCACAACAGCTTCAGGCGTACCCAAACATCACAGAATGGCATCGACGCGATCAAGGCCGTCTTTGATCCCCGAACCGGCTTCCGGCTACCAAGATCGGCGCTGTATGTTTCTGGCATTCCCTTTACTGACGCATGGGACGCAAGAAGCGTTCCACATCAGACCAA
>NZ_JBIAQI010000057.1:0-33804 GCF_042888905.1 Streptosporangium sp. NPDC002721
CGTTGACTGGGAGACCTTCTTCGCCGACGCGGCGAGCGCGGCCGGGGTGGAGGGGCCGCGCCGGGTGGAGCTGCCCACCTACGCCTTCCAGCACCACCACTACTGGCTGCACGTCCCCTCGTCCGGGGACCCGGAGTCCGTCGGCCTCGGCACCCCCGGCCACCCCCTCCTGGGCGCGGCCGTCGAGCTGCCCGACTCCGGCGGTCACCTGTTCACCGCCCGTCTCTCGGCCCGTACGCACCCGTGGCTCGCCGACCACGCGGTGGGCGAGACGGTGCTGTTCCCCGGCACCGGGCTCGTGGAGCTGGCGATCCGGGCCGGGGACCAGGCGGGCTGCGCCAGGGTCGAGGAGCTCACCCTGGAGGCCCCGCTCGTCCTGACCGGCCAGGGCGGCGTCCAGGTGCAGGTCGTGGTCGGCGCCCCCGACGAGTCCGGGGCCCGCGCGGTCAGCGTCTACGGGCGCGCCGAGGACCTCCCGGCCGACGAGCCGTGGACCCGGCACGCCACCGGCCTCCTCGCCCCCTCCGGGCCCGCCGGTGATCAGGACCTCACCGCGTGGCCGCCGCCCGGTGCCGAGCCGGTGGGGACGGACGGCCTCTACGAACGGCTCGCCGGCCTCGGCCTCAACTACGGCCCGGCCTTCCAGGGCCTCACGGCGGCCTGGACGCGCGGCGACGAGGTGTTCGCCGAGATCGCGCTGCCCGAGGCCGTCGCCACCGACGCCTCCCTGTTCGGCATCCACCCGGCGCTGCTGGACGCCGCGCTGCACGCTCTCGCCCTGAGCGACGCCTCGGCGGAGCACGCCGCGCTGCCGTTCACGTGGTCGGAGGTGGAGCTGCACGCCGCCGGGGCGTCCGGCCTGCGGGTGCGGGTGGTCCCGACGAGCGGCGACTCGCTGCGCCTGGAGGCGGCCGACCAGGCAGGGCGCCCGGTGGTGTCGATCGGCTCGCTCGTGCTGCGCCCGGTCGGTTCCGCCGACCTCGCCGGTGCCCGCCCGGACGCCGGGCGCTCGCTGCACCGGGTGGAGTGGGTTCCGGCCGAGACCGGGACCGTACCGGCCGGGGAGTGGGCGCTGCTCGGCGGCGACGCCTCCGGCGCCGGGGCGGCGCTGCGCGCGGCCGGGACCTCCCTCGCCTCCTACGCCGGGATGGAGGAGCTGGTCGCGGCCCTCGACTCCGGCGCGGCCGTCCCCGACGTGGTCCTCGTGAACATTGAAACCGGCACTCAGACCGATGGCGACGCCGAGGCCGTGGCCGGGATCGTCCGCTCGGCCGTCGGGCGGGCGCTGGACCTGGCGCGGGCGTGGACGGCCGACGACCGCCTCGGCGGCTCCCGGCTGGTCTTCGTGACCCGGGGAGCGGTCTCCGCCGGGTCCGGCGAGACCGCCCGCGACGTCGCCGGGGCCGCCGTGTGGGGCCTGGTCCGCTCGGCCCAGGCGGAGAACCCCGACCGGTTCGTCCTCGCCGACCTGGACGGCCACCCCGCGTCGGCCGGACGGCTCCCCGCCGCGCTCGCCACCGGCGAGCCGCAGGTGACGCTGCGGGAGGGCGGGGCCGTGCTGGCCGCCAGGCTCGTCCGCGCGACCGGCGCCGCGCTGTCGCCGCCCGAGGGCGCCGCCTCCTGGCGGATGGACAGCAGGGACAAGGGCACCCTGGAGAACCTGACGTTCCTGGACGCGCCCGAGGCCGTCGCCCCGCTGGCGCCCGGACAGGTGCGGGTCGCGCTCCGCGCCGCCGGGGTGAACTTCCGGGACGTGCTCAACGCGCTCGGCATGTATCCGGGCGAGGCGGGCGCGATGGGCCTCGAAGGAGCCGGCCGGGTCGTGGAGATCGGCCCAGGCGTCACCGGGTTCGCGGTGGGCGACCGGGTGATGGGCATGTTCGACGGCGGCGCGTTCGGCCCGCTGGCCGTCACCGACCACCGCCAGCTGGTCGCCGTACCCGGCGGCTGGACCTTCGCCCAGGCCGCGTCGACGCCGGTCGCCTTCCTCACCGCGTACTACGCGCTGGTGGACCTGGCGGGGCTGAAGGCGGGCGAGAAGGTGCTGATCCACGCCGCCGCGGGCGGGGTGGGTATGGCCGCCGTGCAGCTCGCCCGGCACTTCGGCGCCGAGGTCTACGGCACCGCGGGAACCGGCAAGTGGGACGTCCTGCGCTCCCTGGGCCTGGACGAGGCGCACATCTCCTCCTCGCGCACCCTGGACTTCGAGGGCGCCTTCCTCGCCTCGACCGGCGGGGGAGGGGTCGACGTGGTGCTCAACTCGCTGGCGGGCGACTTCGTCGACGCCTCGCTGCGGACGCTGCCGCGCGGCGGCCGGTTCGTGGAGATGGGCAAGACCGACCTCCGCACGCCCGAGGCCGTCGCCGCCGCGCACCCCGGTGTCCGCTACCGCGACTTCGACCTCGTCGAGGCCGGGTACGACCGGATCGGGGAGATGCTGCGAGCCCTCCTCGACCTGTTCGAGCGGGGGGCGATCCGGCCGCTGCCGGTGGCCGCCTGGGACATCCGCCGCGCCCCCGAGGCGTTCCGCTTCCTGTCGCAGGCCAGGCACATCGGCAAGATCGCGCTCACCCTGCCCGTTCCGCTCGACCCGGACGGCACCGTGCTGGTGACCGGCGGCACCGGCGGCCTCGGCGGGCTCGTCGCCCGCCACCTGGTGACCGCCCACGGCGCCCGCAACCTCCTGCTGGCCGGACGCGGCGGCCCCGCCGCCGAGGGCGCGGAGCGGCTGCGGGCCGAGCTGACGGCCCTGGGCGCGGACGTGGAGATCGCCGCCTGCGACGTGGCCGACCGGACCGCCCTGGCGAAGCTGCTGGCCGGGGTGCCCGCCGGGCGCCCGCTCACCGCGGTGGTGCACGCCGCGGGCGTCCTGGACGACGGGACGATCGCCTCCCTCACCCCCGACCGGGTGGACAGGGTGCTGCGCCCCAAGGTGGACGCCGCGCTGAACCTGCACGAGCTCACCCGCGACCTCGACCTGTCGTCCTTCGTGCTCTTCTCGTCGGTGGCCGGCACGCTCGGCAGCACCGGGCAGGGCAACTACGCCGCGGCCAACGCGTTCCTGGACGCGCTCGCCGGGCTGCGGCGCGCGCAGGGGCTGCCCGCGCTGTCGCTGGCCTGGGGCCCGTGGTCCCAGGTGGGCGGCATGCTCGGCACCCTCACCGACGCCGACGTCGGCCGGATGGCCCGCGACGGTATCGTGCCGCTGGTACCGGAGGAGGGACTGGCGCTGCTCGACGCGGCCTCCGGCAGGCCGGAGTCCGCGCTGGCGCCGATCCGCCTCGACACCAGGGCGCTGGCGGCGAGGGGCGACCGGCTGCCACCGCTGCTGCGGGGCGTGGTGCGCGCGCCCGCCCGCCGTACCGCGACGGGGGCCTCGGGCGGCCAGGGCGGCGCGGACCTGCTCGCCAGGCTGGCCGCGCTCCCCGCCGCCGACCGCCACCGGATGCTGCTCGACCTGGTACGGGCGGAGGTCGCCGCCGTGCTCGGCCACGCCTCCGCCGACCAGGTGGAGGCCGACCGGGCCTTCGACGAGATGGGCTTCGACTCGCTCACCTCGGTCGAGCTGCGCAACCGGTTGAACGCCGCGACGGGCAGGCGGCTGCCCGCCACGCTGGTGTTCGACTACGCGAACCCCACCGCCCTCGCCGATTACCTGCGCGCGGAGATGGCGCCCGACGAGGCGCCGACCGAGGCGCAGGTCCTGCGGGAACTCGACCGGCTGGGCCGGGTGCTCACCGAGATCACCCCGGACGAGGAGACGCGGTTCACGATCGCCACCCGTCTGGGAGGTCTGCTGGCCCAGTGGCGCGGCGACCGCCCGGAGCCGGACGCGAACGGCGCGGCCGGCGGCGAGGGCGTGGAGTCGGCGAGCGCCGACGAGCTGTTCGCACTGATCGACAAGGGGCTCTGATCCCGGTGTCTCCAGTGCTCCAGGTGTCCCCAGTGCTCCAGGTGTTCTCAGTGCTTCCGGTGCTTCCGGTGCTTCCGGTGCTCCCGGTGTTCCCGGGCGTTCCCGCCGTGACGAACAACGGTCTCTCCGACGAACGGTCTTCGCGCGGCGTTCCCGCCGTGACGAACGGTCCCTCCGACGAACGGTCTCCGCGTGGTGCTCCCGCCGCGATGAACGGTCTCTCCGATGAACGGTCTCTCCGTGCCGAACGCCCCAGCGGTGGGCGCCCGGCTCGACGTGTGGGGAAGGTGACGTGACGTGGCGGACGAGCAGAAGCTCCTCGGCTATCTCCGGCGGGTGACCGCGGACCTCCAGCAGGCCCAGCAGCGGCTGCGCGAGGCGGAGGCCAAGGACCGCGAGCCGATCGCGGTCATCGCGGCGGGATGCCGGTTCCCCGGGGGCGTACGCAGCCCCGAGGACCTGTGGCGGCTCGTCGCGGAGGGCCGCGACGGTGTCTCGGAGTTCCCCGGCGACCGGGGCTGGGACCTGGAGGCCCTGTACGACCCGGAGCTCACCCGGCCCGGGACCAGCTACACCCGCGAGGGCGGTTTCCTCTACGACGCCGGGGACTTCGACGCGGGCTCCTTCGGCATCTCCCCGCGCGAGGCGCTCGCCGCCGACCCGCAGCAGCGGCTGCTGCTTGAGGTGTCGTGGGAGGCCTTCGAGCGGGCCGGCGTCGACCTGGCGTCGCTGAAGGGCAGCCAGACCGGCGTCTTCGTCGGCGCCTTCTCCAGCGGGTACGGCACCGGCCTGGACGCGCTGCCGGAGGGCGTGGAGGGCCACCTGCTGACCGGCAACTCCACCGCCGTGATCTCCGGGCGGGTCGCCTACGTGTTCGGGCTCAAGGGCCCGGCGGTCACCGTCGACACCGCGTGCTCGTCGTCCCTGGTGGCGCTGCACTGGGCGTGCGACTCGCTGCGGCGCGGGGAGAGCACGCTCGCCCTGGCCGGCGGGGTGACCGTGATGGCCACGCCCGAGACCTTCGTGGAGTTCAGCCGCCAGCGGGGCCTCGCGCGGGACGGCCGCTGCAAGGCGTTCTCCGACGACGCCGACGGCACCGGCTGGGGCGAGGGCGCGGGCATGCTGCTGCTGGAGCGGCTCTCCGACGCGCGCCGCAACGGCCACCCGATCCTCGGCGTCATCCGCGGCTCCGCGGTCAACCAGGACGGCGCCAGCAACGGCCTGTCCGCCCCGAACGGGGTGTCCCAGCAGCGGGTCATCCGCCGCGCGCTGGCCAACGCCGGTATCGCCGCGTTCGACGTGGACGCCGTCGAGGCGCACGGCACCGGGACCACCCTCGGCGACCCGATCGAGGCGCAGGCCCTGCTGGCCGCGTACGGCGAGGACCGTCCCGAGGACCGGCCGCTCTGGCTGGGTTCGATCAAGTCGAACATCGGCCACACCCAGGCCGCCGCCGGGGTCGCGGGCGTGATCAAGATGCTGATGGCGTTGCGCGCCGGTGTCCTGCCCGGCACCCTGCACGTGTCCGAGCCCTCCTCCCACGTGGACTGGTCGGCCGGGAACGTCCGGCTGCTGACCGAACCCGTCCAGTGGCCGGACGACGCCGACCGGCCCCGCCGCGCGGGTGTCTCCTCCTTCGGCGTCAGCGGCACCAACGCCCACGTGATCGTCGAGCAGGCCCCCGCGCCAGGAGAGCCAGGAGAGCCCGGCGAGCCCGGGGAGGCCGGCCTCACGGACGTCGCACCGGCGCTCGCGCTGCCGGGGGTCGCGACCGCGTGGACCGTCTCGGCCAAGAGCGGGCCCGTCCTGCGCGCCCAGCTCGACCGGCTCCTAGCCCACGCCGAGGACCACCCGGGCCAGCCCGTCGCCGGCGTCGGTCTCGCCCTCGCCGCCGCGCGTACCGCCTTCCCCCACCGGGCCGTGGTCGTGGGACGCGACCGCGAGGAGTTGCTGGCCGGGGTGCGCGGGCTGGTCGCGGACGACGAGACCGCCGGCGCGGTCACCGGCGTGGCGGCCGGGACACCGGGCAAGACGGTGTTCGTCTTCCCCGGCCAGGGTTCGCAGTGGGCCGGGATGGCCACCGAGCTGCTCGCCGCGTCCCCCGCCTTCGCCGCGCACGTCGCCGACTGCGAGCGGGCGCTGGCGCCGTTCGTGGACTGGTCGCTGTCCGGCGTGCTGCGCGGCGAGCCCGGCTCGCCCGCGCTGGAGCGGGTGGACGTGATCCAGCCGGCGCTGTGGGCGGTCATGGTGTCGCTGGCCCGGCTCTGGAGCGGGTACGGGATCCGCCCCGACGCCGTGATCGGCCACTCCCAGGGCGAGATCGCCGCGGCCACGGTCGCCGGCGCGCTCTCCCTCGACGACGGCGCCCGCGTCGCCGCCCTGCGCAGCCGGGCCATCGGCGACGTGCTCGCGGGGCGCGGCGGCATGGTCTCCGTCGCGCTGCCCGCCGGGGAGCTGGCCGCGCGGCTGGAGCCCTGGCGGGACCGGATCTCCGTCGCGGCGGTGAACGGGGCCCGCTCGGTCGTGGTCTCCGGCGTCCCGGACGCCCTCGACGAGCTGATCGACGAGCTGACCGCGGAGGGCGTACGGGCCAGGAAGGTTCCCGTCGACTACGCCTCCCACTCCGCGCAGGTCGAGGAGCTGCACGAGCGCCTGCTGCGCGACCTCGGGCCGATCGAGCCCCGCGCGGGCGAGGTGCCGATGATCTCCACGGTGACCGGCGACTGGGTCGGCGACACCGCCCTCGACGCCGAGTACTGGTACACCAACCTGCGCCGCACCGTCGGCTTCGACGGCGCCGTCCGCGCGCTCGCCGCGCAGGGGTACGGCGTGTTCGTCGAGACCAGCCCGCACCCGGTGCTCACCATGAGCCTGCAGGAGACCTTCGACGCGCTCGGCCACGACGCCGTCGTCACCGGCACCCTTCGCCGCGACGACGGCGGGCTGCCCAGGCTCCTGGCCTCCGCCGCCGAACTGCACGTCCGGGGCGTCACCGTCGACTGGTCGGGCCTGTATCCCGGGGCCGATCCGGTGGACCTGCCGACCTACGCCTTCCAGCGGCGACGCTACTGGCTGGAGTCCGCGCCGGTCGTGCGGGCCCCGGCCGCCGACCCGGTGGACACCGCCTTCTGGGAGGCGGTCGAGCACGGGAACGCGCTGAGCCTCGCCGACGACCTTCGGATCGCTCCCGGCGTCCTGGACGAGGTGCTGCCCGCGCTGTCCTCCTGGCGGCGGCGCACGCGGGAGCGCGCCACGATCGACTCCTGGCGCTACCGGGTGGCCTGGCGGCCGGTCGGAGACCCGGTGGGCGGCACGCTGACCGGCTCGTGGCTGGTCGCCCTGCCCGCCGACGGCGACCGTGACCCGGTGGACAGGGTCGTCGCGGGACTCGCCCGGCACGGCGCCCGGGTGGTGCCCGTCGAGGTGGCCGGGCAGGACCGCGCCGCGCTCGCCTCCGCGCTGCGCGACCGGCTCGCCGACGAGCCCGTGACCGGCGTGCTCTCCCTGCTGGCGCTGGACGAACGCCCCCACCCGGCGCACCCGGGACTCTCGCACGGCACGGCGGCGACCGTCACGCTCGTCCAGGCCCTGGACGACGCCGGGGTCACCGCCCCGCTGTGGGCCGTGACCGCCGGCGCGGTGGACACCGGCACCCCCGGATCCGAGGGTGCCTCCGCGGCGGAGGCCGGGCGGCCCGGGGACGCGGCCCCGTTCCAGGCGCAGGTCTGGGGGATCGGCACCGTCCTCGCCCTGGATCACCCGGACACCTGGGGCGGCCTCGTCGACCTGCCCCCCGCCCCGGACGAGCGGGCCGTCGACCGCCTCTGCGGCGTGCTGGCCGGGCCGGGCGGGGAGGAGCAGCTCGCGGTCAGGGAGAACGGGATCCTCGCCCGCCGGATGGTACGGGCACCCCTCGGCGAGACCTCCACCGGCCGATCCCCGGCTTTCCCGGCTTCCCCGGCTTCTCAGGACTTCACGGACTTCACTGGTTCCACGGAGCAGTCGGGTTCGTCCGGCTCCCCGGCTTCCGTTGAGGCTTCCGGTGCGGTGGAGCAGTCCCGCGACGCCGGTCCAGGCGGTGTCCGGCGGCTGGGCGGCACCGCGCTCGTCACCGGCGGCACCGGCGGGGTCGGCGCGCACGTGGCCCGCTGGCTGGCGGGCCGGGGCGTCGAGCACCTGGTCCTGACCAGCCGGCGCGGTCGCGCCGCCACGGGCGCGGCCGAGCTGGAGGCCGAGCTCACGGCCCTGGGCGTCACGGTCACGATCGCCGCGTGCGACGTCGCCGACCGCGAGGACCTGCGCCGCCTGCTGGGCTCGCTGCCCGGGCACCACCCGCTCCGCGTGGTGGTCCACGCGGCCGGCGTCGTCCAGGACGGCGCGCCGCTGGCGGGCACCACGGTCGAGGAGTTCGCCGAGGTCGGGCTCGCCAAGGTGGCGGGCGCCCGGCACCTGGACGAGCTGCTGGGCGACCGCCCGCTGGACCTGTTCGCGCTGTTCTCCTCGGGTGCCGCCGTCTGGGGCCAGGGGGGACAGGCGGCGTACGCCGCGGCGAACGCGTTCCTGGACGCGCTCGCCGCCCGGCGCCGCGCGCGGGGACTGGCGGCCACCTGCGTCGCCTGGGGCGCCTGGGGCGGCGGCGGCATGGTGGACGACGAGGTCGGCTCCCGGCTGCGCCGTCTCGGCGTGCGCGCCATGGACCCCTCCGCCGCCACGGCCGCGCTCGGCCAGGCCCTCGACCACGACGAGTCCCACCTGGTGGTGGCCGACATCGACTGGAGCCGGTTCGCCCCCGCGTACACCCTCTCCAGGTCCCGCCCGCTGCTGCGCGCCCTCCCCGAGGTCACCGCGATCCTCGACGGCGGCGGCCGCGACGACGAGGAGGAGGAGAGCGGTGGGGCGCCGTTGACGGCGAGGCTCGCCGGGCTTCCCGAGGAGGAGAGGCTGGACGTGCTGCGCGAGGCGGTGCGGGCGCACGCCGCCAGGGCGCTCGGCCACCCCGGCCCCGAGGCGATCGACGCGCACCAGAACTTCCTGGAGGCGGGCTTCGACTCGCTCACCTCCATGGAGCTGCGCAACGCCCTCGTCAAGGCGACCGGGCTGCGGATGCCCGCGACGGTGGTCTTCGACTATCCCAACCCCTCCGACCTGGCGAAACACCTCCTGGGCGAGCTGGCGGCCCGCCTGGGCGGCGGGGAGGACGGCGCACCGGGCGGGGCCGACCCCTCCGAGACCCCCAGCGCGCTGTTCCACGAGGCCGCGAAGGCGGGCAAGATGCACGAGGCGATGGGCCTCCTGCGGGCGATGGCCGACCTGCGTCCCTCCTTCTCCTCGGTCGAGGAACTCGACGAGGTCCCGCCGCCGGTCAAGCTGGCCTCCGGTCCCGGCGGGCCCGCGCTGTTCTGCTTCAGCACCCCCATGGCGCTGGGCGGGGCGACCCAGTTCGCCCGGCTCGCGGCGAACTTCCGCGGCGTACGGGACCTCTTCGCGCTCACGGTGCCCGGCTTCGCCAAGGAGGAGAGGCTGCCGGGAACGGTCGACGCCGCCGTGCGCGTGTGGGCGGAGTCCGTACGCCGGGCCGCGGGGGACGAGCCGTTCGCGGTCCTCGGCTACTGCGCGGGCGGGATCTTCGCGCACTCCGCCGTCGGCTACCTGGAGAGCATCGGCGTCAACCCGGTGGGACTGATCCTGCTGGACACCTTCATGCCCGACGACAAGGTCATCGACGACATCGGCATGCAGCTGGTGCGGGGCATGTTCGACAGGGAGGCGTCGTTCGGCCCGTTCACCAGCGCGCGGCTGGCGGCGATGGGCCGCTACTACCGGCTGTTCCGCGAGAGCACGGTGGGGGAGGTGCGGGCGCCCATCCTGTTCCTGCACCCGGACACCCCGCTGACCGGCTTCGACGGCGAGGTGCCGGTCACCGACGACTGGCGCGCCACCTGGCACACCGAGCACGTCCTCCGCGAGGTCGAGGGCGACCACTACACCATGCTGGAGGACAGGTCTCCCTCGATGGCCCGCGCCATCGAGGGCTGGCTGGAGTCGCTGGAGTCGCCGCCCGGTGACGGCTGAGGACCGCCCGCCGCCGGTGCCGGACTCATCCCCGGCCCGGCACCGGTGGCGGCGCTCTCGCGAAGGACCACCCGTCCCCTGCCCGTGACCCCTGGCGTCCTTGATGACCAGAAGTGGCCAGCTTGTCCCGGTCATCCGTTCGATCGGCCCCTAATCCATGACAATCGGCTCATCGGCCCTGGAACGGTCCCGGCGAGAGCCGTCACCCGGGAGCGGGAGTGATCTCGGAGGGAGAGGCACATGGGCATGCGTCCGCTCGGTATCGAGGGTGCGTGGGTCTTCGAGCCGAAGGTGTTCGAGGACGAGCGCGGGAGCTTCCACGAGTGGTTCCACGGCGGGGTGTTCGGCGGGGCGACGGGGCAGGGGCTGGCGCTGTCACAGGCGAACCTCTCGGTGTCGCGTCGCGGGACGCTGCGGGGGGTGCACTTCGCGGACGTCCCGCCGGGCCAGGCCAAGTACCTGAAGTGTGTGCGCGGGTCGGTCTTCGACGTGGTGGTCGACCTGCGGGTGGGGTCGCCGACGTTCGGGCGGTGGGAGTCGGTGGTGCTCGACGACGTCGACCACCGCTCGGTGTACGTGTCGGAGGGGCTGGGGCACGGGTTCATGGCGCTGAGCGACGACGCGGTCGTGGTGTACCTGTGCTCCGAGGGATACGCGCCGGGCCGCGAGCACGGGGTCGACCCGCTCGACCCGGAGCTGGGGATCGGGTGGCCCTCGGAGGTGGCGCCGCTGCTGTCGGCCAAGGACGCCGCGGCCCCGGCCCTCGCCGAGGCCCGGCGGCGCGGTCTGCTCCCCGCCTACGAGGAGTGCAACCGGTTCTACGCCAAGCTCCGCGCCTGAGCGCTCCGGATCTGCGCGCTCCGCGCCGTCGCGCGACCCCGTGCCGCGCCGGGATCCGGGTGAACTCCCGGCGAATAGGGCTTTGCCGAACAAGATTCGGGAAGCTAACGTCAAAAGCGCGGCCGGCCCGGATCGGCGAGTGACCGGGCACCCATCCGGAGGTGGCATGTCGATGCCCGAATGGGAGATCTTCTGGATCAAAGACTAGCTCGCCTGCCCATTAGATCTCGGATGAGAGCTGGCGGGAGCCATGTTCGGGTCTCGGCCGGCCGACCCCCGAAGCGCGTTCCCCCGTGCCCATGTGCCACGCGGTGACTTGATGGAGCGGGATGGTGACCATGTCGGGACGGATCTTCCATGGCGAGGCCAGGCCGGTGGGCCGCGAGGCGGAGTTCCGCACGCTGGTGTCCGGGCTGGACGGGGTCGCGGAGAGCGGTGCGTGCCTGATGCTGATGCGGGGGCCCGCCGGGTCGGGCAAGACCGCCCTGCTCGACGCCCTCGAACGGTACGCCCGGCGCGTCGGGGTGGTGATCCTGCGCGGCTCCTGCTCGCCCGCCGGGGCCCGCCTGTCCTGGCGCGCGGCGGAGAGCCTGTTCGGCGAGGCGCCGTTCCACGCGGAGGGGAGCACCGCGCCGCTGTCGCACCGGTTGTTCCGGCGGGTCAGCGAGGCGACCGTGTCGGGACCGGTGGCCGTCATGCTCGACGACACGCAGTGGTGCGACGAGGAGTCGCTGACCTGGCTGGACTTCCTGATGAACCGCGGGCACCACCTCCCGCTGTTCGTCCTGCTCGCCCAGCACCGCTCCGGCCTGACGAGCGGGCGGCGGGCGGTTCCCGGCGTCGTCGCGCGCGGGCACCGCGTGGTCGACCTCGGGCCGCTGTCGGAGGAGGACGCCGGGAAGATGGCCCGGCTGTGCTGGGACGCCGTGCCGAAGGAGCCGTTCGTCCGCTTGTGCGCCAGGGGGTGCCGGGGCAACCTGGCGCTGCTCGCGCGGCTGTTCAGGCGCCTGAGCGAGGAGGGCGTGCCGCCCGACGCCCGGGGCGAGACCAGGGCCGCCGAGCTCGGGGCCGAGCTCTACGCCGGGCACCTGCTGGCGACGCTCGACCGGCAGCCCGCGTACGTGCGCGGGGTCGTGGAGGCCTTCGCGGTGCTGGGGCGCCCCGACGCGGAACTGCTGGGCATGCTGTCCGGGGTCTCCGAGCCGCTGGTGGCCGCCGCGGTCGGCGTCCTGCGCGACGAGGAGATCGTCGGCACCGGCCTGGCCGAGCTGGGCGAGGACGGTGTGCGCGCCGCGGTGCTGGGCGGCATGCCCGCCGCCACGCTCGACCGGTGGCGGGAGCTGGCCGCCAGGCTGCTCAACGACGGAGGCCGGCCCGCCGAGGAGACCAGCGCGCAGCTGGTGCTGCTGCCCGAGCTCCCGGAGACCTGGATGCGGGACGTGCTCAGGGAGGGGGCGCGCCGCGCCGAGCTGAACGGGACGCCGGAGGTGGCGGCGCGCTACCTGGGCCGGCTGGTCGCGGACGACCCCGCCGACGTAGGCACGCGGGCCGAGCTCGCGCGGCTGGTCGGGCACGACGATCCGGCGAGGGCGTACGCGATGCTCCGCGACGGCCTGCGGGAGGCCGCCGACGTGCGGGGGAGGGCGCGCCTGGCGATCCAGCTGGCCAGGGTCGCGCCGCCCCTGGGAAGGGAGCCGGAGGCGGTCGCGGTGCTCAACGCCGTCCTGGCGGAACTCGACGACGCGGCCGGCGAGGACCGCGAGCCGCGCACGCCGGTCGAGTCGGCGCTGTTGCTGATCGGATGGAACCGCAGGTCCACCGCGAAGATGGTCGCCGAGTGGTCGGTGACGTTGCGGACACCGGAGGTGGCCGCCGGGAGCGAGCGCGAGCTGCTCGCCGGGCGATCCCTGATCTTCGCGATGTCCGGCTTCTCGGCCCAGACCTGCGTGCCGCTCGCCAGGCAGGCGCTCAGCGGCCCGGACGAGAACTTCTGGAGCCAGGCGTTCGGCGCCGCCGCGTACGTCCTCTCGCTCGCAGGCGAGGTCGAGGAGGCGGTGCGGGCGATGGGCCGGGTGATCTCGTACGGCGTCGGGAAGGGGGACACCTGGGGCCAGGTGGCGGCCCTGTCCAGGCGGTCGTGGATCCTGGGCGAGGCGGGCGACGTCGACGGGGCGCTGGTGGACGCGGTCAGGGCCGTGAAGCTGGCGGACGAGCGGCCGTGGTCGGGAAGCGTGACGGCGCCGAAGACGACCCTGGCGGTGGTGCTCGCCCGGCGGGGCGACCTCGGCCAGGCCGCCCACGTGCTCGACCAGATGGCCGCGCCGGTCGTGGAGGACTCCCTCCTCGACTACCCGCGGGTGCTGATGACGAGGTCGTACCTGGCGGCGGCGCGAGGCGACCACGCGGGCGCGCTGTCGTCCCTGGCCGACTGCGGCGCGCTGCTCGCCGAGTTCACCATCAGGAACCCGATGTTCGCGCCGTGGTGGCTGGAGGCGGCCTGCCTGCTCGCGGACCTGGGCCGCGGGAGCGAGGCGGGGGAGTTCGCCGAGCACGGCGAGGAACTCGCCGAGGGCTGGGGGAACGCGTCCGGCCGGGGGCTCGCCCTGCTGGCGAGAGGGGCGATCGCCGAGGGACGCGACGGGGTGGAGACGCTCACCGAGGCGGTGGAGACACTGGCGGGGACCCAGGTGCGCTGGTATCTGGTCAGGGCCGAAACCCTGCTCGGCGAGGCGCTGTTACGGGTGGACGACCGCGAGGCGGCGCGCGGGCACTTCCGCCGTGCCGTGCACCTGTCGGTACGGTGCGGATTTCGCGGGCTCGCCGAGAGGGCCCGCGGCCGGCTCGTCGCCGCGGGCGGGCGGATGTACCAGGGAGCGGGCGGAGTCAAGAACGTGCTGACCACGGGGGAGGGACGCGTAGCGGAGCTCGCGGCGGCCGGCGCGACCAACCAGGAGATCGCCCAGAGCCTGCGCATCACGTTGCGCACCGTCGAGAGCCACCTCACCAGCGTCTTTCGCAAGCTGGACGTGAGCGGCCGGGCGGATCTGGGGTGGGCGCTGGAAACGCTGGACAGGGCGGGCCGGGGCAGGCCGGCGGGCGGGTGACGCGCGGGGCGGGCCGTCCCGATCGGTGTGTGATCGGAAGTTGACAGGCCGTGTCAACGCCGGGGCCGTGGACGCGGCTGTCGCCGTCGTACGAAAACGCTTCTCTTCGCCGGGAAATTCGCGGAATCTCGCCAGGGAATTCGCCGAACACTAAGCAAACCCCTAGGAATCGGTGAGGACAATCAGCAGACCCTCGCGGGGGCGGCGAGCGCGACGAGATCGCGGGGTGACGGACAGCGGTGATCCCGGCGACATGATCATTTCCTGCCGTCGCGCGATCTCGATGTCAGATGACCTTTCGAGAGCAGGTGAACCCCGGCGATGTCCAACGGCAGGAGGCGGCGACGGCGATTCGCCGACAAACCGAACTACCCCTCTTCCGCCTTTGGCGGCTGGGGTGACTACAGGACCTGGGCCGAGCACCAGTTCCTGCCCAAACCCGCGCAGGATACGGCTGCCGTGGCTGACGCGACGGACGCGGGAGACGCGGCGGACGACGGCGCGCGGGACGACGAGTCGCGGGATGTCGATGTGTGGGATGCCGGCATGCGGGGTGTCGGGGCGGCCGCCGTCAACGCCGTCAACGCCGGCGACGTCGCCGGGAGAGGCGCGCACGGCGACCCGGAGACGTCGGGTACCGGTGACCGGCACCCCGGGCCCTTTCTGGACGCGGCGCCTCGTACCGGCCCCGCACCGATGACGGACCCGGACCGGGCGGCGCCGCACCCCGAGCCAAACTCCGCACCGCACCCCACGCCACACCTCGCGCCGTACGCGCAACAGGACTCGCGGCCGGTCGGGCCGCGGCCGTACGTGCTCGCGGGGGGCCGTACGGGTGGTGACGGTCTGCCGCGGATGGACGCGCTGATCTCGGTGACCCCGGAGGGCACGCTGAGCGTCGAGAACCCCGCGCTGTCTCCGGAGTACCGCCGGATCTGCGACATGTGCCGGGAGCCGATGGCGGTGGTCGAGATCGCGGGACGCCTCAGGGTGCCCATCGGGGTGGCCATGGTCCTGATCGGTGACGCGATCGGCTGGAACCTGCTCAGGGAGCACACCCCCGCCGAGGTCGACGGTCAGCCGTCGATCGGGGTCATCACGCGCGTGCACGAGGGACTGCTCCGGCTGCGCTGACGCGAGACGCCCGCGGGCCGCCCGGGAAGTCACGGCACGTGGATGGACAGCGAGCACGTGGATGGACAGCGAGCACGTGGGCGGACAGCGAGTGCGGAACAGGTCGTTTTCGGGCGGCCAAGACTAAGGGTTTCACGGGGTCCTCACTGGTTGACTTGCGGCTCGGAGAATGGGCGATTCGCAGAGGTGGGCGATGACACTTCCCTCAGTGGCCGTGGTGGACCGGGACGAGCCGTCCCTCGACCATCGCGACCCGACGGTCCGGATGTCACGGCTCTCGGACCCGGGCTCGCTTGAGATCATCCACCGGCGCGAGGGCGTGGGGGTGGTGGTGGCCTACGGGCGGGTCGACGGTGTGCGGGTGGTGATGTACTGCACCGACGCCACGCTGAAGGGCGGTGCGATCGGGGTCGACGAGTGCCCGCTGATCGCCGGTGCCATCGACCTCGCGGTGCGCGAGCGGTGCCCGGTGATCGGCGTGTGGCACTCCGGCGGCGCGAAGCTCCACGAGGGCGTGGCGGCGATGCACGAGATCGGGGAGATGTTCGCCGCGATGGTCCGCGCCTCGGGCGAGGTCCCGCAGGTGTCCGTCGTGCTCGGCCCCGCGGCGGGCGGCGCGGCCTACGGCCCGGCGCTGACCGACATCGTGATCATGTCCGACGCCGCCCGCGTCTTCGTCACCGGCCCGGACGTCGTCCGGTCGGTCACCGGCGAGCAGATCGACATGGAGAGCCTCGGCGGGCCGGACGCGCACAGCCGCAAGTCCGGGGTGGCCCACATCGGCACGGGTTCCGAGGAGGAGGCCTTCGCCCGCGCCCGCCAGGTCGTCACGCTGCTGGCGAAGCCGGGGTTCGTCGACGTGGACGCGGTGCGCGGGGACAGCCCGCTGCGCCACCTGCTCCCCGACTCGCCCCGGCGCGCGTACGACGTGCGCCCGCTGGTCAGGGCGATCCTGGACAGGGAGGACGAGGACGGCGGGGAGCCGGGGTTCGTCGAGCTGCAGCCGCGGTGGGCGCCGAACATGGTGACCGGGTTCGGCCGGCTCGCCGGGCGGACGGTCGGGGTGATCGCGAACAATCCGCTGCGCAAGGGCGGCTGCCTCGACTCGCTGTCCTCGGACAAGACATCCAGGTTCGTCCGTATGTGCGACTCGTTCGGCGTGCCCCTGCTCGTGCTCGTCGACGTCCCCGGCTACCTGCCCGGCGTCGGGCAGGAGTGGGAGGGGGTGGTCCGCCGGGGGGCGAAGCTGCTGCACGCGTTCGCCGAGGCGAGCGTTCCGCGGGTCACGCTGGTCACGCGCAAGTCCTACGGCGGCGCCTACATCGCGATGAACTCCCGCTCTCTCGGCGCCACCGCCGTGTTCGCCTGGCCGGAGGCCGAGGTGGCGATCATGGGCGCGAAGGCGGCGGTGGAGATCCTGCACCGCAAGAAGCTCGCCGCCGTGGCGCCGGAGGGGCGCGAGGCACTGCTGTCCGGCCTGGCCGCGGAGCACGAGAGGATCGCGGGCGGCGTGGCCAGGGCGGTGAGCATCGGCGTCGTGGACGAGGTGATCGACCCGGCGCACACCCGTACGCGGCTCGCCGAGGCGCTGGCCGCCGCTCCGGTGCGCAGGGGCCGCCACACCAACATCCCCCTGTAGAGCGTGAGGCCGCCGGGCGCCTCGCCGTACTGATCCGGTGTGGGGCCGCCCGGTGCCGTCGTGCCCCGCCACCTGCTTGTCCCCGGGAGCCATCCGCTTCCCGGGGGCGTTTTCCCGGCGCATTCGATCGCCGGTCGGAGAGGTGGTCAGGCCGCCGAACACAGATAAATAAAGGTAATCACAGGCAAATCCAAGGCAAACGCTTGTAAACCAACATTTTGCTGATTAAGGTCTCCTCAGAAGGCGATCGGAGTGCTTGAGATTAGGCGCATGCGTCGTCGATTCGAGGTGCGAAATGTTCAGCGATACTGGACAAAGGGTCGAAGCCAAGGTCACAGGCGGAGTTCCCGCGCCCGTCCGTGACACGGCGGTGATCGTGGCCGGAAGTCCGGACCCGCGCCGGAGGGTTTCGGTCTGTTCTCGTGTCACGGAGGCCCCCCGCAGGGAGTCCGAAACCCGTCCTCGCGTCACGGCGGGCTTCGGCGAGGAGCCCGCGACGGTCTCGTCGGCCGCGGGCGAGCTGGTGTCGGGCGCATGGCTTTAGCGGAGGAGACGGCACGCGCGCGGCCGGCGGGTGCCGCCGGGCGCGGCGCTCGCTGGAGGGACGCGGCACCGGAGTTCCTGGTCGAGCGGGAACGGCAGGTGAGCCTGCTGGGCAGGCAGGTCTCCGTCCTGCGGCACGGCCGGCCGGGCGTGGTGACCGTGCTCGGGGAGCCGGGCACGGGAAGGAGCGCCCTGCTCAAGCTGGTCGTCGCTCGCGCCAGGGCGGCCGGTCTGCTCGCCGTCCTCGCCCGCTGCTCGCCCGCCGAGGCCGACCTGCGCTACAGCGTGGTCTCGCAGATCACCGCCGGGCTGGCCGGCGCCGGGTACCCGGCCTTCGCGCGGCGGCTGTGGGCCGGGGAGCAGCCGGCCGCGACCCTGATCCCGGCGCTGTGCGGGGAGTTCGTGGCGCTCGCCGGGGACCGCCCGCTGCTGATCGCCCTGGACGACGCCCGGTGGGCGGACGAGGGATCGAAGGCATGGCTGGCGGCCATGACGCACCGGCTGCGCTACGCCCCGATACTCCTGGTCCAGGCCGGAGCCCCCGGCGAGGAGTGCGCCGTCGAGCCGGTCGCCGAGCCCGGCTCCGTGCCCCGCAGCGTGATCCACGTGCCGCCGCTGCGCGAGCACGGGGTCCGGCAGGTGATCGTCTCCCGGTACGCCGGGCCCGTCGACGGGGCCTTCGTGACCGCGGCCACCGAGGCCACCGGAGGCAGCCCGGCGGCCCTGCTCGCCGTGCTCGACCACTTCGTGCGCGCCTCCCTGCCGCCCGTCGCGCGCCACGTCCCGGTCCTGCTGGAGCGGGCCGCCGAGGTGAGCGGCGACCGGGTGGCGGGGGTCATCTCCCACCTGCCCGCGGACGCGCTCGCGCTGCTCCTGGTGATAGCGGTCTGCGAGGGCGGCCTCGACTTCGACCTGCTCGCCTCCCTGGCGCCGCCGAGGACGATGTCCCCCGAGCAGGCGCTGGCCGTCCTGGTACGGCTGGGCCTGGTGACCGGCGGCAAGGACCCGTGGCAGGCCAGTCCCCTCGTCGCCGACAGGGCGCTGGCCGGGATGGCGCTCGGGGAGCGGCAGGCGCTGGCGATGCGCGCCGTCGAGCTCGGGTACCGGGCGGCGATCCCCGAGGAGCGGCTGGCACGGCTGCTGCTCAACACCCGGCCGGTCGGCGCCGGGTGGGTGGTGAGCCTCCTGAGCCGGGTGGCCACCCGGCGCCGTCTCGACGGGGACCACGAGGGCGCCGCGGCCCTGCTCGGCCGGGCGCTCCGGGAACCGGTGCGGGACGAGCAGCGGCAGCGGCTGCTCATCGAGCTCGCGATGATGGAGGTGGACGGCAGCTCGGAGACGAGCGACCGGCGGCTGCAGCAGGTGCTGCTGAACAGCGGGACCGAGGTGCCGGTCGGGGCGCTCGTCCGGGCGGCCGACCTGCTCGGCTCGCGGGGCGACGCCTCCGCCACCTACCGCGCCGTCGCGACGGCCTACGCGCGGCGGAAGGCGGGGGGAGCGGACCTCGGGCCGCTGGCGGCGATGGGCTGGCTCGCGGAGAACGAGTGCACGACCGACGACTCGGCACTGCCCGCGCACTCGTTCCCCGACCCGTCCGACCTGCCGGGAGATCCCGTACGGGCGGGCATCGCGGCCTGGATGCTGGCCGTCCGGGGCGAGCGCCTGCCGTGGGCGCGGGAGCTTGCCAGGACGGCCTTCCAGGTCAGGGGCGAGGACCAGCCGTTCGGCCCGAGGATCCACGCGGCCAGGGCGCTGCTGCTGGCCGACGAGGTCGCCGAGGCGGTGATCGGGCTGGACGAGGTCCTGGCCGACGCCCGGCGCTGCGGCGCGCGGGCACCGGCCGCGCTGGCGCTCATCCATCGCGGCCACTGCGAGATGCGGCGGGGCAACCTCGGGCAGGCGGTGTACGACGTCGAGGCGGCGCGGGCGGAGCTGCCGCTCACCTCGTGGCACCCGCGGCGGATCCCCTTCCTCGTCGCGACGGAGGCGTGCCTGCACCTCGCCGGCGGGTCCGTGGAGAGGGCCGAGCAGTCGCTCGCCTTCGAGTTCCCCCCGGGCGCCGACCAGGGCGTGTCGTGGGCGGCGCTGCTGTACGCGCGCGCCAGGGTGCGCATGGAGCTGGCCGACCCGGTGACCGCGCTGCGCGACATCAACGAGTGCGGGCGCGTGCTGCTGGCCAGGGGCTGGACGAACCCCGCCGTGCTGCCGTGGCGTTCGGTGGCCGCCGCCGCGTACGGCGCGTGCGGGAACACCGAGGCCGCCGGGCGGCTGGCGGTGGAGGCGGTGGAGCGGGCCCTGGAGTGGGGCGCCCCCGGCGCGTTGGAGGAGGCGCGCCTGAGCGCGTCACACGTGCTGGGCGGCGTCGAGGCGACGGACGGGCGCGAGCACGCCGTACCGTTCCCGCGGGAACCGGTGTCGGGCGGCGGCCACGCGACGGCGCAGGCCGGGCCCGCCGGGGCGTCACCGGCGGAGATCCGGCCGGAGAAGGCGGTGAGGATCGACACGCCTGCAGGTAGACTCACCGGACGGTCTCGTCGCCCTGTCACGAAGCTGGTCGCGGAAAGATCGCCGGTGCTGGACGAAGCGAGGTACCTACTGACCACTCATGAGGAGCGGGTCGCGGGGCTGACCGCCGCAGGCCACTCGAACGCCTACATCGCGAGCATCCTGTCGGTGAGCGTCCGGACCGTCGAGCTGCGGCTGACCACCATCTATCGCAAGCTCGCCGTCACCAACCGCGCCGAGCTCGCCTCGCTGCTGGCCTCGATCCCGGCGCCGCGGAACATGGGTGACTGACCTCATGCTGCTGGAACGGGAGAAGGAGCTGGCTCGGGCGGAGCAGGCGGTCCAGGCGGCCGTGGCGGGCAACGGGTCCATGATGGCGGTCGTCGGCCCGCCCGGCGTCGGCAAGTCGGCGCTGCTGCGCGCCCTGGCCGACGCGGCCACCCCGCACGCCCGGGTCCTGCGCGCCGGCGGCACCCTCCTCGAACAGGACTTCACGTTCGGCATCGCCCAGCAGCTGTTCGAACCGCTCCTGGCCGGGGCGGAGAGGACCCGCAGGGAGAGCTGGTTCCAGGGCGCGGCGAGCCTGGTGCAGGGGATGTTCCTCGGCGACTCCTCCTCCACGGGACCGAACCGGTCGCTCCGGCAGGAGACGATCCTGCACGGCCTGAACTCGCTGATCACCAACCTCAGCGAGGACGGGGCGCTGCTGGTCGTGGTCGACGACCTCCAGTGGGCGGACGCGCCGTCCCTGCGCTGGCTCGCCTACCTCGCCAGGCGGCTGGAGGGCACGCGGGTCCTGGTCGCAGGCGCCTTCTCCGAGGAGTGCGCGGCCTCCGACCAGGTGCTGCTCAGGGAGATCGCCGCCTCGGGGGCGCGCACGCTGCACCCGAGGCCGCTGTCGGCCCAGGGAGTGGGCCGGCTGGTCGGCGAGGAGTTCGGCGAGCCCTGCGACCCCGAGTTCGCCAGGGCCTGTCACGAGGTGTCCGGCGGCAACCCCGCCTCGCTGGCCGCGATGCTGCCCAGGTTGCGCGCGGCCGGTTTCCAGCCGGTCGCGGCGCGGGCCGCCGAGGTGCACGCCGCGAGCCAGCCGCTCCTGCGCGACCGGCGGATGTTCTGCCTCGGCATCCAGCCCGCGGTCGTCCGGGACCTCGCGCAGGCGATGGTCGTGCTCGGGGACCTGGCGGAGCCGGAGCTGATCAACGAGCTGGCCGGTCTGGACAGCATCGACTACAAGTCCGCGATGCAGACCCTCGACCGCCTCGGCCTGCTCGACGGCGGCGAGGCGCCGCGATTCGTCCACCAGAGCGTGCGGTACGGCATCGAGTCGGCGATGAGCACCGACACCCGGGCCCTGATGCACCGCCGGGCGGCGACGCTGCTGCACACCGTCGGGCACCCGGCCGAGCACGTCGCCGACCAGCTCCTGCAGGTCACCTCCGGGTACGAAGCCTGGGAGACCGGCGTCCTGCGCGCGGCCGCCGGCACCGCCCTCGAACGCGGCGCCGCCAGGAAGGCGGCCCGCTACATCCGGCACGCGCTGCTGGACAGGCCGCCCGACAGCGAGGCCAGGGGCCGTCTCCTCGTCGACCTGGCCGCCGCCGAGCGGGGGTTCGACCTCGCCTCCTCGGTCACCCACATCGCGCAGGCCGTGCCGATGCTCACCTCGGTGACGGAACGGGCGGAGGCGGTGCTGTGGATCCCGCCCGCGATCGGCGCGGTCAACCCGTCGGCGGGCGCGCTCGTCCAGGACGTGGCGCGGCAGTTCCACGACCGGGGGCCGGCGTACGCGCGAGGAGACCTCGGCCTGCGGCTGGAGGCCCGCGTCCGCTGCCTGCAGCTCCAGGACGCCGCGCATCTCGGCGCGGCGGCCGAAAGGCTGCGGGGGTTCGGCACGGAGGTGCCGGTCTCCACCGGCTCCGGGCGGGAGCTGCTCGCCGTCCTCGCGTACGCGGCGACCATGGCCGGCGGCGTCACGGCCGCCGAGATCTCCGCCCTGGCCACCCGGGTCCTGGAGCGGGAGCCGCCGCGCGCCGGGCACGCCCACACCGCCCTCCCGCTGCTGGTCCAGGCCCTGGCCCTCACCGACACGGCGGCCTCGGTGGCCCCGTGGCTGGAGGCGGTACGCGAGCAGGCCCAGCGCCAGGAGCTCGACGGGGTGACCGCGCTGGTCAACGCGGAACGGAGCGTGGTCCTTCGCGCGTCCGGGCACGTGGCCCAGGCCAGGAGCACCGCGCTGAGCGTGGCCGACAACGCCGACCCCGCCTGGCCGGAGGCCAGGACGCTGTCCGTCTGGACGCTCGCCATGATCGCGCTTGAGACGCGGGACGTCGAGCTGGGCGAGCGGGTGACCCGCACCAGCCCGGAGAGCGGTGACCTGCGGGTGGTCGTCGCGCACCGCATGGTGCGGGGGATGCTGGACGCGGCGCGCGGCGACCTGTCCGCCGCGCTGTACCGGTTCCTCGACAGCGGCAGGCAGCTGGCGCGCTGCGGGTGGACGAACGCGGCCCTCTACCCCTGGCGGGTGTGGGCCGCGGCGGTGAACCACCGGCTCGGCAGGGCGCAGGCGGCGGCCGAGCTGGCCGACGAGGAACACGCCTTCGCGCGGGCGTGGGGCGCCCCCTCGGTGTACGGCCGCGCGCTGCGGCTGCGCGGCATGATCACTCCGGGCGAGGAGGGCGTCGACCTCCTCCGGCAGGCCGTCGACACGCTCCGCGGTTCCGAGGACCGGATCGAGCTGTCCCGGACGCTCACGCTTCTCGGCAGGAGGCTCGCCGAGACGGATTCCGGCGAGGCGGAGGAGTTCGCCTCCGAGGGCGTGCGGGTGGCCGCGGAACGCGGCGTCTCCTGGGCCGAGGGCGACAGGGACGCGGAGCTGAACGGCCCGGCGCTGCGGCTGTTCGCGCCGGAACGCGGCGAGCTGACCAAGGCGGAGGAGACGGTCGTCGCCTTCGTGCTGCGGGGCTGGACGAACCAGCGGATCGCCGACTCCCTCGGGGTGACCCGGCGCGCCGTCGAGAAGAGCCTGACGAGCACCTACCGCAAGCTCGGGGTGAGCGGCAGGGCGGCACTGGTCGAGGAACTGGGCGCGCGGTCCGCGGACGAGTAGACCGGGGCTCTCCGCCGGTGGGCGGACGGGAGGTCCGGGCCCGGCATAAAGTCATCGTTTTAAGCCGGCCGGCCGGAAGTGGGCGTCGCGGCGCCGGTCCGTGACGGGCATCGGGGTTCGCCGGCCGTGCATGAGCCGGATTCCGACGGGTAATTGCAGCGGGCGCGACGCCGTCCGCCGGTCCGGCGCGGGGTGCCCGGCCGCACGGCCCGCTATTAGTGCGGGATGCGCGCTGCTCACCGGGGGCGGGGGCGCGAGAGTTCGGTACCGAACGAGGCCGGGCCACCGCACCGCAAGGTCCGAACCGGACGCCTCACACACCACAGTCTTTTACTGTTTGTGGTGGACTTATGTTGACCTGCTTTCAGGTTAATTAATAGCATGTAAATAAGTGGATTCGGTCGTTACCCCGCAGTTATCGGGTCATCGTCTCGTCTGCTGGAGGAGAGGAATGGTCAACAGATGAGTATTGATATGAGCATCGCTCCGGTCGATGAGGATCAGCGGCTTCGGATGGTCGGCCAACCCGCTGACAGGATAGATCAATACCGTTCCTTTTTCGACCAGTCAGGGATTTGCGTGGCGAATCTCGATCACGCGACCAGGGTCATCGAGGCGAATCTCGAGTTCACCCGGCAGTTCGGGCGATCCCTGGCCGACATTCGAGGTCTGGCGTTCTGCGAGCTGCTCCACCTGAGCGTCCGCGACAAGCTGGGACAGCAGTTCACCCACCTGACGGACCACCAGCGCGCCCGCTTCGAGGACCGGGTCATCGCCGTACGGCCGGACCAGACCGTGCTCGGCGGCGAGCTGACCGGGATCGCGCTGCACGGCGAGGCCGGCCACGTCGAGAGCGTGATGGTCCTGGTGCGGCCCGACCGGGAGCAGCGCGACGACCTGCTGACCGGGCGGAAAAGGCTGCTCAGCACCATGGAGGCCCGCGTGCTCGAGGGCGTGGCGGCGGGCGTGTCGACCGTGCAGCTCGCGTCGATGCTCTATCTCAGCCGGGGCGGCGTGGAGTACCACGTGACGACGCTGCTGCGGAAGCTGAAGGCCACCAACCGCCCGGCCCTGGTCTCCAAGGCGTACTCCATGGGCATCTTCCGGCTCGGCTCCTGGCCGCCCCGGATCCTGCCCGACTTCGTGAAATGAGCCCGTCACGGCGATTTCCGGGTCATCCCGATGTCGCCGCCGCCGATCCCGATCGTGTTCTTGAAGGTAGCCGTCATGTAAGGGAGGTGTCATCGTGACCAGTGCAAAAATTGTGCTCTCCGGTGGGCCGGAACGATTCTCCAATCGCGGTCACGTTCGAAGCTCGGTCAATCCGGAGGAGAAGGTGAAAATTCTCTCCGGTGCGGGGTACGAGCACTTCGTGCACAGCGGTGAATTTCTGACCGTCGACGGGGAGAACCTTCCGGTCTTCCAGTGGTCCGAGCGCACCAAGATAGCCGAGTAAACACATTCGTCCATTCGCGGGTAAAAGGTGAATCGTGTTCCGGATTGCCGGTGTCGCGCTTCCCGGCTGAATCGGGAGTGAATTCCGGCGACCGCGGAAAACGATTCCAAAGGCGAAAGTCTTCATTTCTGGAAACGTGGCACTGGTGAGGTGTGGTGTGGTGGTAACCGGTAAGCTCGTCAGTTTCGATGAATTCCGTGGATACGGTTTCATCGCCCCTGACTCGGGCGGCGAGGACGTTTTCATGCATGTCAACGACCTCGACAGCGACAAGCGTCTCATCTCGATCGACACGAGGGTCGAATTCAGGGTCGAGAACGGCGGCAAGGGGCTGAAGGCGTCCCAGGTCCGCGTGCTCGACAGGCCCGGCGCACCGAAGATCACCCTGCCCTCACAGCCCTCACCCGTCACTCCGAGACCCGCGCCGGGACCCGCTCCGGCACCCGTACCGAGACCCGCGCCCGCGCCCGTGCCGACACCCGCATCGATCGCGCCGGCGGTGTCACCGGGACCGGCCGCCACCACCACTGACCGCCAGGTCAGCGACGCCGGCTTCTGCGACGTGCTGTCCGCCGGGGAGCTGACGCAGGAGATCACCGAGGCACTACTCGCGGCCGTGCCGACGATGACGGCGGAGCAGCTCCTCGGGGTCCGCGAGTGCCTCGTCGGCCTCGCCCGGACACACGGCTGGGTCGAGGAGTAGCGTCTCCGGCCCCGGGCCGCCGATCCTGTCTGCCGGACGGCCCGGGCGCCGGTCACGCTCACCGCGGATGATTCCGGCCCCCCGGCGTCTTCGCGATTCCCGGTGTTTCGCAGCGTTTCCCGACGTTTCGCAGTGTTTCGCAGTGTTTCGCAGTGTTTCCTAGCGTTTCCCGGTTTCCATCACCCCGGTGACAGGCCACTGTCACCGTCGATTACCTGACAACCCCGGCAGAACCTCCGCCCGGTCGTGGGCCGGCGGTTCGCCGGTTCGACGGACTCGATTCCCGCTGTGGGCACGCCGCCGGCGTCTTCGCGGTCACGACGGTGTCCGAACCCGCCCGCGGTGCTGAAAGGAAAGTGCATGTCCAGGCGCGCGCTGATCACCGGTATCACCGGCCAAGACGGCTCTTATCTCGCCGAGCATCTCCTGTCCCAGGGCTACCAGGTCTGGGGACTGATCAGAGGGCAGGCGAATCCCCGGAAATCCCGCGTCAGCCGCCTTGTCAGCGACCTGTCGTTCGTCAACGGCGACCTGCTGGACGAGGGAAGCCTGGTCACGGCGGTGGACAAGGTCCAGCCCGACGAGGTGTACAACCTCGCGGCCATCTCCTTCGTCCCGATGTCCTGGCACCAGGCCGAGCTGACCACCGAGGTCAACGGCATGGGCGTGCTCCGGATGCTGGAGGCGATCCGCCTGGTGTGCGGGCTGGACAAGTCCCGTGACGGCAGCAGCGGCCAGATCCGCTTCTACCAGGCGTCGTCCTCGGAGATGTTCGGCAAGGTCGCGGAGAGCCCGCAACACGAGACGACGATCTTCCACCCGCGCAGTCCCTACGGGGTCGCGAAGACGTTCGGCCATTTCATCACCCGCAACTACCGCGAGTCGTTCGACATGTACGGCGTCTCCGGCATCCTGTTCAACCACGAGTCGCCGCGCCGGGGCACCGAGTTCGTGACCCGGAAGATCTCCCTCGCCGTCGCCCAGATCAAACTCGGCCTGCAGGACAAGCTGTACCTCGGGAATCTCGACGCGGTCCGCGACTGGGGGTTCGCCGGCGACTACGTCCGGGCGATGCACCTGATGCTGCAGCGGGACGAGCCCACCGACTACGTCGTGGGCACCGGGTGCATGCACTCGGTCCGCGACGCGGTGAGGACCGCCTTCGAGTACGTCGAGCTGGACTGGCGGGACCACGTCGTCGTCGATCCGGCGCTGGTGCGTCCCGCCGAGGTGGAGACCCTCTGCGCCGACCCCAGCCGCGCCCGGATCGAGCTCGGCTGGGAGCCCACCGTCGGCTTCGAGCAGCTCATGCACATGATGGTGGAGTCCGACCTCCAGCACGCCTCGCGCGAGCGGGACTTCGGAGACCTCATCCACGCGTCGAGCTGGTGAGCCCGCCACCGCCCCCCGTACCCGGTGTGCGGCGGGAGGAAAGACCGATCCGAACCGTCGTCATGTGAGGCTCAGGATGAACGAAGTGGAAGACGCCCGCCCGGGGCCCCTCGGGGTCCTGGGGGCCGGGGTGATGGGCACCGGGATCGCGGTCGTGGCGATCGGCCACGGCGTCCCGGTGGTGCTCGTCGACGTGTCGGACGACAAGCTCGCCGAGGCACGGCACCGCGTCGGCCTGCAGCTCCGGCACGCGCGGCTCGTGGGCGCCGTACCGGCGACGGGCCGGGTGGCCGAGCTGACGACGACCACGGAGCTCGCGGACGTCGCCGGAGCCGGAGCGGTCGTCGAGGCGGTCGTCGAGGACGCCGAGATCAAGGCGAAGGTGCTGGGCGAGGCGTCGAGGCTGGTCGGGGCCGGAACCCCGCTGGTCACCAACACCTCTGGCATCCCGATCGGGGAGCTGGGGAGGTTCGCCGCCCGCCCGCACGAGCTGGTCGGCGTCCACTTCATGAACCCCGCATACCTGATCACGATGGTGGAGGTGATCAGGGGCGCCCTGACGAGCGACGAGACGATGACCGCGGTCACCGGGCTGCTGGCGCGGATGGGACGCCGCGGGATCGTCGTCCGGGACGCCCCGGGGTTCGTCACGAGCAGGCTGCTCCACCCGATGATCAACGAGGCGGCGCGGATCGTCGCGGCCGGGGTGGCCGACGCCGACTCGGTGGACGACCTGATGCGGGGCTGCCTCGGACATCCCACCGGACCCCTGCGCACGGCCGACCTGATCGGCCTGGACAACCTGGTCGACGCCCTGCGGGCGCTGTGGGAGCGCACCGGCGACCCGAACTTCCAGCCCTGTGAGCTGCTGCTGGAGAAGGTGGCCGCGGGGCACCTCGGCCGCAAGTCCGGTAAGGGCTTCTACGACTACGAGAAGGTGCTTTCGTGACCACGAAACCAGAAGAGACGCTTCAGCCGTCCGCCGACGCCGTCCGGTCGCAGATCGGCGACTTCCTCCGGGAGCGGATCAAGACGGAGGTCGCCGCGGACAGGGACCTGTTCGCCTCCGGGCTCGTCAACTCGATGTTCGCCATGGAACTGGTCGTCCACCTGGAGCAGCGGTACGGCATCGCCATCCTCGGGGAGGACCTGAAACTCGACAACTTCCGCACCGTCGAGCGGATGACCTCCCTCGTCCTGCGGCTGCGGGACGCGCCGGTGGCGGACCATGCCTGAGTGGCTCGACGCGGCGCGCGAAGGGGTCACCGACCTGGTCGGCGACCAGGCGGGCGAATGGGACCTCGAAGGTCTCCTTCCCGTGGAGACGCTCCGGACCCTCGGCAAGCAGGGCCTGCTCTGCGCCGAGGTGCCGGTCGAGTACGGCGGCGTCGGCGGGAGCAGCGCGGACAGCGGCGCCCTCACCGCGCACACGGGCGGCCTGTGCAGCTCCCTGCGCAGCGTGATGACGTCACAGGGAATGGCGGCGTGGACGATCCAGCGGCTCGGCGACACCCGCCAGCGGCAGGAGTACCTTCCCCGGCTGACCGGCGGCGAGCTGGCCGCCGTCGCCTTCAGCGAGCGCGAGGCCGGCAGCGACGTGGCGGCGCTCACCACCGAGATACGCGCCGACGGCGACACGGTGGTCGTCGACGGGCACAAGACGTGGACCACCGTGGCCCGCTACGCCGACCTGATCGTCGTCTTCGGCCGGTACGGGAACGAGGGCGCCGCCGTCGTCGTACCCGCGGAGACGCCGGGGGTCACCGTGCGGCCGGTGCCCAACCCGAGCGGCTGCCGGGCCGCCGGGCACGCCGACGTCGACCTCGACGCCGTACGGCTTCCCCGGGGCGCGCTGCTCGGCGGCGGCGGCCAGCAGCTCCAGCTGCTGGTCACCACGGCCCTGGCCTACGGCCGGATGTCGGTGGCCTGGGGCTGCGTCGGCATCCTGCGGGCCTGCCTGGCCGCGGCGGCCTCGCACGCGGGAACCCGCAGGCAGTTCGGCCACGCGCTGGCCGAGCACCAGCTCGTGGCCCGCCACCTGGCCGAGCTCCTGGCGGCCGAGCAGGCGGCGACCCGGGTCTGCGAGCACGCGAGCCGCCGCTGGGACGACAGGTCGCCGGAGATGGTGATCGCCACGGTCCTGGCCAAGTACGTCGCCTCGACCGAGGCGGCGCGCGGCGCGGCGGCGGCCGTGCAGGTGCTGGCCTCGGCCGGGGCGCGGGACGGCCACGTGGTGGCGCGGGCCTACCGCGACGCGAAGCTCATGGAGCTCATCGAGGGCAGCACCGAGATCTGCCAGCTCATTCTCGCCCGGCACGCCGTCGCGCAGTCACACTGACCAACACGAGGAGGACAGGTGCCCGACAAGACCTCGGTCGTCAAATGCCTGGTATGGGACCTGGACAACACGCTGTGGCAGGGAACCCTGCTGGAGAACGACGAGATCCGCCTGGCGGAGCCCGTCCACGAGCTCATCCGGCTGCTCGACTCGCGGGGCATCCTGCAGTCCGTCGCGAGCAAGAACGACCACGACCACGCCTGGGCGAAGCTCGAGGAGCTGGGCGTCGCGGAGTACTTCGTGCGGCCCCGCATCGGCTGGTCGCCCAAGTCCGACTCGATCCGGCAGATCGCGGAGGAGCTGCGGTTCGCCCTCGGCACGATCGCGTTCGTCGACGACCAGGCCGCGGAACGGGCCGAGGTGGCCTTCCACCTCCCCGACGTGCGGTGCTACTCCGCCGAGCAGGTCGCCGAGCTGGCCGGGCTGGCGGAGTTCAGCCCGGAGACGGTGACCGAGGACGCCAGGAGCCGGCGGCGGATGTACCAGGCCGGGTTCCGGCGGGAGGCCGCGAAGTCCGGCTTCACCGGCCCCGACGAGGAGTTCATCCGCTCGCTCGGCCTGGTGATGCGCATCGAGCACGCGACGGCGGAGCACCTCTCCCGCGTCGAGGAGCTCACCCTGCGCACCAGCCAGATGAACGCCACCGGTGTCCACTACTCGCGGGAGACGCTGGAGCGGCTGCTCGACGACCCCCGGCACCGCGTCCTGGTCACCTCGCTGAGCGACCGTTTCGGGCCGCACGGGGCGGTCGGGGTCATCCTGCTGGAGCTGGGACGGACGACGTGGCACCTGAAGCTGCTCGCCACGTCGTGCCGGGTCGTGTCCTTCGGCGCGGGCACGGTGATCCTGCGCTGGCTGGTCGACCAGGCCGCCCGCGCCGGCGCGCACCTGGTGGCCGACTTCCGCCGCACCGACCGCAACCGGATGATGGAGATCGCCTACCGGTTCAGCGGGTTCAGCGACGCGGACTGCCCGTGCGTCGGGAACCTGCCCGCCCCGGACGCCGGCGGCCTGGAACGGCTCCACCTCGTCCCGGCGCCGCAGGGCCCGCCCACCACGATGACCCTCGCCGCGCCGGACCTCGGGGCCTCGCCCGGCACCCGGCTCCCCGGCCTCCGCAGCCCCTCGCCCGCCGTCTGACGAGCCTGCTGTCTGACGGGCCCGCTGTCTGACGGGCCCGCCGTCTGACGGGCCTCAGGGGGCCGGTTCGGCCGGCCCCCTCTTGCGGGCGAGGGTGATGCCGTCCGCCATCGGCAGCAGCGAGATGTCCACCCGGCGGTCCTCCAGGAGGAGGGCGTTGAACGCGCGGATGGCCTCGGTGTCCGCGTCCCGCGCCGCCGGGTCGGCGACCTTGCCGAAGAACAGGGTGTTGTCCACCACGATCAGCCCGTTCTCCCTGAGCAGCGGCAGGGCGGCCTCGTAGTACTTCGGGTAGCCGGGCTTGTCGGCGTCGACGAACACGAGGTCGACCGACCCTGGCCCCTCGTCGAGCAGCAGCGTGGCGAGGGTGTCCGAGGCGTCGCCGATCCGCAGGTCGATCCGGTCGAGCACCCCGGCCCGGCGCCAGTGGGGCATCCCGACGCGGGGCCAGCGCTCGGTGATGTCGCAGGTGATGACGCGCCCCCCGGGAGCGACCGCGCGGGCCAGGCACAGCGTGCTGTAGCCGGTGAAGGTGCCGACCTCCAGCACGGTCCGCGCGCCGGTGAGCCGGGCCAGCAGCGTGAGCAGCTGCCCCTCCTCGGCCATCACCTGCATCGCCCTGCCCGCGGGCAGGGCCGCGGTCTCCTCGCGCAGCGAGCGCAGGATCTCGTCCTCCCGCGACGACATCCGCTGGACGTACTCCGACAACTCTGACGTGATGTGCAGCTGACCGGCCATTGCGCGAGTGTACGGTCCGGTCCGCTGGTCATTTCCCCAGATTGGGGCCCTCCCGGCGGAGCTCGCGTTCAGGCGGGAACGCGCGGGAACGGGCACGTCCCGGCGCCGGGGTTACTAATGATTTTCGGGGAGCGCGAAGCCGAGACTGAGCCGATGCGGGTGGAGCTCGTGGACTCGACCGCGGCTTCGAGGCCCGGCGAGTTGATGGGTTCGTGCTGGTCGTCGAAAAGGGTTGAGCTGATATGGACAACGAAGCGAAACTCCGGGAATACCTCAAGCGGGCGACCACCGATCTCCGGCGCACCCGGCAACGCGTCCACGACCTCGAGGAACAACATCAGCAGCCGGTCGCGATCATCGGGATGACCTGCCGGTACCCGGGCGGCGTGGCCTCCCCGGAGGACCTTTGGAAGCTGCTCGCCGAGGGCGGCGACCCGATATCCGAGCCGCCCGCCGACCGTGGCTGGGACCTCGACAGGCTCCGCGACGAGTACGGCGACGCCGTGCCGCCTTCGCTGTCCGGCGGTTTCCTGCGTGACGCGGCGGAGTTCGACGCCGGTTTCTTCGGCATCTCCCCCCGCGAGGCGCTGGGCATGGACCCGCAGCAGAGACTGCTGCTCGAAGCCACCTGGGAGGCCGTCGAGAGGGCGGGCATCGACCCGGTCGCGCTGCGGGGCAGCCAGACGGGCGCCTTCATCGGCGCGATGTCCCCCGACTACCGCGACAACCTGCCCCGTGACATCGACGCCTTCGGCCTCACCGGCACGGCGAACAGCGTGCTGTCCGGCAGGCTGTCGTACACGCTCGGCCTGGTCGGACCGGCGGTGACGGTGGACACGGCCTGCTCGTCGTCCCTGGTCGCGCTGCACTGGGCCGCGCACTCGCTGCGGATGGGCGAGTGCGCCCTGGCGCTCGCGGGCGGCGTGACGGTCATGTCGACACCCGGCACCTTCATCGAGTTCAACCGCCAGGGCGGCCTGTCGCCCAGCGGGCGGTGCAGGGCGTACGCCGACGGCGCCGACGGCACGGGCTGGTCCGAGGGCGTGGGCGTTCTGGTGCTCGAACTGCTGTCGGACGCGCGGCGCAACGGGCACGAGGTGCTGGCGGTCATCCGCGGCTCGGCGGTGAACCAGGACGGCGCCTCCAACGGCCTGACCGCCCCGAACGGCCCCTCGCAGCAGCGGGTGATCCTCGACGCCCTGGCCGGCGCGCGGCTGTCGGCGGCGGACATCGACGTCGTGGAGGGACACGGGACCGGTACGACGCTGGGCGACCCGATCGAGGCCGAGGCGCTGATCTCCACGTTCGGCGAGGACCGGGACCGGCCCCTGCTGCTGGGCTCGGTGAAGTCGAACATCGGCCACACGCAGGCGGCGGCCGGTGTGGCCGGTGTGATCAAGATGGTGCTGGCGATGCGGCACGGGGTGCTGCCGAAGACGCTGCACGTGGACGCCCCCTCGTCGCGGGTGGACTGGTCCACGGGCCCGCTGGAACTGCTGACCGAGCCGCGGTCCTGGCCGGAGACCGGCCATCCGCGCCGGGCCGGGGTGTCGTCGTTCGGGGTCAGCGGCACCAACGCCCACGTGGTGCTGGAGGAGGCGCCGGAGGCCGAGGCGGACGCGCCCGCGGCGGACCCGGCGCCCGCGGGTGTGGTGCCCGTGCTGCTCTCGGGCCGTACGGACGAGGCGCTGCGGGCCCAGGCCGCGCGCCTGCTCGCGCATCTGGACGGCACGCCCGAGACGGCCCCGGCCTTGGCCGACGTGGCGTTCTCGCTGGCCACGACGCGGTCGGCGTTCGAGCACCGGGCGGGTGTCCTCGCCGCCGACCGCGCCGAGCTGCGCGCGGGGCTGGCTGAGCTGGCGGACGGTGGCGCCACCGGTGTGATCAGGGGCCACGGCAGGCAGGCCAGGTCGGCGGTGCTGTTCACCGGTCAGGGCAGCCAGCGGGCCGGGATGGGCCGGGAGCTGTACGAGCGGTTCCCGGTGTTCGCGGCGGCGCTGAACGAGGTGATCGCCGAGCTGGACCCGCTGCTGGAGGGGTCGCTGCGGGACGTCCTGTTCGCCGAGCGGGCGGAGGCGCTGGATCGGACGGGGTGGGCGCAGCCGGCGTTGTTCGCGCTGGAGGTGGCGCTGTTCCGCCTGGTGTCGTCGTGGGGTGTCAAGCCGGGGGTGCTGGCCGGCCACTCGGTCGGGGAGATCGCGGCGGCCCATGTGTCGGGGGTGCTGTCGCTCGCCGACGCGTGCGCGCTGGTGGCGGCACGGGCCCGGTTGATGCAGACCCTGCCCGCGGGCGGGGCGATGGTGGCGGTGGGGACTTCCGAGGAGGAGGTCGCCGGGCTGCTGGCCGGTCGTGAGAGTGAGGTCTCGGTCGCCGCTGTGAACGGCCCCTCCTCGGTGGTGGTGGCCGGGGTCGAGGAGGCGGTGCTCGGGATCGCGGCCGTGCTGGAGGAGCGGGGAGTACGGACGAAGCGGCTGCGGGTGTCGCACGCCTTCCACTCCCCGTTGATGGACCCGATGCTGGAGGACTTCCGGGAGGTGGCGGGGGCGCTGTCGTACGGCCCGCCGCAGATCCCGGTGGTGTCGACGGTGACCGGGGAGGCTGCCACCGCCGAGCAGCTGTGCTCGCCGGACTACTGGGTGGAGCAGGTGCGCCGGACCGTCCGGTTCTCCGACGCCGTCCGGACGCTGCACGCCCAGGGGGTACGGGCGTATCTGGAGCTCGGCCCCGACGGCGTGCTCACCGCGATGGCGGCCGACACCCTCGCCGCCGGTCCGGACCCGCGTGCCACCGGCTCGACGCCGGACGCGCACCCGCACGCCACGGACCCCGAGGGGGAGGCGGACGCGGTGCTGGTGCCGGTACTGCGCGGGGGCCGCGACGAGCGGACGACGGCGATGGCGGCGCTGACGGCCCTGCACGTGCGCGGGGTGCCGGTGGACTGGCGGGCGGTCTTCCCCGGTGCCCGCCGGGTGGAGCTGCCGACGTACGCCTTCCGGCGCCGGAGGTACTGGCCGGACCCGACCTCGACCGGGGACGCCCGGGGGCTGGGCCTGACGGCCGCCCGGCATCCGCTGCTGGGTGCCGCTGTGGGTCTGGCCGACAGTGATGAGGCGGTGTTGACGGGTCGTGTCTCGTTGGGGTCGCATCCGTGGTTGGCCGATCACGTGGTGGGCGGGCTGGT
>NZ_JBIAQI010000058.1:0-31491 GCF_042888905.1 Streptosporangium sp. NPDC002721
TACCAGGGGTTTCTCTATGTCGTCAGGTGAGCGTCAACCTTG
This sequence comes from Streptosporangium sp. NPDC002721, assembly GCF_042888905.1. Classification (NCBI taxonomy): domain Bacteria; kingdom Bacillati; phylum Actinomycetota; class Actinomycetes; order Streptosporangiales; family Streptosporangiaceae; genus Streptosporangium; species Streptosporangium sp. NPDC002721. The sequence continues at coordinate 43 of NZ_JBIAQI010000058.1, forward strand.
CGATCACGCTGTGACCAGCAGCCTGCTGCCAAGGGATGAAAAACGTTCAATGCTTACAAGGACACTCCCGCCCTACCGGGCCTGACTCACCGACAGCTGAAAGGAGCAGCCTCCTTGAGGATGGAGACGCAGTAGAGGTTGTGTCGACCATCCACACTCTTTACGTGAGAACCGGCGAGGTCGTTGCTCCAAAGCGAACGGCCCCCTGCGCCAACAGGGAGCCGCTCTCACGTCCGATGCACAGAGCTAGTACGAAGGGACGTCTCATCATGAGGTTATTCCAAGGATCCTCGCGGAGTAACAACCAAACTGCTGCCGAGCCGCCGAGGCTTCCCCACCGTTGGGCCACCATCCTCGGGTTCGCCGGACTCGTTGGTGCTGTCGTCGGCGGGATCGCCGGCTTAGCAGTCGGTGGCATCGCAGGTCTGGGCACTGCTTTGGCCACGGGTATCGGGATCGCTGTGGCCATCGCCACCTGCCTCCACAAGTTGATGGAGTGACGAAGAGAGACGGCCTCCCCCTCGCTTGAACGTCCAGAACGAGGTCATTGAGTCGGAGTGTCTACGACGTCGCTTCGCGGTTGGCATCACGACACTCGACTCGATGGCCTCATCCTGGGACTGCATCTGCTAGGAGGGCAGATGCGAGCGGCAAGGGGAGCAGTACTGCAATGAGTACTGCAACAGAGGCACACAACGGCTCACGTCTACAGCCTCCCAGCACTGCTCTGAGCCGGGTCGCAGGTCCTGCACCATGGCCGGGATGGTCCTGATAAGGAAGAGGTCTGTCACGGATGTCGTGCCTGTCGCAGGGGCGCCAGCAAGTCGGGGCTTTGTCCCTCAGCCCCGACTCACCGAGCATCACAGCGGCTATCACCTAACTGACGCTTGCCTTCTGGGCGCCTGACTGCTTGGGCGTTCCGATGTCCCCTACTCGATCATCGTGTTCAGCATGCTGGCAGACACGATCCCAGTAGCAACCATGGCCAGAGAACCGTAGGGCGCACTCGCCCACGTGAGGTGCCCCGAAACCGTAAGGATCATGGCCCACCGGCTAGGAAGCCGAGCAGGCGGGAGACTAGCCCTGTTCGCAATCTGGCGTACTGTCGTCATGTCTGGTGTTCTCCGTGAGATAGATGGCACGCCGGATCGGGGGCGCTTCCGGTGGCACCCGGAAGCGCCCCCGCCTCTGACCTGGTCAGCGGGGCGGACTTTTCCCATAATGCCGCGCGATCATCTTCACTAAGCTGGCCTCAATGTCGGTCTAAACCCGTCCTGGTCCTAGTAGTACATTTGGGCACGTCACAGGGGATGGGAAAAGGGCCTGGATCAAAGATGTTGCGATCCGGTAACGACTGCTTCCAGGGGGGTGGATCCATCAACTCTGATACTGAACGTAGCGATCCAGCTACCCGTCGTGATCTCGTTGCCTGGATGGAGCGGTACGGAGTCATCCGTGAGGCGACTGCAAACCTTAGAAGGAGCGGTCGATGGCCTCGGGAGGTTCGGGTTCGTAACAGTTTTAACCGGATTTACAATCCCACAGTTTCCGGAAATTCCTCTCGACGTTTGCCGCCTCGCAATGAGCGTCCGCCTGCATCCATGGTTATTTCACCTCATGGAATTGCCTTGCGGCTTTACTTGCTAGCGCTCTGTGAAGCTCAGATGCGTACGAGCCCAGGGGAGCAACCTACCTGGCGTACTCCTGTTCGATCGCATGAAGGTGGTACTGGGTGGGTCGACATGATCGCCGTTTATGACCAAGGCCGCAGATGGCGGAACGGATTGTCGCAAGGTGATATAAAACGAAGACGAGACAGAATTGTCTCAGCCCTTAAGACGCTCTCTCACCCTCGATGTCCTCTTGTTTCCCTTCCGCATATTGGTGATGCCATAGGTAGATATCGAGAATTTCAGCTTCTTCATGAAAGTGGAGAATCGAAAGGGAGTCCAATTGCCTACACTGTTCCCGCCGAAGAAGATGATTACTTTCGCTTGCCTATGGGCTTGTTCAGGAATGGTTGGATTCATGTGCTGAAAGATAGCGAGCTTATTTTCTTGATGATGCTTGCATCCTCTCGTGCTGATCCGGTCTCAGGGCAGACGGGGTATACGAAGTTCGAAAGCAGTCAGCGCGTTTTGCAATTTGGGGTCGGCCCAGATGCCTATGAGGCTCACGGCGACCTAGAAAGCTTTGGACTGATAAAGGTGTTGAGAGGGGATGATCGAAGAGATAATGGTACTGTTCGAGGGTATCGAGATAACCCTAATGTGGTTCTGCCATTGCATATGTTCCGTTTAGTGGACGACGGCTTTAATAAATCGGCTACATCCATTATAATTAATGCACAAGAAAGACTTTCAAAGAAAGATTTGGAAGCGGCGATGATGAGTCAATTTATCGAAAGGCTGAAGGGGATTTTGAAAGAAGTGAAAAAATAGTCTTAAATTCCGAAAATGAAAGCTTCTCTGACCCGCAGAACCGGTTGGTCGACAAAGCCGAGAGGTTCTACGCCGGTCAGTACAACCGCCGCCTACGTCGGCTGCGAGAGCGTGCCAGGCACGCCGAGATCGACGAATAGCCGCTGCGGGATATGTGCGGGATGATCTTCGGTGGTCGAGACGGAGAAAGACGCTCCCGCCCTGGTGAGAGGCCCTGCCCTCGCTGAGAATGCAGCCCTCTTGAAAACCGCTAGGCCGGGTGACCGGTCTCGTGGGTTCGAATCCCACGCTCTCCGCTGAGCATCGCAAACGGCGTCTGACCAGGGAGTTCCCCCGGATCGGGCGCCGTTGATCGTTTCCGGGGTGTGTGGCCGCCGTGAGCGGTCCCGAGTCGGTGTTCGCGGAATGGTTCCGGTCGTGTTTCCCCGGGTCGTGCCCGCAAAATCGGGTAGGGCGCGCCGGGTTCGTTCACCGGTGTCGATCGGTGCCGCGACGATGACATCCGTCGGCCTCGGTTGCGCCCTCACGCAGAGGTTCATCGGCTTTCGGTCAGTTTCGCCCAGCTCTCATCAGCCGACATGACCATGGTCGCCGGAAGGCCCCGTCCTCTCGTGGGCCGACTGTGGCCGCGGCCCGAATCTGTCGGCCCCGTACGCCATGATCGGCGTTCCCGTACCCGCGCATCCCCTCAAGGAGAGCCATGGCCGTCAACGACGAATCCGGGTGGTCCGGCATTGGCTGGAACGGTTGGACGGACCTCGGCCTGATCCGCGCCCGGCTCGCCGCGGGTGCCGACCCGAACGCAGAGGCGTTCTTTCGTAAACGACCGCTTCACGTGGCGGCCAGGTACGGCTCGCCCGAGGTGATCGCGGAGCTGGCCCAGCGCGGCGGCGATGTCGACGCGGAGCACGAGGGTCGTACCGCGCTCTGGGAAGCCGTCTTCGCCAACCGCCCCGGCAACGCCCGCGCCCTGGTCGCCGCCGGAGCCGACCCGTGGCGGCCGATGATGAACGGCTGGTCCCCCGGACGGCTCAGCCTGGCCACTCCCACCCCCGACCTTTTCACTCTTCCCGATGGCGAGACCGGCCTGTCCGCCGCCGAGACCGCCGCCGTGGCAGAGGCCAGACGTCTGATCGCCGTGTTGGGGCGTTTCGACCACGGCCACAGCCTCGCCTGCGTGGCCGGCATCACCGCCGCCGAGGCGGCACGGCGCCTGGAGGCCGTGCCGGTCGACGACGCCGAGGTTGAAGAGATCATGGAGGATCTCTGGGCGGATTTCGACGCCAGCCTGGCCGTCATCGGTGTCACGGACGTGCCCGGCGGATGTGTCGTCGCTCAGCCGTGGGGATACGCCGCGTCCAGACGCGGCGTCATGAAGCGCTTGTCGGTGGGCACCGTCTGCTACCGGCTGTTCGCCAATCCCAAGAGCGGTAACCAGGGGGCCGTCGCCCGCGACGGAGTCGTCGAGGAATGGGACACCCACCCCGGCGGCGGCAGCGTCCACGCCGAAGAGTCCGCGGAGGAGATCCTCGCCACCTACCTCTACCAAGGCCAGGCCGAGGCTTACTGCTATGCCGGAGCGGGCCTGCGGCCGACCGACAACCGATCGGCCAGCGGCCAGGCCGACGTGTGGCTGAGGCTGCCCGAACACCTGCGTTGATCAGAACCGAGATGCCGTCGATTCCGCCGGTGACGCCAACGTGATTTTCGCCGGCCACGATGTCGTGCGTGGACATCGACGAAATACGCCGTCACGTCGCGGAACTCAGCGAATGGCTCCAGCGTGACCTCGGTGTCAGCCAAGAGGGATTGCTCCAGAAAACCGCCCGGTTCGGAGTCGCCTCGGAACAATCCGGAGATGGACGTCCCGCGATCTCTTTCAGAGGAAACGTGTCCGGCCGGTGGACCGACGACTGTGTCACGCCGCTCCATCACCCGGAGCGGCGGTTCCTGTCGTGCTCCTCGACCAGCTTGAGGAACTCGGATTCGGAGCCGGCGAACTTCGTGACGCCCTTCTCCGGATCGGTCCTCACGAAGTACAGCCAGGGGCCGGCGGCCGGCTTCAGGGCGGCCTCGATGGCGTCGGCACCCGGATTGCAGATGGGACCGGGCGGCAGGCCGAGGCGCGCATAGGTGTTGTACCGCGACCTGCTCCTGAGATCCTCTTTCGAGGCCCTCGTGCCGAACTTGTTCAGGCCGTACATGATCGTGCTGTCCAGTTGCAGCATCATCTCGGGCGTGTGGTTCAGCCGGTTGTGGATGACCCGCGCGATCCTGGGCATGTCGCGCCTGTCGGCCGCCTCGGCCTGGACGATGCTGGCGATGGTCAGGATCTCCAGTGGCGTACGGCCGGCACGCCTGGCGCCGTCCACCAGGTCGCTGTCCTCGGCGGCACGGTTGAAGCGGGTCACCATCGCGGCGAGGAGTTCGCCGGGGCTCGACGCGGGTGAGACCTCGTAGGTCGCGGGGAACGCGAATCCCTCCAGCGCGCCCTTGGCGTAGGCCGGAAGGCCGAGTTCCCCGCCGTCCTCGGCGGCCCGTTCGAACTCCGCGAGCGATCTGCCGGTGACGGTCGACAGTTGCTTCAAGATCTGCGTGAGCCGCTGTCCTTCCTTCACGGTCAGGGTGGTCCACCCCTGCTCGCTCTCCCCGGGAGTCTCGCCGGAGCCCTGTCCGGTGAAGTCCTTGGGGACCGTCGTCTGAGAGGACAGTCCCTGGACCACGAGCGTGGATCCGGCCGCCATCACGGTTACGGCCGCCGCTGCCGCCAGGGCGAGGCCGCGCCGACGGGATCGATCCCGGTTGGCCCGGAAGAACCGGGCCGGTGGGGGTGGCTGCTCCTCGTGGGCCATGTCGGAGAGGGTCTCGCGCAGCAGATCCTCGATGTTCATCCGAACTCCCTCACGGTGCTCAGTTCAGGTGCGGCCTTCTTCAGGCGCTCCAACGACCGGTAGATCTGGCTGCGCACGGACCCCACCCTGACACCGAGCAGCCGTGCGATCTCGGTCTCGGACAGGTCCTCGAAGTAGCGCAGCACGAGCATGGTCCGCTGCCGGGGTGTCAACCGGGCGAGAGCAGCGCGCATCACCAGGCGAAGGTCCACCATCTCGGCGTGCCCGTCGCCGATCTGTTCCGGCAGCCATCCGGTGGACACTTCCGCGACCCGAGAACGGCGCCGCCACCAGCTCACCTGCTCGTGATACATGACACGGCGGACGTAACCCTCGATGGCCGCCGGATCGCGCAGGCTGCGCCACCTCACCGCTGTCTTCGCCAACGCCGACTGCATCAGGTCCTCGGCGGCGTGCCGGTCACCGGTCAGCAAGTACGCGGTACGGAACAGCGCCCCTGATCGATCGACGACGAACTCCCGGAAGTCCGCCTCAAATCCTGGATCCACCTGTCCTCCTCGCGATGTCACCAAGCAAGGACGCGGACGGGTCGTCGGTCTATGCCGGCAGGGCCGAACTGAGCCGAACTGGGCCGAACCGGCTGGCATCAGGGGCGGCGTGCCCTGGCCTGCGCTACGTAAAGATGAAATATCCAACCAAGATTGGAGTTCAGTGCTTGCCGAGTATGTTGTGAGCCATGACTGAAGCTCTCGGGAAAGCCGGTGAATTACTGGGCATCCTGGTGGTCATTGGCATATGGATAGCGATCATATATGCCTTTGTCCGCCTTGTTCGCTGGGTCCTCGCCCCCCGCCCCTCCGGGCCCCGGGTGCACGAGGTGCCGCCGGATCCGACCTGGCAGTCACGTCCACGCCCCGGCGACATCTGGTGGGCCGGCGTGCCGTTCGCCGACGGCTCGGGGGGAAAGATCAGGCCGTGTCTGGTGATTCGCACCCATCCGGCGGGCGTGGAGGTTCTGAAAATTACCAGTCAGGACAAATCGCATCGGATGAATTGCGTCAGCATCCCCACCGCCCATTGGGACCGGCGGGCACGAAAGGACAGCTGGCTCGATCTCGACGCCCCGTACTTCATCAACGATCACGATTTCCGGCGGCGCGCCGGTACGTGCGACGACGGAACCTGGTCGCTGGTGAGACGCCGGCACCGGACGGGCTGGGTCCACCCTCCCGATCGTTGACGACGACGACGCCCCGTTCGGTTCCCGCCGGGACGGCCGCCCTCCAGCGCCGCGACCACGCTCGCGGTGATCGCCGTCCGGAAGGAGCGGTCGGTGACGCTCTTAGGGGCCCGTACGCCCGCCACCGGCCGGCCCCTGCGGAGAGGTCCTGTCTCGTACGGTCGGCGACGGTACGGTGTGCCGATGGCGGACATCTACGAACTCGTGCTGTCTGTGGACATTCACGCTGATGTCACCGACGACGAGCTCGCCGAGCTGCGGTGGCACGTGGGGCAGGGGCCACGACCTGGGCGACTGCCGATCGGCACCGACAGGTATGGGGAAACCTATCCACTCGGGGATCCCGACGACCCCGACTGCGAGTGGGAGGACGCGGAGGCGGAGCCCGTGTTCGCGCAGCGCGGCGCTGCCCGGCGGGTGGGGGGCGCGCTCGTCGCCGAGCTGGCCGCGCGGGAGCGACCGGACGGCTGGGCGCTGACGGTACGCCAGGAACTCCATCCCGACGACTTCTACCGGCTCAGGACACTGCTGGACTGGCTCGGCAGGTGCTTGGCCGACACGCATGCCGGCGGTGCCGGGTCCTTCGTCGGTTACACGCGCTTCCACGAGAGCACCGAGATCGCTCCCCTCGTTCTGCTGGACGGGCGGATTCGCGTGCCGGAGGACGTCAGGTCGCACACCCCGCACTGGGAGGACACCGAGCACTGGGAGGACACCGAGCACTGGGAGGACACCGAGCACTGGGAGGACACCGAGCCGTGACCGGTCCGGCCCGGGACGTGCCGTGGGGGACGGGCAGCATGGCGTTGCCGGTGCTCGGGGGCGGACCGTGGCCGTACGTACAGGACGTCGCGCGTGCCGGGCGGCGTCTCCTGGCTCTCGGTCTCCCCGCCCTCAGCCCGTCATCGCGGTCCGGTAGGGGCGGAAGAAGGCGCGTAGTTCCTCCGCGTAGAGCTCGGGCACCTCGAACGGCGCGAAGTGCCCGCCGGCGGCGGGTTCGGTCACGCGTACGAGGTTCGTCGTGCGCTCCAGCCACGCCCGCGGCGGCCGGAGGATGTCACCGGGGAAGAGCGAGAAGCCGGACGGGACCTCGACCCTGCGGGCGTGTTGCGCGGGCGGGATGGCGGCGTTGGCGTGGTACATGCGCATCGACGAACCGATCGTCGCGGTGAGCCAGTAGATCGTGAGATTCGTGAGGATCTCGTCCTTCGTGAAGCGCCGCTCGATGTCGCCCTCGCAGTCGCTCCACGCGCGGAGCTTCTCGACGATCCACGCCGCGAGTCCGGCCGGCGAGTCGTCGAGCCCGAAGGCCGCGGTCTGCGGCTTGGTGCGATGCATGGCGGCGTAGGCGCCCTCGTCCCGGGCCCAGACCGTGACGCGTTCGATCCAGGCGCGTTCCTCGGGGCCCAGATCCACCGGGTCGCCGGTGAGGACGGGCACCCCCGCGTCGGTACGGTGAACGGCCACGACCCGTTCGGGATGGTCGAGCGCGAGGTAGCGGCTCACGTGGCTGCCGATGTCCCCGCCCGCGGCGCCGAACCGCGGGTAGCCGAGGACGCGCATGAGCTCGGCCCACAGCCCGGCGACGGCGACGGAGTCCGGGGGCGGGCCGGTGGGACGGTCGGAGTATCCGTAGCCCGGCATGTCGGGGACCACGACGTCGAACGCGTCGGCGGGGTCGGCGCCGTGCGCGCCGGGGTCGGTCAGCAGCGGGATGACCTTCTGGTACCGCCAGAACGAGTCGGGCCAGCCGTGGCTGAGGACGAGCGGCAGCACTGGCCCCGCCGGAGCGGCGGCCCTGGCGTGCACGAAGTGGATCCCGAGGCCGCCGACCGGGACGCGGAAGCGGGGGAGCCGGGAGAGAGCCGCCTCCTGCGCTGCCCAGTCGAACCCGTCCGCCCAGTAGGCGACGAGCTCACGGAGGTAGGCGAGGTCGGTCCCGAGCGACCATCCGGCGTCCTGCGGCGTGTCGGGCCAGCGTGTCGCGCGCAGCCGCGCCCGGAGGTCCTCCAGCGCCGCGGGGGTGGTCCGCGAGGTGAACGGCTCGGGGCGGGGCAGGGCATCCGACATGGGCCGCATGCTACTGAACAGACCCGGCCCACCACTCGCGGGCTTGCCGGCGTGGCGCGGGGTCACGTACGCGAAACGGCGCGCGCCCCGCAGGTGGGACACGCGCCGTCGCGCTTCAGGAAGATTCGGGAGGAGGGGTACGTCAGGAGATGGTGAGCGTGCCGTTCGCGTTACGGGCGCAGTTGACGACCGTACGGGGTGCGGCGGTGAGGGCGCCGGACAGGCACTGGCCGAGGACGGTGTGGCCCGCGGCGTTGGGGTGCCACGCCTCCTGGCAGGTCTGGAAGTAGGTGACGCAGGTGTTCGCCGCCTTCTGGACGCGGAGCTTGTCCCAGCCGGACAGGCTGTTGACGAAGTTGCCGTTCGGCGACTCCTGGATCCGGACCGGGGTGGCGAGCGCGTTCCCCGGGCTGCCGGGGTTCTCGCAGAGCCGGGCGCCGTCGAAGGCCTGCTGGACGTCGAGCACGCGCAGGTCGGCCGCCGGACGCTCGGCCGCCAGCGTGGCGTAGGAGTTCTTGACCAGGTTGCCGAGGTTCTCGGAGAAGACGTGCCCGGGGGCGAGGCTCGCGCGGTGGATCGGGCAGCCCGCGGCGTACCGTTCGGCACCGAGGGCGCGGAACTTGTCGCGGGTGTCGGTGCGGTCGTCCTCGTCCCGGTACTGCGGGGCGACGTCGAGCGGCAACGGGTTGGTGTACGTCTGCAGGACCACGCTGTGGACGCCGTCGGCGTCGATCTGGGCGAGAGTGTCGAGGATCTGGCGCAGGGCGGCGGTGGTCTCGGTGGTGGCGGTGGCCACCTCGGCGTTGGACGCCAGGTCGGAGACGGTGCAGGGCTCCTGCGGCACGTCGCCGCCCAGGTAGGCCCAGAACTCCCACCAGCCCGTCCAGGCGTCGGCGATGAAACGGTTGGCGCACAGCGTGGCCACGTCGCCGAAGGTGAACTGGGTGTTGTTGGAGCCGAGGCCGATGAGGACGACGTCGATGTCGTGGGTCTGGGCCACGGCGCGCAGCTGGTCGAGCTGCGAGGCGACGGAGCGGCCCTTGGGGCGGGCGCTGGAGGCGTTGGCGATGTCGGAGGGCTGGCCGCCGGAACACGCGAGGTTGAAGCGGTCCTGGATGCCGGGAAGCGAGGCCTTGAACAGTGAGGCGTTCGCCGACCGGTGGCAGAAGTAGGCGTTGTTGTTCGCCGCCGACCAGCCGGGGAAGCCCTGTGCCGCTCCCGAGGTGTCGACGACGGGTTGGTAGTCCCCCGCGCCCTCCCCGCTGACGAAGCTGTCGCCGAGGGCGACGGCGGCGGTGGGCAGGGCCGCCTGTGCCGCTCCGCCCTGGATGACCTGGATGCCGACCGCACCCACCAGGAGCGCGACCATCGCGGCCGCACGCCGTAGAACCCTCACGACTGCCCCATTTCCTACTAAATGAGCATGAAAATATGACTGGCTAGATCACAACACGCCGCGCTGGTGGCGTCAAGATTTCTATGAGCCCTACTCGTGTTTTGTTGATATCTCACATCGTCTCGACCATCAAGCACTTGTTCATCTGTTGTTTCGGGCGAGACGGGGCGGTTCGGCCGGGCCGTGCTCCCGCTCTGCTCGCCGGTTCGTCGTTCGCGCCACCGCGAAGAGCCGCCGGCCCGGTTCCCCGGCCTGACTCCCCGGCCCGGTCTCGCGTCCCAGCCACGCGCGACGACCGTGACAGCAGGAACACCTCGTCGTACGCCTTCCCTTCGGAACGAAGCGAGGTGTGGGAAAAGCAAGCAATGGCGAAGCGCGGGTTTTCCGCGGGCCTAAGATCAGTTCATGCGAGCCGGATACAGCGAGGCCTTGGCGATGCTCGGATACGTGCTCGGCATGGTCATCACGCCGGTGCTCGTCGAGTGGGCGCGCGACAGCGGCCGGGAGTCACTCGGGGAAGTCCTTTTCATGTGCTCCCAGTTGTTCGGGATCGCACTCCTCTTCGGGGTGATCCGGCTTCTCCTTCGCGGACTGTGGTGGAGTGGCCGCTTCTTCGCGCGCCGGTGGCGGGTGGCGGCGGCGGGTGATCCGGCCAAATCTCCGGGCCATTAGCGGGCCGTCGGCAGCGGCTGGATCCAGTGGCTCGCGGTGAAACGTACTCCCAGCTCACAGCCTGTACGGTCGCGGGCCGGGCCGGTTCGCGAGCGGGACGGTTCGCCGTATGTCACGCGCGGTTTCGGCTTCGGGCGGACTTCACTCATGACCGGGCTTCACCGGTCGGGCGTCGCGGATTTCCTTTGAACGAGAGGTACGGCCTCCTCGCGGCCGTGGACCTCGGGCTGGAGCGCACGCCCGGTGAGGTCCGTCGCTCTCACCGTATTCGTGTGGTCCGAATACACGGGGCTCAAAGAGAACGAACACGAAAACGAGAGCCGAGAGGGAGAGGGGCGAACGTGAGGTCCGACATTCGGTGATCGCGGAATTCGACCTCTCGCTTTCCAGGAAGGACCTGTCTCGCTTCGGTCCACGGTCGGGGAACGAGGTCCCGGACGGTCTTACACCCGGCATGTTCCCGGAGGCCGGGCGTGGAACGGCCACCGGAACAGCACCGGCAGGGGTACGAAGGCCGTCGCCAGGGCCCCGAGGCCGCCGGCCCTGCTCCCGGGGCAGAGGGGAGATCAGGGCGAGCCGCGCCACCGCGGGGAGCGCGCGACGTCGGCGAGGTCGAGGGAGAGCGGCCACTCGGAACGGCCGTCGGCGGCTGACGGGCCACGTCCGGTGACGCCGCTCCGTCACCCCTCTACGGCACCTCCTCGGCGACCGGCGTCCGGTTGCCCATTCCGAGGGGCATCAACAGGAACACCTTGGGCGACAGGCGGTCCATGTCCCCGCCCCTGCCGAACACCAGACCGGCGGCGAAGTCGACGAACTGCTTCGCCTCGTCGTCCGGCAGCGCGGTGAGGTCCATCACCACCGGAACGCCGGTACGGAAGAAGTGCCCGACGTAGATCGCTTCGTTGTAGTTCTGGGGACGCAGTGTTTTGACCACCGGACAAGTCTCCACCGTCCGTCACGCCCGTCAAGGCGTCTTCCGGAGCACGGGACCGCACACCGCCGCCCGCACCTGCCACAGGGGATCGCCGTTTTGATCCCGCCCAGCCTCTGATCCTGCCCAGTCTCCGATCCCGCTCGGCCTTTGATCCTGCCCAGTCTCCGATCCCGCCCAGTCTCCGATTCCGCTCGGCCTTTGAGCCCGCTCACCATCTGAGCCCGGCTCAGTCTGTGGGCGGGCCTCGTTTCGATCCCGCCTGTCCGATGAGCCCGCCCGATCTCGTCTACCCTGTGAGCCCGCTGTCCTTTCGATCTCGCTCGCCCCGTGAGTCCACCTGCCCCGTGAGTCCACCTGCCCTGTGAGCCCACCGAACCGGCGAGCACGTCGCGTACCTGGGAGTGATCGCGTGACCGAGTCCGGCCGGCTCCTCTACGTCATCGTGTGCGCGGCCGGTGCCGCCCGGGACGTCGGCCGTCTCGTCGCCCTCGCCCTCGACGACGGCTGGGTCGTCCAGGTCGTCACCACCCCGTCCGCGCTGGAGTTCGTCGACGTCCCCGCCCTGGAATGGCGGACCGGACGCCCCGTCCGCAGCCGGTACCGCAGGCCGGACGAGCCCAAGCCCCCCAGGGCCGACGCGATCATCGTCGCCCCGGCCACGTACAACACCGTCAACAAGTTCGCCCAGGGCGTCGCCGACACCTACGCCCTCGGCCTCCTCGCCGAGGCCCCCGGCCTCGGCATCCCGGTGGTCGTCCTGCCCTTCGTCAACGAGGCTCTCGCCACACGCGTGCCGTTCCGCCGGAGCGTCGAAAGCCTCCGGGCCGAAGGCGTCCACGTACTGCCCAACCACGGCCCCGGCTCGCCCGAGCCCGGCCTGGCCGGTGCCGGAGACGGAGACGGAGACGGAAACCGGGAGAACGACCCCTGGGCCCTCGCTCTCAAGGAGATCTCCAGGAAGTAGGTCCGCCGGACGGACGACGACCGGAGCCGAGCCCTGTTCCGCCGCTCGACGGGCTCGACGGGCTCGACGGGAGCCGCGGTCCCGGCCCGGCCTGGACGGCGGGCCGCCGGATCGCCGTGGAACCGGCCGGCCGGGGGTCAGGTGAACAGGCAGTAGGCGGCCGTCGCGTCGTCGTGGGTTTTCGTGCGGGGCCAGCGGGAGCCGTCGAGGTCGGTGTGCTCCGCTTCGCGGACCCGGCGGATCAGCTCGCCGGGTCCGGAGCGTTCGAGGATGTCGAGGGCCTCGCGCCAGGTGGCCAGCTCGAACCGGTCGACGAGCTGGGAGGCTCCGTCGCTGAGCAGGGCGACCGCCCGTACCCGGTCGGCGGGGAGCGTGCCGGTGAGCGACTGCTCGGCGGTGAGCGGGTCGACGGCGGCGATCCAGAAACCGCCCTCGCGGTTGCGGTGGTCCCGCATGGTCTCCACGTACTCCCGATGCGCGGTGACCCGCTCGGAACTCCCGTACGCGAGGCCGTCCAAGGTCGACCGGTGCGCCCTGCCGATCCGGTCCACCCTGTCGTCGCAGACGACCGTCGGCTCCGCCTGGCCGTCCACGTCCAGGACGAGGACGGAGTCCGCCAGGACGAGGAAGTCCAGGTCGCCCGCCGTACGGCGGACCATGACCACCGTGGCGGACGGCGAGCCGGGATGGGTGAGGTCGCAGACGAAGTCGTGGAGGGAGGCGACGGCCTTTATGCCGTTCGCGAGTATCTCCGTGAGCGCTCCCGCGTCCTGCGTCATGCCCGCCAGGAGGGTCGAGCCCAGCGAGCGGACGTACCAGCCGACGCCGTGATCGCACCCGGACTCCGACCCCGCCGGGGTCCCCGCGCCGTCGAGGAGGACGAAGGCGTCCGGGGTCGCCCCGAAGAAGTCCTCGTTGCCGTCGTTGCCGTCGTTGCCGTCGTTGTCAGCGGTGTTCGCGGCGCCAGTGATGTCGGCGATGTTCGCGTCGTGCCTGCCGGGGGCCGCTTCGGTGGCGAAGGTGATGCGCATCGGTTCGAGGCTCCTCGTGCTGGACGGGCTCGCGCCGGACGGGCGTGCGCGTTTCCCTCACGAGTTCCCCCGTTGGAACGGCGTATTCCACGCATCCTCACCCGGGAGATCCCGGTGGCGTACCTCCACGACGTGCCTGTACGGCGGATGTACAAGTCCAGGGCGGGGTAGAGCCGGTCCGCGAGGCGTTCGGAGTGCCGGGACGGCCCTCAATAGGAGGGTTCCGAAATGGACTCGGCCCGGTAGACGTCCATCGTCCCCTCGTCGTCCTCGTCCACCCCCACCTTCCTCAGCTGTAAAGTCCGGCTGCCGATTTTCAGGGAACGTTCGCCGTTGATCTCCGTGGACGCGAACACCGTCACCGTGTGACCGTGCATATCGCGTACCTGGTCGTATTCCGGTCCGTCAGGAATGTCGAGCTTGATGCGTCTCGTTTCGAATGTCACCCTCCCAGTGTGAAAGCCACGGTCCCGAAAATCGATCGTGCGCGTGACGATATTTGGCATCGTTTTCAACCGGAAAGGTATGGCTGCCCAGCCCTTCTCCGGCCGGGCCGGAGGGCGTCAGGGCAGGGGATCGATCCCGATGTTCTGGTCGTACTGGACGAGCTCCGCCCCGCGATCGGTGAGGATGGGCCACTTGGTGGCGCGGGCGCACCAGACGACGTGTCCGGCCGTGATGTCGCGCGACCCGTCGAGGATCTCCGCGATGTCCCCCACCTTCCCGTGGGTGAAGTCGTCGATCCGTACCCCGGGTGTCGTGACGAGCTCGAACAGCTCCTCCTGGGTCGAGAGCGGGGAGATGGACAGGACGGCCGCGAGGCTGGTGGCCGGGACGCATATCCCGCCGCCGCGGAAGAGACACATGGCGGCGACGCTCCGGGAGTATTCGGTCTTCGCCACCGCGATGTCGACCAGTGCGCTCACGTCGAGCACTCGACCGGGAAGCATGGCTCAGCGCCTCCGGAAACGGCGGATGCCGATCTGGCCCCACTCCGCCTCGGAGAGCTGGTCGACCCCGAGGGAGTCGGCCGCCGTGTCGAGGTCCTCGCGGTGCAGGTTCCAGCGGTGCATCAGGGTGATCACGTGGGGTTTGTTGCCGATCTCTCGCTGGACGGCCGCGTGGATCACGTCGGCGACGCGGTTTCCGGTCAGTCGCGCCTTACGAGAAAGCGCCTCATAATCCGCTTTATCCAGCTCTATGGTGATAGCCGTGTCGGAAGCCGGTGCACCGATTGAATTCGATGCTTCTTTGAGCCGGAGATGCGCCAGCCACAGCGGAACCGAATCCGACTCCTGTCCGGCGCCATCATGATCTTCCGATGATGGTTTTTCCGATCCTGTGCCGTCTCGCCAGGCCGGCATGGAGTGGGCCATGCGTTCGACAGTAGCTGTGAATTGTGGATTACGGCAGCACTTCCGCACCATAAGGTCATCGCTACAGGAATCCCGGCGGCTGGCTGGCGGGATCGCTGGGAGTGGTGGGCACCGAAGGGTCGGTGGAGGGCAGGGGGTTGGAGGGGACCGAGGGATCGGCGGGAGGGCCGGGGGTGGGAGTGATACTGGGACTGGGACTGGAGGTGACCGCGCCGCAGAATCCCATGGCCCGCCGTTGCTCGGCTATCTGGTCGACCGGGGCCTGGTACGTGAGCCGCTCCTCGGGCGAGGGCTCGTACCGCCACGTGCCCTCCTCGAAGAGGAAGTCGAAGTCCGTCGTGTCGTTGAGCCGGGTCGCCTGCACCCTGGCGCTGTCGCCGGTGAGCGTGACGGTGGCGATGGTGAGCGGGGAGTTCGGCAGGATCGGGGGGCAGACCTCGAACAGCCTCACGTACTCCTCCCGCGCGATCAGCCCCTGCGCCTCGGTGGTCCACAGGTCCCAGAAGTCGCCGAACTGCCCGCTGCCATAGGCGTCGAGCGCCGGTTGGACGGCCTGGCGGACCGAGGTCTCCGAGTGCTCGCCGCCGCGCGTCGGGGTCGCCGCGCTCGGCGGCGACGAGGGAGGGTTGAACACCATGAAGACGGTGACGACGGCCCCGATGGCCACGCCGATGGCCATCACGACCATCACGGCCAGCCCTCGCCCCGTCTCGCCCCGCGGCGGCTGGCCGTACTGCGGCGGATAGCCCACGTGCGGTCTCCGGAGGACTGGCGAGAGCGGATGAAAGTGATCATAACGCCCGTGGCTCTCGGCTGACCACGGTCTTCACGCCCCTGGGCGGGGCCGACATAATACGCGCGTGATCCAAACGATCGGTACGGCCGCCGCCGTCTTCGCCGGTACCAACGTGGACGACATCATCATTCTGACGGTGCTCTTCCTGGCGTCCAGGGCGGGGGGTGTTCCCCGCCCCTGGCAGATCGTCGTGGGTCAGTACGCGGGCATCGCCGCGCTGGTGGCCGTCTCGGCCGCGGCGGCCCTCGGGCTCGCGGTGGTGCCGGACCGCTGGGTGGGACTGCTCGGCCTGGTGCCGTTCGGCATGGGGGCGTGGGGGCTGGCCAAGGCGTGGAAGGCGCGGCGGGCGAGGGGGGACGGCGAGGACGAGGTGCCCCGGGTCGCCTCGGGCGTGCTCTCGATCGCGGGGGTGACCATCGCGAACGGGGCCGACAACATCTCCGTCTACACCCCGATGTTCCGAACCGTCGGGCTCGCGTCCAGCGTTGTCACGGTGGCCGTGTTCGCGGTGCTCGTCGCGGTCTGGTGCGTGGCGGCCTCCTGGCTCGGGTCGCACGGAAAGGTCATCGCCCTGGTGGAACGGACGGGGGCGTGGCTGGTACCCGTGGTGTTCATGGTGATCGGCGCCGTCATCGTCGTGGAGTCGATATTTAGCTAAATATCGACAAATCGCCTGAATTTAGGGCATATGTACCGGGGAACTACCCACCATGCGAGACCACTTGCGCTTCTACCAGCATCGATGGTTCAAGGTGTGGATCGCCCTGATCGTCCTGTCCTTCTCGCTCATCGCCATGATGCAGGCGGCCGGAAACCAGGCACTCCTGCCCGCGGCCTTCTTCTACGGGGCCGCGGCCGGGCCCCTCGCCCTCCTGCTCGCCATCCACGACCGCATCCACATCGCCACCAGCGTGCCGCCCATGACGCTGATGGGCATGTTCCTGTTCGGCGGGGGCGTCGCGCTCCTGCTCGGCGGCTATCTCGACGCGCTCCTCATCTCGGAGCGGAACAGCACCTCGATCCTGCGGGTCGGATGGATCGAGGAACCCGCGAAACTCGTCCCGCCCCTCGCGGTCGCGCTCACCGGCCGCCACCTCACCAAGGCCGCGGGGGTCGCGCTCGGCCTGGCCTGCGCGACCGGGTTCGCGATCATGGAGTCGATGGCCTACGCCTGGAAGAGCGTCGCCAACCACGACGGCGCCATGGGCGCGGGTACGGTCCTCCTCCTACGCGGGCTCAGCACCCCCTTCAGCCACCTCGTCTGGACCGGCCTGGTCTGCGCGGTGGCCTTCGGCGCCTGGCAGGCCAGGGGCCGGGCGGTCGTGACCCTCCCCGTCGTCGCCGCCTTCGTCGCGGCGGCCACGCTCCACTCGCTCAGCGACGGCCTGCTCATCCTGGACATTCCCGGACCGGCCCGGCTGCTCTTCCTCGTCGTCGCCGTGGCGAGCTACTGGCTGTTCCACCGGAGCACCCGGGACCTGAAACCGGTGCCGACCCCGGAACCGGAGCCGTCCCGCGCCTGACCTCTCGGGTCCCTTCCCACTTCACGACCGGACCGGTACCTACCGGGGCTCGATGAACCTCGGCACCCGGTTCCGTCTCACAACCGAGCCGGCACCCATCGAGGTCCGGTGACCTCGGCACCCACCGGGCTTAACGAACCTCGGCACCCGGTTCCGTCTCACAACCGGTCCAGTACCCACCGGGGCCCGGTGACCTCGGCGCCCAGTTCCGTGACCCGCCCGCGCAGCCCCCGGTCCGCGGTGACGACCAGGACGCGCTCCCAGGGACGGGCCTCCCGTACGGCCTGGACGACGGCGTCGTCCCCGCTCCCCGATGCGGCGATCACGGAGACGCCGGGCGTGGGGGCGGTGTCACGGGCGGCGCCCTCGACGACCGCGGTCAGCCGGGGGAACCAGCGGGCCAGTGCCGGGACACGGCCGGGCGCGGCCCACCGGCCGTCGGCGGCCCGCGCGCCGACCTCGGCGAGCAGCTTGGCCGCCGCGCCCGCGCGGTCCCGCCACCAGCCGTGCTCGGCGCGGGCGCCCACGATGTTGGCGACGTCGAGGACGACGAGGGAGGGGGCGAGCGCGAGGCCGATGACCGGCCAGGTCGCGGCGAAGCCGGGGTGGAGATTTTTGGCGGTGATCTCCTCGGCGGGGACCCAGCGCAGGTCGTCGCTCTCGGCGTTGGCCGGGATCGCGCGCAGCAGCTCGGCGGCCTCGGCGATCACGGTCTCGAAGGACCAGCCGCCGTGGTCGTCGAGGTAGACCCCCTCGACCCGCAGGCCGGTGCCGTCCAGCGCGGCCTCCTCGAAGGCCTCGCGCAGGGCGGTGTCGACCGAGTCCTCGTGGCTGTCGCGGGCACCGCCCGGCAGTCCCCAGGTGCCGCCGTGGTGGCTCCACGCGGCACGTTTCTGCATCAGGACGCGGGGCCCCTCGGCGTCGTCATGGTGGACGGCGAGCAGACCGGCCGCGCCGTGCACCCCCCAGTGCCGGTGTCCGAGATCGCACCACGCCCACCCGTCCCCGTCCCCGGCCGTCATGGACCAATGATGCATCAGCACCCGGATGCGCACTCCCGGCCCCCCGGCCACCGGAGAGACGGGCCGGTCAATCGGGTGAAAAAAGTGTTCATGGTGCGATGTCCTGATCCGGCATACTGGCCGTCTTGATCCTTGTCGAAGGGCTTCCATGCAGTCGAGCGCGCCTTTCGTACCTGTTCGCCCTCTGCGACCGGTCCGCGCGTTCGCGATCGTCGCCCTCACCCTGATCGCGCTGAGCTCCGCCGTCTCCGCCGGCGCCTCGACGCTGCTGCTCGTCCACCAGGAGGGCCGGTCGTGGCTGACGGTCGACGAGTGGGGCTTCCTGTACGTGCTGTTCCTCCCTCCGGCCGTCCTGCTCTTCCTGGTCGTCCAGCTGCTGGCGGGCCTCACCTTCGTGTGCTGGCTGTTCCGCGTCCGGGGCAACGCGTACGCGATCTCTCCCGGGGTCTTCCACAGGTACGCCACGCCGTTCCTGGTGTTCGGGTGGATCGCTCCTGGCATCAACCTGTTCGTCCCCAAGGCGCTCGTCGACGACATCCTCACCACCTCTCAGCCCGGCGGGCTGCGGCCGGGAACCGACCTCTACCGGTACCGGGGACGCCGCTCGGGCCTGGTCTGGGCGTGGTGGCTGACGTGGCTGCTGTGGCTGGCGATGGAGACGGCCTCCGTGGGCTTCGGGAACGCGGGCATGACCGTGCCGGAGACCGTCGCCCTGGTCGCCTGCGTCCCGCTGCCGATCGTCACGGGCCTGCTCGTCGCCCGGATCATCCTGACGATCACCGGGCTCCAGGAGGCCGCCCGTACCGGCCGGCCGGTGGGGGCGGGGCCCCTGAGAAGGCCCGAGCCGCTCGCGGGGTCCTATCTCGGGCTCACCACCGTCGTCGTGCGTGACTACGAAGAGGCCGTCGACTTCTACCTCCGCGTCCTCGGCTTCGAGCTCCTGGAGGACACACCGCTGGGAGACGGCAGGCGCTGGGTGACCGTCCGCCCGCGCGGCGCCCGGGAGACGGCCCTGCTCCTCGCGCGCGCCGACGGCCCGGAACAGGAGGCCCGGATCGGGGACCAGACCGGCGGCAGGGTCGGACTGTTCCTGCACACGGACGACTTCGCCCGCGACTACGAGCGGCTGCTGTCGGCGGGTGTCACCTTCGAGGAGGCCCCGCGCGACGAGCCGTACGGCAAGGTCGTCGTCTTCCGGGACCTGTACGGCAACCGCTGGGACCTGTTCCAGCCCACCGGCTTCCTACCGGCGTACGGCTGACCCCGGACCGGCTCCCCGACCTTCGTCCCGGACCCGAGTACGTCTCGCGCCCATCACCGGGACATCAGACAACCGGAGACGCGCCGAGGCTCAGTTACCGCCCTTGCTGAAGTGCTGGTAGTCCTTGATGCCGGACCAGTAGCCGCCCCACTCCCAGCCTCTCTCCTGGAAGGCCCTGACCACGCGGTCGCCCGGATTGATCACCCCGGGCGCCCGGACGGGGCGCTTGAAGAACTCGCGGGCGTTCTTGTGGGAGCCCGTGCCGTTGGCGTAGACGTACGGGTTCTCTCGCGGGTTGATGTCGACGGCCAGGCCGTAGGCGTGCTTGGACCAGCTGCTCGACCCCTCCGCGGGGCGGCAGTTGAAGGCCGAGGTGTTGTCGGCGTCGATCGAGGCGTAGTCGTCGGCCTTGTAGACGTCGACGAGCCGCATCTTGTAGATGGGCCAGCGCCAGTCGTACAGGCGGCGGAAG
The DNA here is from genome assembly GCF_042888905.1 of Streptosporangium sp. NPDC002721. Taxonomy (NCBI): domain Bacteria; kingdom Bacillati; phylum Actinomycetota; class Actinomycetes; order Streptosporangiales; family Streptosporangiaceae; genus Streptosporangium; species Streptosporangium sp. NPDC002721. The sequence continues at coordinate 20,096 of NZ_JBIAQI010000058.1, forward strand.
ACGGAGACGATGTCGTCGGTGACGGCCTTGTTCACGACCAGCTCGCCGGTGTGCGGCTTGTCGTCGAAGCCCCAGTAGGTCATCGTGATCAGCCGCAGGTCGCTCACCGGGACCGGGCATCCGGGCCGCCACGAGTGTTCGAGCCGTTCACGGGAGATCCTGGAGACCTTCGCGGCGAACTCCGGCGGGCCCGTCGGGGTCGGCGACGCGGTGGGTGACGGGGCGGGCGGCGCGGTGGTGGCCGGGCCGGGCGTCGGCGTCACGGGCGGGTCCGGGACGGCCACGCCGGTGGCGGACGAGGACCCCGAGATCGGCGCCGAGGTGGCGGGAGGCGCGGCCGGGGCCGGTTGGGAGGTGGCCGTGCCGCACGAGGCCGCCGCCAGGCAGCCGACGGTCGTCGCGAGCACGGCCCGCGTACGGATCATGAATCTGGGACCTGACACGTGCCGCCTCCTCATAAAAACGGACAAAAGCGACAAAAAGCCATTGTAGTTGATCGACTATTCGAGATGGGAGGCGGCCGCCGCGGCGATCCACTCGTGGGCGACCACGGATTCCGGCGGCCAGGGCGTGCCGTTGATCACGGCCACCAGCTCCCAGTATCGCCCGGCGCGCGGGTCGTGCTCCGCGTAGTCCCGTACGACCGACTCCGGGGTGCGCCGCTGCGCCCGGGCCAGGACCGCGACGAGCTCGGCCACGACGGGCGCGGCGGCCTCCGACTCCGGGGCCACCCCGCCCCGCGCCGCGGCCAGCGCCGTCTCCGTGACCAGGGTGTTGGCTTCCTGCCAGGCCGCCACGTCGATCTCGTCGGCGTTCGCCCAGAAGTCGCCGCTCATCTCGCGCAGGGAGGCGCGGAAGCCGTCGTCGGCGAGCAGCTCGGTCAGCTCCAGCCAGGCGTCGAGCTGTTCGGCGCCCGGCTCGTCGGGCAGGTCGGGCACCATGGCCGCGCGCAGGCCGCCGAGCCACTCCTGCCTGGCGGCGTTCTCTCCGGCGACCTCGTCGACGAACTCGTTCACCAGCGCCGCCGTCTCCGCCGCGCCGAGCCGCCCGAGGGCGTTGAGCCGGCGCAGGTCGTCGTCGGTGGGCTCGTCCCGCTCCAGGGTGGCCCTGAGCACCGCCCGGGTCCGCTGCAGCGCCCTGATCTGCGTCTCCACCGTACGCAGGTGCAGGGCCAGCACCTCGCCCAGGTCGCGCTCGCCGAGCGACCTGATGGTCGCCAGGTCCACGCCGATCTCGCGCAGCGTCCTGACGAGCTCCAGCCGCCCGCGGTCCTCGTCGCCGTAGAGGCGGTAGCCGCCCGGGGTGCGGCCGCGCTCGGGAAGCACCCCGATGTCGGAGTAGAAGCGGATCGTCTTCACCGGCAGCCCGGAGAGCCTGGCGAGCTGTCCGATCGTGTAGCTCATGGCCCCAGATTATTCCGTTGAGCCTCCAGTAACGGGAGACTTTAGCGTGGCGGGCATGTCGAACGTGTCGAAGAAGAAGGTCAGCCGGATCGCGAAACTGCAGTTCCAGGCCGGTGAGGCCGGTCCCGCCGCCGTGGGCAAGGATCTGGGCCCGCTGGGCCTGAACCTCATGGAGTTCTGCCGCCTGTACAACGCGGCCACCCAGGACCGGCGGGGGTTCGTCGTCCCCGTCGTCGTCACCGTGTTCGAGGACCGCTCGTTCGAGCTGTCGGTCAAGATGCCCACCACGGCCTCGCTGATCCGCCGGGCCGCCGGCCTGGACCGGGGCGGCTCCCGCCCCGGCCACCAGGCGGCGGGCGTGATCACCCGGGCGCAGCTGAGAGAGGTCGCCAGGACCAAGCTGCCCGACCTCAACACCGCCGACCTGGACCAGGCGGAGAGGATCGCCGCCGGCACCGCACGCTCGATGGGCCTGACCGTCCAGGACTGACCCTTCACCCCCGCCCCCTTCGTGAGGACTCGGTGACCCCCGCGAGTTCCGTACGGCATACGGACCGGTTCGTGGGTGTTCGGTGCGGGGACCCGCATTCCTTGGGGAGGCTTTTCATCGAAACGTATCGCGCCTGTGTTCGAACCCGCGCTACAGTCATGGGCACGGGATCGAACACGGGTTCGGGCTGACGTTCCCGCAGGTGAAGGGGTGTGCCATGGTGATGCTCGCGGTGCCGCCGGCGGTGCCCGCCCCGTCCCCCCGCTCGCCGATGGAGCGCCGCGCGACACGCCGTAGCACTTTCTACGGAATTCTAAGCCGACCGCTATATCCCGTCATAAAGTCCGAGAGCGTGGACCCCGTGCGCAATCCCTACGCTCCCGGTGCCGGACAGCGCCCCCCCGAGCTCGCCGGTCGCGACCGCGAGCTGCAACAGTTCGAGATAGTCCTGGAACGAGTGGCCCGAGGCCGCCCCGAGCGCAGCATGGTCGTCACCGGGCTGCGCGGCGTGGGCAAGACCGTCCTGCTCAACACCTTCAAGTCGATGGCCATGCAGCGGCTGTGGGGCACCGGCAAGATCGAGGCCAGGCCCGACCAGTCGATCCGCCGCCCGGTGGCCGCCGCCCTGCACATGGCGGTCAGGGAGCTCGCCCCGAGGCATCGGGCGCCCGAGCGCATCGAGGAGTTCCTCGGCGTGCTCAAGGCGTTCGCGATGCGCGACCCGTCGGCGGCCAAGGGCACCTCGCACTGGTCGCCCGCGATCGACGTGCCCGCGGGGCGGGGGCGCGCCGACTCCGGAGACCTGGAGATCGACCTCACCGAGCTGTTCGTCGACGCCGCCGCGGTCGCCACCGACCTGGGCGTCGGCATCGCGCTGTTCATCGACGAGATGCAGGACGTGCAGGCCCCCGACGTCTCGGCGCTCTGCGCGGCCTGCCACGAGCTCTCCCAGAGCGGTGGCCCGCTGATCGTGGTCGGCGCGGGCCTGCCGCACCTGCCCAGCGTGCTGTCGGCCAGCAAGAGCTACTCCGAGCGGCTCTTCCGCTACGCCAGGATCGACCGTCTCGACCGCGAGGCCGCCGACCTGGCGCTCATCGCCCCGGCCGAGAGCGAGGGCGTGGAGTTCACCCAGGACGCCCTCGACGCCCTCTACGTGGCCGCCGACGGCTACCCCTACTTCGTCCAGGCGTACGGCAAGGTCGCCTGGGACCTGGCGCTGCGCAGCCCGATCACCGCCGACGACATCAGGGTCTCCGCGCCGGAGGCCGAGGAGGAGCTCGCGGTCGGCTTCTTCGGCAGCCGCTACGAGCGGGCCACCCCCGCCGAGCGCGACTACATGCACGCCATGGCCGCCATCGGCGACGAGCCCGTCGCCACCGCCGAGGTGGCCGAGGGGCTCGGCCGAAAGCCGTCGAGTCTCTCGCCGGCCCGTGACAGCCTCATCAAGAAGGGGCTGATCTACAGCGCGGAACGCGGGCTGATCGCGTTCACCGTGCCACACTTTGGAAAATTCCTGCGAGCACAGCCGGTCTGACTGAACGTTTGTTCGATATACTGCGTGAGAAATCCTAGCCCTCTATATGGCTCTCTAGCGGGGAAGCTAGAGAGCCATATAGAGATCAATCGTGCTGCCCTAAGGAAATCTAGGGTTCTCTAGTGTCCGGCCGATATCGGCAGAGATTCCGGAAGAGACGTCCCGGTCTCCACCGGCTGCCCGTCGGAACCGACCATGGCGACCCGCACCGCCGGGTGCCGCCCGCTCAGATAGACCGCGAAGACCACGTCGACGGGGTCGCCCGCGTGGCTGTTCCCCGGATAGACGAAGAACCGCCAGCACAGCTCCCGCCAGCTGTCGACCGGTTCCCTGCTCGACAGCACTCCCTCGTGCGAGCGCCAGGCCGTGCTCGACCGCAGCCGCCCGAGCGCGGAGGCCGGGTCGAGGCGGCGCTGTTCGCAGGGGGCCCGATAGCGGAGCCTGGCGACCGTCTCCTCGATCTCCGGCGAGAGCGCGGCGAGCACCAGCAGTCCCGCCAGCGTGGCCGGCGCGTGTGCCCACGTCAGGCCAGCCATCATCTCCCAGCCGGGAACCTCCGGGGCCCGGACCAGCCCCAGGGCCATGGCCGTCAGCACCATGGTGCGGCCCAGCGACCGCCGCCCCACCGGCAGCGCGCTCACCTCGCCGAAGCAGCCGCAGCCCACGTCCGGGCGACGGCGCCGTAGCTCCCACAGGACGTAGGTGGAGACCGCGAAGAACCCGGCGATCCCCCACCGGAAGAACGGGTGGCCGGTCAGCAGCAGCCCGTTCGCCAGGAAGCACTCCCCGAACGCGCAGCCCAGCATCGCGGGCGCGCGCCAGCGCTCGGGCACCAGCACGGCCGGTCCCAGCCTGCTCAGCATGCCCGGCTCGGTCGCGCGCACGACCGTCCAGATCTTCGCGACCGTACCCGCGGCCAGCAGCAGGAACACGACCGGCAACTGCGCGGCGGCGATCGTCGTCAGCATCTGTGTCACCCCATTCCGAGCCGGACGTTGAAACAGCCCTTGGTCAGGTCTCCGCCGAGCTCCACGAAGGAACTCGGGGACAACTCCAGGATCCGGCCGCGCGGCGAGGTGCCGCACTCCAGGCACCGGTCGCAGAACCGGCCGGCCAGGCAGCCGCACGCCACGATCGGCAGGACCGAGGTGCGTCCGGCGCACACGTTGCGCACGTTCAGCATCGACCCCAGCGCCAGGTAGGGCAGTCCGGCGCAGGACACCCCGGCGTCGTCGCACGCGCTGTCGGCCCGCTCCAGCATGGGATAGGCCACTCCGTGCTCCCCGCAGTCGAAGGTGTCCGACCAGGTGGCCGTGCCCGAGATCCGCGACTGCACGCCGACGTAGCCGGGGGGCGGTGGCGGCACGGCCGTCCACCGGTAGGGCGGTTGCGAGGTCGCGGGCAGTCGCGCCAGCGCCGCGCCGTCCTCGCGGACCCCGATGGCGTCGAACAGGTAGCCGGGCTCGAACTGCGGGTGCCTGACCCGCAGCCGCCCGGAGGACCGGTAGGGGATGACGATCGTGCGCCGCCCGCGGTGCGGCCCGCAGTACAGCTCCACGACGTGGTCCTTGCCCTCGGAGCCGATCGACTGGATCACCCCGGTGATCCTGGTGATGTCCGCCCAGATCCGGTCCACGACCCGGCCGGCCCGCAGCGCCCTGATGATCACGTTGGACCCCCGGGGGAGGTCGGCGGGGCTGACGGCCTCCCCGCGCCAGGCGGTCGCCCACGGCGCGATGACGAGCCGCTCCTCGTCGCCGCTCGGGGTGTCGATGACGATCAGGTGCGGGCTGACGTCGAGGATCGTGCCGCTGACCGAGTGGAAGGACTCGCCTTCCGTGGGGAGGGCGCCCGGCTCCTGGACAGTCCGGCCAAGCGCGGCGGCCGCCAGCGTACGGCGGCGATCGGCGCTGCGATAGGGCATCGTCGCTCCCCAAGTCTGCGAGGTGTCGCAGCCAGCGTCACACGCTTCGCGGAATCCTGCTGTCCGCTCCACCAATAATCACGGCAGGTGTCCAACCGGGTACTAAAGTTCCCCTCCCTGGTAGAACGCATTGGTGTCCGCCCGATGACAAACCGCATCTAATGCTTCTTGCGTGCTCCATCGCCCATCGAAGCTGATCTTTACCGTTGATGGGATGAAATATAGATTTCGGTTCAGCCGCAGTATGGGTTCCGGCTGCGATTCTGGCCACCATACGCACCTGGAGCACAGGCTGGTGATCACGGTGGCCGGCGGGACCGACGAGGAGTTCCGCGAGTATGTCGTTGCTCGCGGCCCGGCGCTGCTGCGTGCCGCCCACCGGCTCACCGGGCACCCGAGCGACGCCGAGGACCTGCTGCAGGCGGCGCTGGTGAAGACCTACCTCGCCTGGGACCGCATCCAGGACCGCACCGCCCTGGACGGCTACGTGCGCCGGGCGATGGTCAACATCAACATCTCCTGGTGGCGGCGGCGCAAGCTGGAGGAGTACCCGTCGGGCGAGGTCCCCGAACCGGCCGTCGCGAGCGCCCAGCACCTGCCCGAGCGCGTCGAGCAGGCCCTCGACCGGCTGCCCACCCGGATGCGGACCGCCGTCGTGCTGCGTTACTACGAGGACATGACCGAGCCCGAGATCGCCAAGGCCCTGGGGATCAGCGTCGGGACGGTCAAGAGCACGGTCTCCCGGGGAATGGCCAAACTCCGGGGCGACCTCACCTCCGAGCCACGGCACCTGGAACCGCAGCCCTGAGGCACCCGGTCCTTGCTTTCGCCCGTACGGAATCCCTGCCCCGGTCGCCCGCGGGGGCGCGGACTTGTGGGGCTTCGCGCGGCCTTCGCGCGGTCTTTGCGCGGCCTTCGCGCGGAATGGGCGCGTCACTCGGACGGGATGAGCGCGGCCTCCTCGGGACGCGAGCCTTCCTCGGGCCGCGAGCCCTCCTCGGTGCGCGAGCTCTCTTCGGGACGCGAGCCCTCCGCTCCCGCGGTGGCGCACGGTCGTACGGCGTCGCGGATGGTCCTCAGGGTGCCGAGGAAGGCGCTGAGTTCCGCGGGGGAGAGAAGCCCGGTGAACCAGGTGTCGATGTCGATCAGATGTCGTGGGAGGACGTCGCCGAGCCGGTCGGTGCCGGCCTCGGTGATGGCCGCGTAGGAGGCCCGCCGGTCGGTGGGGCACGCCTGCCTCGTGACCAGCCCCTCGCGCTCCAGCCGGTCGACGACCCGGGTCGTCCCGCTCGTGGACAACCCCGTCTGCGCCGCCAGGTCGCTCATGCGCAGCCGCCGCTGGGGTGAGCGCGCCAGCCTTATCAACGTCTCGAAGTCGATCTCCGAGAGCTTCGCTGCGACGAAGGACCCGTGCGTCTTCGCCGAGATACCGGCGTAGACCTCGGCGAAGAGGCCCATCGCGGTCAGCCGGGAGTCGTCAAAGTGGTTCACGGTCTCAACCCTACCCGACAGTAGTTGACGAGAGGAATATTCCTCGTGTAGAAATCTGTTGACGCAAGCATCCACCCAGCAAGAACCTCTTCGGGAGCAGAAAAATGACCACTCGGACCTGGGAGAACCTTCAGATCCCCGCCCCGGGCACCTACGCTCTGGACGCCGCGCACACCCAGATCGGCTTCGTCGTCAAGCACATGATGGTGAGCAAGGTTCGCGGTCACTTCAACGAGTTCGCCGGCACCGTCACCATCGCCGAAAACCCCCTCGACTCCTCCGCCGAGCTCTCGATCAAGGCCGAGAGCATCACCACCGGTGCTCCCGACCGTGACGGCCACCTGCGCAGCGACGACTTCCTCTCCGCTGACAAGTTCCCCGAGCTGACCTTCCGCAGCACCCGCGTCCTCGGCCACTCCGGCGACGAGTTCACCCTCGTCGGTGACCTCACCATCCGCGACGTCACCAAGCCGGTCGAGCTCACCGTCGAGTACGGCGGCGTCGGCACCAACCCGTGGGGCCAGGTCGTCTGGGGCTTCTCGATCAAGGCCGAGATCGACCGCGAGGAGTTCGGCCTGACCTGGAACCAGGCGCTGGAGACCGGCGGCGTCCTGGTCGGCAAGAAGATCAAGATCGAGATCGAGGGCGAGGCCAACCCGGCCGCCTGATCTCCGTGACCACCCGGGGTCCCTCCCGTCTCGCCGCGGTGGGGGACCTCAATAGTGTTCACCTGTTGAGATGTAGCGTCTCGCAAACTGGGAATCCACAGGATTTCCACCGCCCTCAGCTGCGGACTTCCCGGTTTGTCCACAGGGTCGGGAAGAGTTATCCACAAGTGGTGGATAACTCTTCCCGAACTCTTGCCCGTGACGCGATCGTCAACCGCTTTGCCGCCTCGCCTGATGGCCGGTACTCTGTGCTGAGCCGAACGGCAACCAGGAGGCTTCGCCTAGTCAGGTCTATGGCGCCGCACTGCTAATGCGGTTTGGGTTTACCGCCCATCCGGGGTTCAAATCCCCGAGCCTCCGCGGTTCAGAGGCCCTCTCCCATCGTTTTGGGAGGGGGCCTTTTTGATCTCTGAGGGCGTCGCAGTTGCAGTCGGGTGCTGACCCGTGACGCGACGACACGGAAGACCAAGATCGACCGTGCCGCCGCGTTCGCCTATCGGGCCTCCCCGGAGAGCAACGCCCTCCATATATCGCCGGCCTGCCGGATCGGCCATCGATAGGTCTCGTGAACTTCCAGACTGCCTTCCAACTGGAGCGTGCGCCGGATGAAGCCCTGCCCTCCGGCCTGGCACAGCTCGTACAGCGTGGCCCGGCACCGGCAGGTCCATGTGATCACCCGCAGGCGTGCCGTCCCCCGGTCAGGGGTCAGCCAGACCAGCCGCGTGTGACCACCCTGCGGGGTGGGCAGGTGCGGACTCAGGCAGCCCGTCAGCTCGATCACTGCGGAGCACAACCACTCGGGCCGGGAACCGGGACCGGCCCCCGCTCACGAAGCTCAACGCAACGACTCGCCACCCGGCGAGCAGCCGTCACCGGATCAGTTGCAGGGCAGAGGGCATAGCGCCGCAGACGGGCCCGGCCCGTCTCCTGTCCGGCCCACCAGCGGAAGACCTGGCCATCGGTCCACACGACCAGCCCGAACCAGACCGACACCAGCGCCAGCCCGTACCCGTCGTGAACATCCGAGGCGATGTTCAACACGGCCAGCTCATCGCGCAGCCGCCGCGCGGCCCGTACCGGGGTGATCGCCTTCTGCCGGCTGACGGACGGAATCCCATCTCCGCTCATCACACCGCCTCCAGCGGAAATCGACGGCGGCACGACTTCGTCGGATCCATCACGATCGCGGTGGGCCCCTTGACCCTCATCGTCGGCTCACTCATGGACCAAGGGTCGCGACCTGGCCTTACGCACCCCATCCCGAGCCGCAATACTCCGGCTGGATAACCGATATCCCTTGACGGGATAACCCTCGGTGACGAGCGTTGGATACCCGGAAGCCGAGTCGCGAAAGGGGGCGGCTATATGCCTGCAGATGCGACTGAACCAGTTGTTATCCCGCCGGAGCTGTGGCAGCGCCCGGAAACGCTGGCAGCTCTCCGCGACCGCGATGTCGGGCATCTCTTCCGGCTGATCCGTCAGCACACCGGCTTCAGCCAGACCCGCATCGGCGTCGCGGTGAACCTCGGCCAAGGCAAGATCAGTGAGATCATGAAAGGAGCCGTTCAGGTCACCTCGTTCGAGGTGATCGAGCGCATCGCCGATGGCCTGGACATGCCTGACCATGCCCGGCTGGCTCTCGGCCTGGCACCGCGACGGCTCCCCGCAGCCAGCCCACAACCTCGGCACACAGATCAGTCGACATCGAGGACTGATCCGCTGACTCGGTACCTGGCCGGTTTGACCAGCGCCTCCAGTCGCTCCATCGTCTCCGGACTCCGGCAGGTCCTCACCGGTCACATCCAGGCCGAGGCCATCATCGGGCCACTCCTTTTGATCAGCTCTGTTAAGGATCAGGTGCCCGTGGTCGGGCAACTCTGCCAGGTGACCCGGGGAGCCGACCGCGCCGAAGCCCTGAACTTCGCCAGCGAACTGCTGGAATTCTGTGGCTGGCTCCACCAGGACCTGGGTGATTTCACCCGCGCCACGATGTGCACCAACAAAGCCCTGGACTACGCCATGGAACTGGGCGACCAGCGCGTCATCGCCTACATCCTCATGCGCAAAAGCGCCATCGCCACCGAGTCCGGCGACTACGGCCACGGCCTTGGACTGGCGAACACGGCCCTGGCCAACTCCGATGCCCTCACTCCCAGGCTCAGAGCAGTCGTCCTCAGAACCCGCGCGACAGCGAACGCCCACCTCAGGGAAGTCGCAGACTCCGCCCGTGATTCGGAGATGGCTCTGGCCGAGGCCGCTGCGGGGATGATGCAGAGCGAGAGCGACCGCGCCCCATACTGCACTCCCGCCTACATCGCCATGGAGACCGGCGCGACCCGCGTCCTGCTGGGCCAGGCCATCGCGGCCATTCCGATATTCGAGGCCAGCCGCTCCCAGTGGACCGAATCCAGCCAGGTACGTGACCACGTCCTGTTCCTGACCCGTATGGCCACCGCGTACGCCATAGCAGGCGAACGAGAGCACGCCTGCGCGGTGACCGAAGACGCCCTCTCCCGCATGCAGGCTCTTCGCTCCAGCCGTGTCATCGCCCAGCTCACAGCACTACGCGCTCACCTTGCCCAATGGGTTGCGGACCCCTCCGTGGCAGACTTGCTCACCAGGCTCGACATCCTCTCGGAGTCCTTCTCCCTGCCAGCACCCCAGCCACAAGGAGACCGGTGACTTCCCTGCTGCCCACCGCGACCACCACCGAGGAACGAGATCGCGACGCCCAGGTCGCGATTCTCCCTGTCGGCAGTTTCGAACAACACGGCGACCACCTGCCCCTCAGCACCGACACCATCGTCGCCACCCTGATCGCCCGTCAGATCGCCGAGGCTCACCCCGTCCTGCTGCTCCCACCTGTGACGATCTCCTGCTCACACGAGCACAGCGCCTGGCCGGGAACCGTCAGCATCTCCGCTCGAACCCTGTACGCGATCGTCACCGACGTCTACGACTCCGTCACCCGCTCCGGTCCCACCGCCCTGGTCATCGTCAACGGCCACGGCGGCAACTACGTCCTGAGCAACGTCGTCCAGGAGGCCAATGCCGAAGGCCGCCGCATGGCGTTGTTTCCTTCTCGTGAGGACTGGAACGAAGCCCGAGCCGCGGCCCAGCTCACCAGCTCCACACACGAGGACATGCACGCCGGAGAGCTGGAGACCTCCCTCCTGCTGCACGCCTGCCCCGAGGTGATCCGCCCCGGCTACCGTTCCGCCGACTGGATCGCCGACGACCGCCGCCATCTGCTGACCAAGGGCATGCAGGCTTACACCGACAGCGGGGTTATCGGCCGCCCCTCCCTGGCCACCGCCGAAAAAGGCAAAGCCCTCCTTGACAGCCTTACCAACGGCTTCAGCGAGGTGTTCAGCCTTTTCGGGAAGTCCTGAGGTGCGTGAGACAGGACACCGAGCGTAGCGAGTAGCTTGTCGAATTGTGCTCATGCGTATCAGGCGGCGGAGACCCGGGCCGTAGCCGTATCGCGCGCTCGCCGTACCCAGCCGACGCGCCGGCCGTTGGCACGCCACCGTCCTACGTCTCGGACTCATCCGGCCAGGCAGCCCAGGGAAGCATCTCCCGCCATCCGGGTAACCGGTACAGCCACATTGTGAAAACCTGCTCCAGCACCCGCAGCGCTCGGCAGGAAGCGCGAAAGTGCGCGTCAACGCCACCGTCTCGATACTCCAACCAATAGGTCCCGTCGTCCCGTAGGTAAGCCTGCATGTAGTGAACGTTTTTCATCCCTTGGCAGCAGGCTGCTGGTCACAGCGTGATCGCAAGGTTGACGTTCACCTGACGACATAGAGAAACCCCTGGTAGACGGGTTGATCACCACAATCCACACCGTCGCAACCAGGGGCTTCGGATGCTGTTCTATCGTGCT
>NZ_JBIAQI010000059.1:0-8538 GCF_042888905.1 Streptosporangium sp. NPDC002721
AAAGCTACCTCGCGGGCCTTCATCTACGCGGAGCCATCGTGTGGCTCCGAAGCCTTCAACCCATCTAAAGATCCGAAGTCCGTACAGGCCCTAGGTGTGTCAGCTGAGCGTGCCCTGCTCGTCCACGAGCCGGTTGACGGCCAGAAGTACCAGCCCCCCACTGAGCAGGAACATGATGAGGCAGATCGCGGTGAAGGTTCCAACGTTGAACCAGCGGAAGCCGAGGCAGAGCACGGTTAGAGCCTCCCCGAACATGAAGGCCACGGCCAGCCGGGAGATGATCGTTAGCTGTTTGCGCAGTTCGGCTGTTGCCATCTCGGCTCGGGTCTGGTCCGTTTGGGCGTAGCGGTCCCGATAGTCGCGCCAAGCCCGGTGGAACGAGCCCCCCTCGACGAAGAGGGCGATCAGTAGCGCAGGAAAGATCTGAGCGGCTGTCGCGTAGAACGTCTCGGAATGCATATTCGGATACCGGATCTCCAATACGACCTGTTACAGCTGGCTGGGTAGGAGGCCGGATGTCCGTCGACCTAGAGGACACATGGCCGTCAGCCGGGAATGCCATGTCCGCCTGCCTCGACGGCGGGCGGCGTGTCCGCATGTCACCGTCACCGGCGCCTCCTTAGTCGGTCGTTGGCCCAGGTGAGCCATGCAGGGGCACGCCACGCCCTAATGAGAGAGCTCGGCGGCTCGACATCCGATCAGCGGTTCGTGGCCCCAGCCGGCCGCAGGTCCGCGCTCTGCGCAAGGGCTCGAAAGGTCCGGGTAGACAAAGCGGTGTCTCCTGCGGCTGGCTCACGTCACGATCGTGCCGAATCGCACGGGCACGAGCGATGAGCAGTGCCCAGCGCGCGCCGGTGGGGGCGTAGTCGCTCTGCTCGCGGGTGTCGTCGCGCGCGTCCAGCTCGACCGGCCCGTCGGCCTCGTTGGCCCGGTCGAGCTGCAGGGCTTCGCGGTCCAGGAAGTCGGCGACCTCATCCAGGAACGCCCCGCCCCGCGCGCGCATGGCCGCTACGGCGGCGCGGATCTCGCCGACCTCCGCGCGGACCCTGGCGATGCGCTGCCCGTGGCGGGTTACGTCCGCCGCGGTGTAGGGGATCTCCTGGTCGTTCCAGTCGGTCTGCTTCAACAGGGCCATCGTGTTCCCCTTCGAGGTGAGCCAGAGGGCGTCCAGTGAGTCGCTCCACTCCACCGTAGGGAGCGAAAAGGGGAGGCGTAAGCCTGGATCGGCTCTCATTGGATCGGCGCGCTGTTTCCGCAGGTGACGATCGCGTCCTGATCGGATCCTGGCACGGGGGCGGAATCGCTCAATTCCGCCCCCGCGGTGTTGATCGCCGCCACCTACACGATGTCGTCCTCCCAAGACGAAGTCCGCCTCTGCTCGGGAGAACTCCTTCAATGTGTAAGCGTCCCGGATCACCTCCTGGTGCTCGAACGACGTGCTACGCCGCTCGGTATAGCGGTTGATCTGCGCGACGTCCTCGATCCCGAGTTGGTCGGCGAGATACTGCGGCACCTCCTCGGGCACGTCCAGCGGATCGGTCAGGAAACGACCGATGAACCGAGCGGTGGTCAGCTGCAGGGCGAAGCCCAGACGGTGGTGGGCCCCGCGCCGTTCGGTGACCAGCGCTCGGTCCGCGTCGTCCAGGAAGAAAAATCGCTCCAGCTCCGCCTGGGACGGAGCGCAGGAGAACCGGCCGTACGCGGCCGCCTCGTCATCACTTAAGAACTCAACTGGCATAGCCGCCGAAAGTAGGGCAGCCCCAGCAGCCAGGGCGAGCAGAAGATCAAATAGTTAGTTGGGGCGGCTGCTAACGGGACTTTTCGTTCCGATGCTCGTCATGCCCCGAATCGGACGTGCCCTGTTCAGCCGGTCACAGCACAGGCGGCTGGCGACGCTGACGAGCCAGGCGGTCGGCCAGCCGACCTCTTCCTGCACGTCCTGCGGCATCGCGTACCAGCGGGCGTAGGTCTCGCGCACCACGTCCTCGGCGTCGCGCGCCGAACCGAGCAGGCGCTCGGCGACCTCACCCAGCAGCCGCCGCTCACCCACGATCGCGCTGATCCCCGCGCCGGCACAGCGCGCGAGCCGGTGCGGCTCAGACATGACGCACACGACGACGGCGAACGGGCCCGGCCCAGGCGCCGGCGCGGCGGCGCTCCCGGACCGGCCTGCGGCGAACACGCCGGTTGCCGAACTCCTCACGCCGGACACCGGGCCGGGCGCCGGGTACGGTGCCGCAGGGCATGCCGCCGGCCGCCCGGGCCGATCCAGGCGGGCGGTCCGGCAGCACGTCCGCACAGCCTCCGCGCAAGGGGCGGGCTTTCCACAGTTGAGTGAGGCTCATACCCCAACGACGACGCAGGGGTCCCCCGAGTGATGTGAAACACGAGAATCCGATCCTCCCCCCGGCGAGCGCTGGGCTGCGCGCACGAGGCCGAGGACGTCGTGCAGGACGCCTACGCGCGGTGGTACGCCCTGCCGCAGGAGGAGCGGCGTGAGATCCGGTCGCCGGCTGATGGCCTCTCGCCCACGGTCGCGCACCGGGCCCGCGGGCGGTGCTCCCGGCGCCGCCGGGTGGCCTGCGCGGCCGGGTTGTCCTTTGGCGGTGAGCCGCCACGGCGACGAGCGCGTGGGTGTGGTCGATCCCGTCTCACGTGGTCGGTCTGTCCCGCGTGGTCGGTCTGTCCCGCGTGGTCGATCCTGTCCCGCGTCGACTCCTTTCAGGACTCGTCGACGACGGCGCGTGTGAGCGGACGTCCCCGACGATTCAGCGGAGCGAAATGTGATGCCCGGAGCCTATGAGATATGCCCTTCTGAACGGCCGAGGGAAATAGCCTGTCATTTCCTATGATGAAGGCATGAACATTGAAAGGAAGCGGCGCGCGCTAATCGTCGGAATGGGAATCAGCGGTATGGCGGCGGCGATCCGGCTGCGTCAGATCGGCTGGGAGCCCGTCATCGTCGAACGGGCGCCGCGGCGCCGCAAGGGCGGCTATTTCGTGCTGCTGTGGGGAGCGGGACACGCCAGCGCCGAGCGGCTCGGGCTGGGTCCCGGCATAGCGGACCACACCTCTCCCGATACCGTTCATTACGAGGTCGACCGGTACGGTAACAGGACCAGCATGGCCATTCTCGGTAATCTCCCGGACGGTCCGCGCATGATGCGGCGGGGCGAGGTCGAGGACGCCGCTTTCGAGGCGCTGCCCGGCGACGTCGAGATCCGTTTCTCCACCGTCCCGGCCGGGATCGAGCAGGACGCCGACGGCGTCGAGGTGACCCTGCGCGAGACCGTGACCGGCGAGACCGTGACCGAACGGTTCGACCTGGTCGTCGGCGCGGACGGGCTGCGGTCGACCGTACGCGAGCTGGTGTTCGGCCCGCACGAGCGGTACATGCGCCCGATGGGCGGCATCACCTGCGCGTTCCAGCTGTCGAAACCCCTGCCCGGCCTCGCCCAGGAGGACACCGCCGTGCAGTTGGAGCCGGACCGCGGCCGCGCGATGTGGGTGTTCGGGTTCCGCGACATCGTCCCCACGGTGATGCTCACCTACCGCACCGACGACGTCGACGCCGAGTTCCGGCTGCCCGCGGCGAGGCGACTGCGCCAGGTCTTCGGTGACCGGCCGACGGGCAAGCTGCTCGGCGCCGTCCTCGACGAGGCCGACACCGTGCAGGACATCCTCTTCGACTCGGCCGAACAGGTGCGGATGGATTCCTGGCATCGGGGCCGGGTGGTCCTGATCGGTGACTCGGCGTGGTGCGTCACCCTCTACGCCGGGATGGGCGTCTCGGCGGGGCTGGCCGGATCGGACCTGCTCGGCACCATGCTGCGGCGGCATCCGGACGACCTCGAAACGGCGCTGACCGAGTGGGAGCGCAGGCTGCGGCCGGTCGTCACCGAGTGGCAGGGCTCGGCCGAACCGATGCGGCAGTGGTTCAACCCCTCGGGCCGCCGCGAGGCCCTCGTCCGCCACTTCTGGACCCGAGGCGAGGAATGGCCGGTCATCGGCCACTACGTCCGGCAGTTCTTCATGCGCGGCAGGATCGCGAAGAACGCCGACGTCGCGGCGGCCTGAGCCTCGGCCTCGAAAGCCTCGAAAGCCTCGAACTCGGCCTCGAACTCGGCCTCGAAGGAGCCTCGGTGACCGGGCTCGCACGGCACGACCCGGCCCAGCAGCGGATCTCCGCGTCCGGCGGCAGAGGGCTGGAGGGCGGCCGAAGCCGTTGCTAAGCTCCGGCCATGAGGCGCACCCGGCGGACGACGCGCGGCCTGCGCTCGGTCCTGGTGGCACTCAGCACCACCGTGATCGCGGTCGCCGCTCACCGCGCCCACGGGACGACCCCGCCCCTGCCGGCCCTGGTTCCCGTGGTCCTGGTGGCCTGGGGCGTCGCCTACACGCTGGCGGGCCGCAGGATCACCCGGCGGGAGCTGCTGGCCCTGCTCGGCATCCGAAGCTCGACACCCCGATCGACGACGGTCACGGCGGCCAGTACACCGAGCGGGTCGACCAGATCGTCTGCACCGCCAGGACCCCGCTGCCCGACGCCCTGCGCGACACCTTCGAGCTGTCGCTGAAGCTTCCGGAGAAGGAAGGCGCCAAGCTCGTCTTCCCGGCGGTCCAGAAGTGCGAGAAGGGTGAGACGCCCTGGACCGAGGTCGCCGAAGGCGGCGCGGAGGAGCCGGAGCACCCGGCCCCGTACATCGTGCTGACCGCCAAGGAGGCGCCGCACGGCGCGGCCACGCCCACGCCGGCCGAGACCGCGACACCGGCCGCCCCCGCCTCCGCGGGCGACGTCGCGCGCGTGGCCTCCGACTCGGCGGCCTCCTCCGGCTCGGGTGACCCGGGCCTCGTCGGCTGGGCCGGGCTGGCGCTGGGCGCGGTCGGCGCGGCCGCGGGCGTGACCGCACTGGTGCGCGGCAGGAAGACCTCTTGCCCCGTCCGCTTCTTCGCGGGACGCCGGGGTGGGCGCGGCCGACGGCCGCGCCCACCTTGGCCGTCCTGCTGCTGGCGGCCCTCCTGGTCCTCCTGCTGCCGGGTACGGCCGAGGCCCACGCGGTGCTGAAGAGCACCGACCCCAGGGACGGCCAGGTCCTCGCCCAGGCGCCGCGCACCGTCACGGCCACCTTCAACGAGGCGATCACCCTGGCCCCGAAGGGGAACCAGCTGCTCGACCCGGCCGGCCGGGTCGTCCCCGCCGACATCCGCTCGGTGAACGACACCGTCGTCTACACCCCGGCCTCCACCCTCGCCGAGGGCACCTACATCGTCAGCTGGCGGGTCGTCTCCGCCGACACCCACCCGGTCGGCGGCGGGATCAGCTTCTCCGTCGGCAGGCCGAGCGCGAGTTCGGTCGCCGTCCCCGACCAGGTCGCCGGCCGCGAGGTGAACGTGCTGCGGATCGGCGCCGAGGTGCTGCGCTACGGGGGCGTGCTCGGGTTCGCCGGCCTCACCGCCTTCGTCCTGTTCGTCGCCGAGCCGAGCGTGCGCAGGTCCGCGGCGTTCGCCCGCAGGGTCCGGCGCGCCCGCGACGCGCTGGCCGCCGCGGCGCTGCTCGGCGCCGTGGCCCTGGTCCCGCTGGTCAAGCTCTGGCAGGACGGCGCGGGCGTCGGCGAGCTGTTCTCCGCCTCGCTGTGGCCCGCCGCGCTGTCGGCGGCGCCCGCGGCCGCCGCGGCGCTGCTGGCCGCCGGCACCGTGCTCGCACTGGTCGCGATGCGCCGCGACCTGCCGGTCGCCGCCGCGCCCGTGGCCGCCACGCCGTCCCCCTCCGCCGGGCCCAGGACGCTCACCGCGGCCGTCGGCGGGAACAAGGCCACCATGGTGATCAGCCCCGGCAGGCGAGGGGTCAACGCGCTCCAGCTGTCCCTGGTGGACGGCGAGGGCGTGCCGCTGGTGCCGCACGAGACGCCGCAGCTGTCGGTGCGGCTGCCCGTCTACGAGCTCGGGCCGTTCAAGAAACCGCTGTCCACGACGGGCAAGGGCACCTACGAGGCGACGGTCGACTTCCCGCTGGACGGGACGTGGACGGTGACGCTGGTCGTACGGCTGTCGGAGTTCGAGAGCCCGGTCGTCTCCCAGAAGGTGGTGATCCCGTGAGATCCGGTGTCCGTCGTGGAGTCCGGGCCGCCGGGGTGGCGCTGGCGGCGGTGCTGGTGCTGGTGCCGGCCGCCCCGGCGCTGGCTCACGTGCTGCTGGAGTCCGCGCAACCCAACGGGGACGGGCCGGTCACGCTCACCTTCTCCTTCGACCACGGATGCGACGGCGCGCCGACCGAGGCGCTCGTCGTCCGGATGCCGGCCGGGGCCTCGGTGCTGTCGGCCGGCCAGCCGGGCGGCTGGTCCGGCGCGGTGAAGGGGAACGCGGTCGAGTGGAGCGGCCCGGGGATCGCCGACGGCACCAGGGCGTCCTTCACCGTGAGGGCGCGCCTGTCGGGGAAGGCCGGCGCGCCGCTGCTGTTTCCGACCACGCAGCGCTGCACCGGCGGCAAGGGGTACGAGTGGATCGGCGCCGACGACGCCTCCGCCGAGCCCGCGCCCCGGCTGATCGCCACCGCGGCCGTCCTGGACCCGGCCCTCAGCCCGGCTTCGCCCCCGGCCGTGGGTACCGACGGCGCCGGCGACGTCCAGGTGGCCGTGGCGCTGGGCGCCTTCACCGCGCTGGCGGTGCTGGGCGCCCACCTGACCTCCGGAGGCTCCTCACCGGTGCGGCGGGAGAAACCCGCCGGTGGCCCGGGGCCAGAGCCGGGGCCGCGGGAGCCGGGTCGCGGCGATCGGTTTTCGCGGGCGCGAGGCGCGAAACCGGGCGGCGACCCGCGGAAGGTCGTGGCGGGCCGGGGAGTCCGGGCGCGTGGCCCCGTGCTCCTGAAGCTAGCGGCCTGCCGGGATGCGGTAGACGGACACGTGGGAACGCGACTCGGCGGTGAAGTCGGCCCCGGCCCAGTCGGCGTGCCTGCTCTCCAGCTCGAACCCGGCCAGCTGGGCCATGAGGTCGAGCTCGGCCGGCCAGATGTAGCGGTGCGGGCTGCGAAACAGCTGGGCCCGCCTGCTGTCGTCGAACCTGAAGTGGTGTGACACGACGTGCTGGCGCAGGACGTCGTAGGTGTCCAGGCCGATGTAGCCGGTATCGCTGTGCCAGACCGTGGCCTGCTGACCCGGTGGGAGTTTGCGCAGCTCGGGCACCCACAGCTCGATCACGAACCGGCCGCCGGGGGTGAGGTGGCGGGCGGCGTTGCGGAAGCACGCGACCTGCTCGGCCTGGGTGAGCAGATTGGAGATCGTGTTGAAGACGAGGTAGACCAGCGTGTACTTCCCCGGGGCGGTGGCGGTCGCCATGTCGCCGACGATCACCGGGATCGTCGCCTCGTCCGCCTTCGTCCGCAGCCGGTCGATCATCGGGGGTGACAGCTCGACGCCGGTGACGGGCACCCCCCGCTCGGCGAGCGGTAGGGCCACCCGGCCGGTCCCGATGGCGAACTCCAGCGCCCGCCCGTCGCCCGCGAGCT
The DNA here is from genome assembly GCF_042888905.1 of Streptosporangium sp. NPDC002721. Lineage (NCBI taxonomy): Bacteria > Bacillati > Actinomycetota > Actinomycetes > Streptosporangiales > Streptosporangiaceae > Streptosporangium > Streptosporangium sp. NPDC002721. The sequence goes on from NZ_JBIAQI010000059.1 coordinate 7,502, forward strand.
CGGCGAGGCGCTCCACGGCCGGCTCCAGGACCTCGGGCGCGAACATGCCGCTGCCCGGCGTGTCGTAGCGCCGGGCGGCGTCGGCGTCCCAGATCTCCTCTTGTCGCATGCCGCCGACAATGAACGCCGGGGCAGGCGTCTGTCCAATGATTTTGTGATCTCGCGTTCGCGTGCGGCCTTGCGGAACGCGGATCGGGCGGCGCGGCCGGCGGCCTGCGGCGATCGCGCCGCTCGCGGGCCTCCGGGCCCCAACGCCTTCGCCGACACCGCCGCGGCCTATTCCTGGATCGACGGACAACTCCACTGAACCCTTTCGGGATCAGAACATATGCCGACACTCCCGCCCTGGCTGGGAACGAAAAGGGAGGGAATGAAATAGAACAGCTCGCTCGGGCTGATTCGCGATGAAAAACGAGAACGGCATCCTGTCCCAGGAATTTCGCCGCCAAGCATCGAAAGAGGCGCCATTCTCTGATTGAGCGACTTCTCATAAAAGCAGGTGAACGCGGTAATGAAATAAGTCTGGTCGAACCGTAGGCGCGGATTTACTGTGAGTTCATGAATGAGCTGCGAAAGCGCAAATACGAGCGGTGGTTCCGCGCCGCGGACGTCGACGGCGACGGCGCGATCAGCCTCACCGAGTTCACGCGCATCTTCGGAAGCACGGGCCGGGCCGGCGACGACGAGTGCGCCGAGGTGTTCAACGCGCTCGACCTCGACGCCTCCGGAGCCCTGTCACGGGCCGAGTATCACAAGGCCGCCTCGGAGTTCTTCTACGGAGACGATCCCGGCTCACCGGCCAACCACATCTTCGGCCGTCTCGAATAAAGGACACGAGCCGCGGCGGCGCCTCGTACGGGCCCGGCACTCCCCGCGCGCTCGCCGGTCGACGGATCCCCGCCCCCGAAGCGGCCGGGGGGGGGCCCCCCCCGGGGGGGGGGGCCGCGCGGGGGGGGGGGTTTTTGGGGGGGGGGGGGGGGGGGGGGGGGGGGGGGGGGGGGGGGGGGGGGGCCGGGGGGGGGGGGGGGGGGGCCCAC
>NZ_JBIAQI010000059.1:8546-25884 GCF_042888905.1 Streptosporangium sp. NPDC002721
AAAAAACCGCCCGGGCGGGGGCGGCCCCCGCGGCGCCGCCCCCCCCCCCCCCCCCCGCGCGGGGCGCCCCCCCCCCCCCCCCCCCGGGGGGGGGGCCCCCCCCCGGGGGGGGCCCCCCCCCCGGCGAGAGGTGGATCAACAGGTGGTCAGGAGGCGAGGACCCGTAGTTCCGAGAGCTGGCCCGCGGGCCAGGCGGTGTTGGCGGTGAACACCAGCCGGACGTACCGTACGGCGGCCATGTTGAAGCTCGTCGACACGGCGTTGCCCGAGGCCGGGGTGAAGGCGTAGGCCCGTGAGCCGACGATCGGCCGGTAGGTGACGCCGTCGGTGCTGCCCTCGATGGACAGCGTCTGGGTGCGGGCACCCCAGGAGGGCGGCAGCGTCATCTCCACCTGATAGATCCGGCAGGTCGCGCCGAGGTCCACGGTCAGGGACTGCGGGAAGGCGTTGTTGGTGCTCTCCCAGTAGGTGGAGGTGTTGGCGTCCACCGTGTTCGCCGTACCGTACCCGGGCTGCGCGCTGCCCTGGACCGGCCGGCCGAGGGCCGCGTTCTTGCCGGCCGCCGAGAACGCCTGCACCTCGGCGATCTTGATGGTCGGCGTCCAGGGGCCGCTCGGGAAGGTCAGCGACAGGCAGCACCCGTGGACCGGCGGGAAGGTGATCGTGACCTTGTTACCGGTGGCGGGGTTGAAGCTGTAGGTCTGCGCCGGGCTCACCGTGACGTTGTCCACGGTGCCCGCGTAGGCCGCCTGGACCGACATGGTCAGCGTCCGGGCCGGCTCGCCGGCCGGGAGCTGCACCACCACCTTGTCGGTCGTGCGGCGGCCCCCGCCGAAGGCGTAGTTGATCGAGACCGAGTTCACGAACGCCGGGACCTCCCAGTAGGTGGCCGGGTCGCGGTCGACCGAGGAGAAGCCCCAGTGGCCGTCGGTGCCGGGCAGGGACCTGTTGTAGCCCATCACCAGCGGCAGTTCGGTTCCCGGCGCGATCACGCCCGACCTGGCCCGCGTCACCGCGGCGTAGGCGTCCAGCTTGCCGTGCCCCCAGACCTCGTTGGCCGTTCCGGCCGAGGCGCAGGAGGTGTCGGGCTTGGGGACGGCGCTGGAGTCCAGGATCTCCCGGGTCGCGTCGACGTTGCCGCGCAGGCCCGGCACCGCCGCCCAGATCAGGGCCACCGTCGCCGCCGTGTGCGGGGAGGCCATGGAGGTCCCGCTGTAGCTGGCGTAGCCGCCGGGCACCGAGGAGCGCACGTTCACCCCGGGGGCGGCGATGTCCGGCTTGAGGTAGGAGGCGCCGTCACCGCGGCTGGAGAACGGCGCGATCACGTCGTTGACGTCGAAGGCCGCCGAGCTGTAGGCCTGGATGAGCCCGCCGGGATAGCCCGCCGTTCCGCAGTCCGGTCCGTCGTTGCCGATGGAGAAGGCCGGGAAGATGCCCGCCTGCACCCAGGAGGACAGGACGTCGGCGTACCACTCCGAGTACCCCATGCTGCCCCAGGAGTTGTTCACCACGTCGGGGGCCAGGTCGGGCCGGGGGTTGTGCCCGTTGAGGTCGGTGGGGGCCAGCATCCACTGGCCGGCCGCCAGCAGGGCGGCGGTCGAGCAGTTGGTGCCCTCACATCCCTTGGCGGCGATCCACCTCACCCCGGGAGCGACGCCGATCTTGTTCGTGCCGCCGTCGTCCCCGGCCATCGTCCCCATCGTGTGGGTGCCGTGCCCGTCGGTGTCGCACGGTGCCGCCGTGGGGCACCCTCCCACCGGGTTGAACCAGGCGTAGTTGTGGTCGGCCGTGCCGCCGGTGGTGCCCCGGTACTGGCCGAGCAGGGCGGGGTGGTCCCACTGGACGCCGGTGTCGATGCCGGCGACCACGATGCCCTGGCCGCGATCGGAGAACTCCTCCCACACCTGGTCGGCGCCGATCTTGTCGACGTTCCACTCGACACCGGCCACCGTGGCCTGCGCCCGTGGGGCCACGGCGGGCTTCGGGAGGGAGACCGGGACGTCCGCCTCGATCTTCGCCACCTCGGGCAGCGCGGCGAGCCGCTCCAGCAGCGCGCCGTCGCCGCTCACCCTGACGGTGTTGGAGATCCAGAACGACGTGTAGTCGGCGCGGGCGGCGCGCAGGGCGGCGATGACCCGCTTCTGGGAGGAGTCGGCCACCTCCTTGCGGACGCGGATCACCTCTGTTGCCCGCCCCGCGCGGGTCTGTTTGCCCGCCACGGTGCCGAGGTCGGCGCGCTTGGCGAGGCGTACCCAGAAGGTGCCGGTACGGCCGTCGGCCACGCTGTCGCGGACCGCTGCCGGGATCTTGGACGGCGGGGCGGGTTCGGCCGCCCCGGGCGTGTTGGTCGGGCCGCCCGCGTGGGCGGCGCTGGAGGAGAAGATGAGGGCCGTGGCGACGGTGGCCGTCACCAGGGCATGCGAAAGCCGCAGCAAGCGCGACAAAGGGGAGGTCCTTTCCTCGGGGGGACGTCCGGCGGCACCTCGAACGGGCCGTACGGACGGTGAAAGCTCCGTACGGCCAGCGATGCCGTACGGAACGTCCGGGCGGAACCTCAGCCCGGACAGACCTGGAACGCGGGGAAGTGGAGAGCTGTCAGCCGGTCAGCTCGTGGCGGGGGAGTGGCGGACCGCCCCCGGCCGTGACCGGTTCCGCCACCGGTGAAGATCACGATGTCCCCGGCCGGCGAGTTCTCGTGCGTGGGAGGGCGAGGGCCACCGCGCCCCCGGTCCCGGATAGACAGACACCGCCAAGATCCCCCGTTCCAGCTGCTGCCCCACACCTTAACGATCTACCTTCTCGACCGCGACCCTATTTATCCCTTTCTTGCCTGTATAGATGTGAATTCTGCGTAAACTTGCTTATTTTTTGCAACGAGAGTTTTGGTGGGTTTCGGCCAGACATGGGGTTTTCGAGAATGAGCGCGCGATGCGGACCGGCGGCGAGGGGGAAACGCGGCCAGGCACGATGCGGGCCGCCGCCTTGCGGGCGGCCTGACGCGCGAGCGGCCCCCGCCCAAAGGACGGGGGCCGCTCACCGGCTGACGACGTCGCCTCACGGGGTGGCCGTCACCCCTGCCCGGCGGCGGGCGCTACTCGCCACCCGCTTCCACGATCATGAACCTGGCCGTGCCCACCGACATGTTCCCGGCCTTGTCGCTCGCCCGGTACGACAGGGTGTGCGCGCCGGGCTGGTCGACCGACAGCGGCTTCGTGTACGCCGCGAACGGTTGCCCGTCGAGGGAGTACTCCACCTTGTCCAGCCCCGAGCCGACGTCGCTCGCCGTCAGCTTCACCGTCGCCGAGCCGACGTAGTTCCAGGCCCAGTCCTGGGTGCCGGTGATCGCGGCCGACACCTGCGGCAGCGTGGTGTCCTCCTCCGGAGCCACCACGGTGAACCTCAGCGTCGCCACCGGCGAGGTGTTCCCGGCCCTGTCGGTGGCCCGGTACGACAGGGTGTGCGCGCCCGCCTTGTTGACCGACACGGGGGAGGGGTACTCGACGTAGGCTCCGCCGTCGAGCGAGTACTCCACCGTGGCGACCCCCGACCCGGTGTCACTCACCGAGATCATCACGGTCGCCGCGCCGACGTAGTTGCCCGCCGAGTCCTGATCGCCCGACAGCTGCGCCGAGACCTGCGGGGGAGTGGTGTCCCCCCCTTGCGGGGCCGCCACCGTGAACTCCACCGAGCCCACGGCCGAGGTGTTGCCCGCCTTGTCGGTGGCCCGGAACGTCACCGTGCGCGCGCCGGGCTGGCTGACCGCCAGCGGGGCCGTGTACGCCGCGAACGGCTGGCCGTCGAGGGAGTACTCCACGGTGTCGACGCCGGAGCCGGTGTCGCTCGCCGTCACCGTCACCGTCGCCGCGCCCACGTAGTGGCCCGCCGCGTTCTGCTCACCGGTCACCTTCCCGGTGACCGTGGGCGCGGTGGTGTCCTCCCCCTGCGGGGCCACGACCGTGAACTCCACCGAGCCCACGGCCGAGGTGTTGCCCGCCTTGTCGGTGGCCCGGAACGTCACCGTGCGCGCCCCCACCTGGTTGACCGACACCGGGGCCGAGTAGGCCGCGAACGACCCGCCGTCGAGCGCGTACTCCACGGTGTCGACCCCGGACTCGGTGTCGCTCGCCGAGACCGTGACCGTCGCCGCGCCCACGTAGTCGCCGTTCGCGTCCTGGTCGCCCGCCACCTGCGCGGAGACCTGCGGCGCGGTCGTGTCCTCGCCCCCGCCCTCGGTGACGACGAGCTCGCCGGTCATCTGGCCGTGACCGGGGATCACGCAGTGGTAGCGGTACTTGCCGGGGGTGAGGTTCACCTGGGCGACGTGCCGGCCGCCGTCGGCGTCGAAGGGGCTGGCGATGATGTTGAGGCTGACGTCGTGGTTGTAGCCGGGGGTGGAGGTGTCGAACGTCAGCGTGTGCGTCATGCCGCTGGTGTTGCCGGTGGCCGCGCTGTTCTCGAAGACGATGGTGGCGGGACCCGCCGTCGCCGACTCCGGCGCCGACTTGTAGGCGGTCATGCTGTCGTCGGCGGTCCAGGTGAGCGTCTGGTCCGCCGCCTGCGCGGCGCTGAGCTGGGCACGGGGTTGTGCGGCGGCGTTGACCGAGGACAGCAAGAGCGCGGGAAGCGCCACGGCGAGCAGCGCCACGGCCAGGCGCGGCGCCGTCACCGCCGCGGACGCCCGCCGTAACGCCCTGATCACTAAGGCCCCGATCACTCTGGTCACTCTGGTCACTCTGGTCACTCTGGTCACTCTGGTCACTCTGGTCACTCTGGTCACGTGGGAGAGGAGAGATCCGGCATGCATGTGTCGATGCACCTTTCCGAGCTGGGGTGGGGCGCCGGGCACGGGGAGCACGCTCCCCGGCCCGGCACCCGGCCGGCGTACCGTCCTAGAGTTCGCGCACGCGGATGTTGCGGAAGTCGATCACGTCGTTGTTGCCGTGGTTCTGCAGCCCGAGGAACCCGCTGATGAACTGGCGCAGGTCCGTGGGCGGGTCACCGGCGCGCGAGGACGCCTTGCCCGGCGTGTTGTCGAACTCGCTGATCACCGTGCCGTTGCGGATGATCGTGTAGTGCTGGCCGACCGCCCGGACCTCGTAGTCGTTCCACTGGCCCTTCGCCGTCACCCCGGCCCGGTTCAGGCCGTTGGGCGAGAAGTTGTAGACCGAGCCCGTCTTCTGCGGCTCGCCCGTGTCACCGTCGTAGATCTGGATCTCGTGGCCACAGAAGATCGCGACCCAGGCGGGTGAGGTGCGTGCCGAGCCGACCGTGCCACAGCTTCCGGCGGGACGCTGCTCCAGCGGGGTCCTCGGGTCCGGGAACCGGACGAACAGGCCGCTGTTGGCGCGATGCGGGTCGGGCGAGCTGTCACGGAACTGCAGCCGGACCGAGAAGTCCGCGTACGCCTTGTCGGAGTACCACAGCATGCCCAGGCCGCCGGAGCTGCGGATCGTGCCGTCCGCCTGGAGGGCGAACCGCCCCGACGGGGCCTGGGTCCAGCCCAGCAGCGACGACGCCGTGCCGTCGAAGATGGGCTCGTACCCGCTCACCCTGCCGACCTCGGACCTGGCGCCGGCGGTGCGCAGCGCCTCCGCCTCCTGGGCGGTGACGACGCCGTCCTTGAGCAGCTGCTTGACGACGGTGTCGAGGTGCTGGACGAACTGGTTGCGGTTCTTCCAGGCGCGCTCGTCGTCGATCAGGTCGTTGATCGTGCAGCCGCCGCCGGCCGCCTTGTTGCGCACGCCGGTGAAGGCGTCGAGCAGCTGCACCGTCGGCCGGGCGTCGGGCGCGGCGCAGCCGACCGTGACGGCGATCTTCCCGGTGGCCTGCTCGCCGTCGGCGTAGGTGACCTTCAGCGTCGCCTGGTAGGTGCCGAAGCCGGCGTAGGTGTGCGTCGGGTCGGCCTCCTTCGACGGCGCGCTGCCGTCGCCGAAGTCCCACTCCCACGCCACGCCGCCGGCCCTGGCGCCGGAGAACGTCACCGTCCTGGGATCGGCGTTCTGCCGGGCGGGACGCGGCACGGCCGCGGCCGGGTCCGGCGTCGCCGGGCCGCCCTTGTAGGTGACGCGGACCAGCTTCTGGTTGGCGTGCAGGCTGAAGAAGCCGCCGGCGTAGTCGAGCATGTAGAGCGCGCCGTCGGGGCCGAACTTGGCGTCCATCCACGACTGGAGCTGGCCCGCGCCGTTGCCGCCCGGGATGATGTGCCGCAGGTCCTCGGCGAACGCCGGCCGGCCCGCCTGCCGGGCGGTCTCGGGGTTCACGGTCACCGCGACGCGGTTGTTGGCGTTGGACTGGTCACCGATGAACCACTTGCCGTCCCAGTACTCCGGCCAGGCGACCCCGCTTTCGGTGTCGGCCTGGGAGCGGTGGTAGGTCGGGCCCGACATGACCGCCTGGCCGCCGCCCTTGAGGTAGGGCATGGTGAGGGTCTCCTCGCCCTGCTTGTACGTCGGCAGACCGCTGCCGTCCTGCCGCTTGGGGTAGACCGGGCCGCCGCCCTGCGGCGAGTACCAGATCATGTTGTCGCGCGCCGGCGGGATGTCGACGAGGCCGGTGTTGCGCGGCGAGGTGTTCTTCAGGTTGTCGCAGTCGTACCACTCGGCGGGCTGGGTGGCGTTGCCGTTGCTGCGGTCGCGGTAGGGCTGCCTGTTTCCCATGCAGTACGGCCAGCCCTGGTTGCCGGCGGAGGTGAGGACCGTCACGGTCTCGTACTTGGCCGGTCCCCACGTCTCGCTCGGGCCGGCGGCGTCCGGGCCGACCCAGCCGGCCGTGATCCAGTCGTTCTTCTCGTCCCACTGCAGCCGCGCGATGTTGCGGACGCCCATCACCCAGATCTCCGCGCGGGTCTTGCCGCCACCCTCCTCCTCACCGGTGAACAGGTTGCCCTCGGGGACGGTGTAGGTGCCGTCGGGCTCGGGGTGGATGCGCAGGATCTTGCCGTTGAGGTCGTTGGTGTTGCCGGAGGTACGGCGGGCGTCCTGGAAGGAGGTGCCCTTGTAGTCCTGGGTCCAGTTGTTGCCGGAGTAACCGCTGGACCCGCCGGAGGAGTTGCTGTCACCGGTGCCGATGTAGAGGTTGCCGTCCTCGTCGAAGGTCATGCCTCCGCCCGCGTGGCAGCAGCTGTGGATCTGGGTGTCCCACTGCAGCAGGTCCTTGCGGCTGCCCTGGTCGATCGTCTGGGTTCGTGAGTCGTAGTCGAACCGGGAGACCGTCCGCTTGCCGATGCGCCTGTCGCGGTCGATCGAGGCGTGCGGCATCCAGTACGCGTAGATCCAGCCGTTCTCCGCGAAGTCCGGGTCGAGGGTGATGCCGACCAGGCCCTCCTCGTTCTTGACCAGCTCGTCGCCGCTGCCGCGGTTGCCCATGACGGGCAGCGTGGTCAGCAGCTTGACCTGCTTGGTCCTGGGGTCCCACTGGTGGATGGTGCCACACCCCAGGCCCACCTTCGGGTCGGTCCAGGCGGGGACCGGGCCGGTGGCGCATGCCGCCTTGCCGATGTAGAACACCTTGCCGTTCGGCGCGACGGTCAGACCGTGCGGCTCGCCGATCTGGTCGAGCTGGCCCTGCGCGTTCGGCGCGGTCAGCCGTTCGGTGGCGTAGTTGGCCGCGATGGTCGCCTGGCAGTCGCCCCGCACGATGCCGGTCGCCCACCGGATGGCGCCGGCCAGGTGCGTGCGGAACTGCTTGTCGCCGGTGTAGCTCGCCGCGGTGCCGCCCATGCCGGTGTAGAAGGACCGGCCGCCGTCGTAGTCACGGCACCAGGAGACCGGGTGGAACGGGCCGTTGCCGTTCATGCTCGGGTTGTAGGTCCACTCCTCGACCTGCGCGATCGTGTGGACCTTGCCCACCGGGTTGGGGTTCCAGCTCAGCCACTTGTCGGTCCGCGACAGGGTGAGCGGAAGCCCCTCGTTCGCCGGATGCTTGCGGTCGAGGATGTCCACGACGGCCTTCTGCTCCTTCGGCGCGGGAGGCGGCGCGGAGTCGGGCCCGAACAGCCGCAGCTCGGCGAGCTGGGTCAGGGGCTCACCGCCGTTCGCGGTGACGTTGAGCCGGTAGTACTGGTACGCCGTGGTGTTCTCGAACTTGTACTCCTTGCTCTGGAACCGCTGGGGGAAGACCTCCCCGCTGCGCTTGTCGAGATCCGTCCAGGTCGTCCCGTTCTGCGAGCCCTGCAGGGTCCAGTCCTTGGGGTCCCGGCCGGCGGAGTCGTTGGCCGACGTCAGCGCGTAGTGCGCCACCACGACGGCCTTCTCCAGCTTGCCCTGCACCCACCCGGCCGGCGTCCTGGCCAGCCACTTGGTGTCGTTGTCGCCGTCGAAGACCTTCTCCTTGGTCTCGTTCGGCGGGTTCTCCGCGCTCGCCGCCACCTCCGTCACCTTCTCCGCGATGGGGAGGGCGCCGACGGGCCGGGTGCCGATCAGCTCGGTGAACCACGCCGAGTCGATCTGCGCGCGGGCGGCGTCGCGGATGCCGACGAACCCGCCACCGCCCCTGATGTACGCCTGGAAGGCGGCGAGCTGTGATTCGTCCAGGTTCACGCCGTTGGCCGACAGGAACACCACGCCGCGGAACCGCGCCAGGTTGTCGGCGGTGAAGACCGCCGGATCCTGGGCCTCCTCGACGGAGAACCCGTTCTTCTTGCTCAGTTCCCTGATCGCCGTCGCGGCCGCCCGCACCGGGTCGTCCTGCTGCGCGGCCTGGCCGCTGAAGACCAGCACGTTGACGGCGGGCTTCTTGGCGGCCGCGGCGGGGGCCTGAGCCTGTGGCCGGGCCTGCGCCTGGGCCGGCACGGCGGCCGGGGCCGCCAGCCCGAGCACCAGGGCGGCACTCGACATCGTGATCAGTACGCGTCGCCAGGCGGGTGGCCGGGACGGTGAATGGCCTGTTCGACCCATCATTGCTCCTTGGGATCGAGGGGGGTTCGGGACCATTTGCGGATGAGTTGAAAGGAGGGCGGCCGCGGTCCGGGGCGTCTTGGAGGGGGCGGCCGCGGTCCGGGGTGCCGACGTCCGCGTGGGCCGTGCTCGTACGGCACGGGGCGACCGGATCCGGTCATGGGGGGCGCCCGGGGGCGGGCGGGCCGTGCGCGGCCGTCAGTGGCCGTCAGTGGCCGTCAGTGGCCGTCAGTGGCCCGCGTGGTCACCGCTCGCGTGACCGCCGCCCGAGTGACCACCGCCCGGTTGGTCCGGTACGTTCCCGTCCGCGTCCGTCACCTTGAAGATGCCGGCCATCCCCATGTCGGAGTGGCTCTGGACGTGGCAGTGGTACATCCATTCCCCCGGGCCGACGCGCTCGCCCGCGATCAGCTGGAAGCCGAACGACTCGGCGGGTCCGGTGATCTTGGTGTCGATGATCCGGCTCGGGTCCTCCAGGCTCTCCAGCATGCCGGTGCGGTTGTCGGCCCAGCGGTGCCCGTGGATGTGGAACGTGTGGTAGAACTCGCCGTGGGTGATCACGATCCACTCCACCCGCTCGCCGGCCTTGGCGACGAACTCCGGCGCCTGGTGCGCGGGGCGATTGTTGATCATCATGTCGTTGAAGACGACGGTGAACGTCTTGTCCGGCCTGACGTCCTTCTTCCGCCGGACGACCAGCGCGCCGTACAGTCCCTGCCGGATGCCGAGCGTGCCGTGGTCGGTCCCCACCACGTGGTCGTGGTAGTGCCAGTAGCCGGCGCTGCCGGGCTCGATGCCGGCGCCGCCCCCGCGCCTGCCCTGCGCGTGGGTGCGCCAGATGTAGGTGCGCCGGCCCCCGGGCTCGACCACGCTGTCGTTCATTCTCGTACCGTCGCTGGCCACGTCGTAGTCCACCCCGTGGACGTGCAGGCTCGCCGTCACGTTCAGGTTGTTGACCATCTCGATCTCAAGCGTGTCGCCCTCGACCATCTCGATGAGCGGCCCGGGGATCGTGGCCTTGCCGGGCTCCAGGCCGTAGCCCAGCCGGCCGTCCTCCAGCCGCTCGGCGTACAGCGTGATGCGGCGGACCGCGCCCATGGCCGTGCCGGCCGTACCGGCCAGGGGCAACGCCCCGGCCTGATTCGCTGTGACCAATGGTGCCAGCGCGGCGGCCGCCGCGGACGTGGTGAAGGCACGCCGGGAGAGCAGGCTTTTCGCCATGCCTCTGCCTACCTCGGTCATGGTTCCCCAATCGGTGGCGCTTGCGTGAGGGTGACTTGCGGGTGCTCGGGACACCGCTTTCGCGCGCGACGTGTCCAGGCCTGGAGCGGTCGCGTCGTGATCGGTGAGGCTCTAGGGGGTGGTGAGATCGACATCCGAACGAAGTACGCGCCATTTTCGCCGAAATGTCAAGAAGTATCACTCGAAAAGTCAGAACTTCTGCTCATATCTGGCCAAAGGTGGATGCGGCTGTTACGGTGACCTCAAGATCGAACTTCCCGGCATCCCCCGCGTCCGCACTCCCCGCCCCATAACCCCTGGTCACCGCCCCTTCCGGCGGCCCGCACGGTGAATCCGCATGAGGAATCCACCCGTACCCGCACCGCCTCGACCGCACCCCGCCGTCCCACCGCCACCTCTCGGCGGCCGTTCCGCTGACGACCCGTCACCGCCCGTGTCAGCCGCCGGCTCGTCCCCCGCCACCCGGCGCGCTCACCGGCTGCGACCCATATGCCCTGGTCTCCGGGCGGGCGGCGCGGGAATGCCGAGGACTCGCGCGGGCCGCACACGGCGCCCAGCCGCTCCGATCCCGCTGCGCGACGATCAAGGAGTTATGCCGGAGTCCAAACAAAAGATGCCGAGGATCGCGCCGGAAGTGGCCGTCGCGGCCCGCGGGACGCCGGCAGGGACGTTACCGCGTGAGGGGCGGGCTCAGCTCGCCGAACCGGGTGCCGGTCTGTTCCTCCCGGTCTCCGTCAGGTGCGGCCGCGGGTCGACATGCGAGCCGCCAGCGTCTTCGCCGTCACCGGGCGCAGGCTGTCCAGGACCGCGAGCGCTTCGGATTCGGAATGCCCGTCGATCCTGATGGAGGCGTTCCGTTCGTGCGCGAAGAGGACCACCTCGGTCCTGTCGCCTCTGCGTAGCCGGCGGTTTCCCGGGAGCGGGCGGCAGGGGTTGGGCGGGGCTGAGCGCGTTCAGCGCCCATGTCGGCGGCACGAAGGCGATCGGCCCGGCCGGCGCGACCGCCTTCCGGCGAGGAAGCCGGGCTTTGCAGGCCAGAGCCGCCCCCAAGGGGAGGGCCACGAGCAACACCGCCACCGGGCGGAAGAGCGCGACATGGTCCGCCAGCAGCTAGATCACGCCTTCCAGCGCTCCGACGGCCACCCCGATCAGAGCACCTCTGTCCGCCGCGGCACGGGATCCCATCGCCTCCATGAAGTCATGATGCCCCGCATGCGATCACTTGTCCTCCGGAGCGAAGAGTCGCCCTCTTCTCGAACGTGCTCCCAGCCCCAAGGCGAGCTGATCAGGGCATCGCTTTCCCCCTTCCCTTCCCCTCCCGGTCCCCGAAAGCCTTCCGGCCGGCGGTAAGCGTCGGCGAGTTCGACCCGCGGATGTTCTGGTTCGTGGCCAGGCTCACCGGCGCGCTGGAAGAGGAACGGCGCCGGGGCCTCGCGGGTCAACCTGTGCGGTGCCGCCGACGCGGCGCCCATATGTCAGCCTTGCCTTATATAAGTGTAGGCCGGTACGATCTTCTTCGTGCACGCGTTCGACATCCTCGGCGACCCCGTGCGCCGGCGCATCCTGGAGCTGCTCGCCGACGGCGAGCGGACCTCCGGGGCGATCACGGAGGTCATCCGGGCCGAGTTCGCCCTCTCCCAGCCGGCTGTCTCCCAGCATCTGCGTGTGCTGCGTGACGGCGGGTTCGCGTCGGTGCGGGCTGAGGGCGCTCGGCGGTTCTACGCTGTCGAGCCCGCGCCGCTGAGCGAGGTCGACGCGTGGCTGGACCGGTTTCGCCGGTTCTGGGAACAACGCCTCGACGCCCTGGGGACCGAGCTGGCCCGGGGCAGGCGTGCACGTCTGCCCCGGGCCGGTGGGGAACCCACCCGGCGGGCCGGGTCCGGCACCGATACCGGCAAAACCGATCCACCACCGACAGAGGCATGACATGAAAGACGTACTGGACGAGCTGGCCGCCGTGCGCCGGACGATGGGCAACGGCGAAGTGCCCGCCGGCGAGGCGTACACCGTGGAGCTGCGGCGTCGATACGACGCGGAGATCGACGACGTCTGGGACGCCGTCACCGATCCCGAGCGGCTGCGCCGCTGGTTGAAGCCGGTCACCGGGGACCTTCGGCCCGGCGGGAAGTTCGAGCTGGACGGTGGTGAGCACGGTGACATCCTCCGGTGCGAGCCGCCGCGTCTGCTCAAGGTGTCCTGGCTCTACGGACCGGACGCCGACGCCTGGCCCGGCACGAGCGAGGTGGAGGTGCGCCTGGTCCCGGGCCCCGCCGGCGACACGGAGCTCGAACTGATCCACGCGGCGTTCGTCGAGGAGCCCTCCTTCCCCGTCTACGGCCCGGGCGCCGGCGGCGTCGGCTGGGACCTGGCCCTGCTCACCCTGGCCCGGTTCCTGGCCGGTGACGAGATCGCCGACCACGAGGAGTTCGAGAAGTCGCCCGAAGGACGTGAGTTCAGCCGGCGCAGCGCCGCGGCCTGGGGCCGGGCTCATCTGGCCGCCGGTGGCGAACCGGAGCACGTCGCGGCCGCGGTCGAGGCCACCACCACGTTCTACGCGCCCGGCCCGGCCTAGGGAAAGAATGATGCGTCCATGAAATACACCGTCTCCATCGAGATCGCCCTGTCGCGGGAGAAGGCGGTCCAGCTGCTCACCGACCCGGCACACCTGCCGAGATGGCTGCGGGGCCTGGTGCTGCACGAGCCGCTGAGCGGGGAGCACGGGCAGCTCGGCACCACGTCGCGGGTCGTGTTTCAAATGGGCCGGCAGAAGATCGAGTGCACCGAGACGATCACCCGACGGGAACCGGCGGACCTGCGCGAGACCCCGGAGACGAGCGTCGTTCACTTCGACCGCGAGATCGTCGGTGAGGGCATGTGGAGCGCCGCACGCGAACGGCTGACCGAAGCCGGCCCGGAAACGACGCTCTGGGAGAGCGAGAACGAATACCGGTTCAACGGCTTTCCGATGAAGCTGGTGGGACTTCTGATGCCCGGCGCCTTCCGCAGGCAGTCGCAACAGCACATGCAGGACTTCAAGGCGTTCGCCGAGCGGGGAGAGGACGTCCGCGAAGCGACGGGCTGATCTGCCGTAACCGGCCAGGCGTCTGACGGCGTCGCCGGCGATCCGGGCCGCACCCACCAGCCCCTCACCGATGCCGCCCGCCCGTTCCCCGAGGCTGGAAACGCTTGGCTACGAGCCGGTGACATGCCCGGTTTCCCAGGCCCAGGTGGCGATGCCGACGCGGTTACGTGCGCCGGGCCTGCGCTGGATGTTGGCGATGTGGCCTTTGACGGTGCCCGGTGAGATGACTCGATGTTGGTCTTTCCCCGGGCGACGAGGCGGGCGATGTCCGTCTCCCTTCCGGTCAGGGTTTCGGCCTCCGGCCGCCTGCGCGTGGGCCGGGTGATGTGGCGCAGCAGCCGTAACGCCCTGGGCGAGGCCGGTGATCCCGGGCCCGCCGCGCCGTCCGCCGCCACTGGGAGAGGACGGGGTTTGCGGCCGGTCATCGAGGACCGCCCGCGGAAGCGGATCGCGCACCGATTAGGTTTCCGCGCCGCGCCCGTCTGTACGTGTGAGATCGACTCACGAAAGGCTGACACGATGCGGAAACTGATTTTCGGCATGAACGTGACCCTGGACGGCTACATCGCCGCGCCCGGCGACGACCTCGGCTGGAGTGAGGGGGAGGGGCCGGACTCATCGTCGAGCGCCGAGCTGTTCCAGTGGTGGTCCGACCGGGTGGACGCGACGGGCCTGGCGCTGTACGGGCGCAAGCTGTGGGACGGGATGAGTTCCCACTGGCCGACCGCCGACAAGCGGCCGGGTGCCACCCCGGCGGAGATCGAGTACGCGCGCCGTTGGCGGGACATGCCGAAGGTGGTGTTCTCCTCGACGATCGACACGGTCGACTGGAACGCCCGCCTGTTCACCGGCGACGCGGTCACCGAGATCACCAGGCTCAAGGCCGAGGACGGCGGCCCGATGGACATCTGCGGCGCCACACTCGCCGCGGCGCCCATGCGGGCCGGGCTGATCGACGAGTACGCGATCGTCACCTATCCGGTCCTGGTGGGCGGCGGCACGCCGTTCTTCACCGCGCTGGACAGCTGGGTGAACCTGAACCTGGTCGAGACGCGGACGTTTTCCGGCGGCGTGGTGCTGACCCGGTACGAGACGAGGCGATGAGCACGGGCCGGATGCCCGGCTCGTAAGGCCAGGTCGAAATCCTTCCTGGCGTGCTCACCGTGCCCCTCGGCGAGGAGGGACCCTCTTCCGGGGCCCCTCCTCGCCCTCCCTCACCCTCCCTCGCGTTCCGGGTGAGCTGTTGACCGACTCGCTGAAGATCTCGCTGAAGATGAGGACGACGGTGACGCCGGCCCGTGCGCCGGACTCGTCGGTGATGGGGACTCGTCTGATCACAGCGTCGCGGGCAGGCTCAGCCATGGTTTGCCGGTGACGTCGAATCCGGTGAGCTCGGCGATCTTCCCGTCGACGATGTGCAGGACCGCGATGTTCAGCAAACGGTATTCCGGGTCGTCGGGGGTGCGGAGGTACAGCGCGGCGGCAGGCATGCGGTTGACCGTCGTGGCGATGCAGCGCCAGTCGTCGTGGCCGCGCTGGAAGAGCCCACCGGAGACCCAGCCGTCCACCGCGTCCTTGGCCGTGACGATCAAGGTGCCCGGATCGGGCAGCATCGCGAAGCGCAGGTCGTCGCGCAGCAGGGCCGTCAGCCCGTTGAGGTCGTTGCGCTCATGGGCGTCCATGTACGACCTCACCACGCCGCGCTCGTCATCCGACAGCTCGTACGTGGCAGGGCTCCGCCAGTCGAGGCGGCGGTCGGGCAGCTGCTCGCGCATCGTCACGCGTGCCCGCTGCAGTGCGCTGGTCACCGACGCGACGGTCAGCTCGAGGGCGTCGGCGGCCGTCGGCGCCGGCCAGCCGAGGACGTCGCGCAGGATGAACACCGCCCGCTGCCGCGGCGGCAGGTGCTGGACGGCGACGATGAACGCCAGCTCGATCGTCTCCCGCGCCACCACCGATTCCTGCGGGTCCTCCGGGAGCATCCGGTCCGGGTAGGGCTGCAGGTAGTGCAATTCCGAGTCCGCGTCCGGCAGCTCGGCAGGCACGGGTGTGCGGTCGTTGCGCCTGTCCAGGAAGTCGAGGCAGGCGTTCGTCGCGATCCGGTACAGCCAGGTCCGCAGCGCGGCGTGGCCCCTGAACGACTCCCGCTTGTTCCACGCCCGCAGGAACGTCTCCTGCGTCATGTCCTGGGCGTCCTCGTAGTTCGCGAGCATCCGGTAGCAGTGCACCTGCAGCTCACGCCGGTGGCGCTCCGTGATGAGCGCGAACCGTGCCGCGTCGTTCGAGCGGGCCGCCGCGATGAACGCGGCCTCGTCGTTGCCTGGCAGTCTGGCGTCGGTCATGGTCGTCAATCCTTCCGCAGGACGGCGACCACCTCCGCCCGCCGGGCCCCGTTCGGCGGTGACCCCGTCCGCCGTCCTGTCGCGGCCCTCGTTTGGGGAGGTGACGTCGGCGTCTTCGGGCACCGGTTCCTCAACTCCTTCGCGGCGATCCGGCCGGTGCCGTGGCCGGGGCGGCCCTGGCGTCGAGTGTCCGGGTTCGAAGGCGGCCCCGGGGGACAGCGGAACAGCCAATAGCGATAAGCGCGAACGACGCGTCACCGCCGTGCCGCCCGCCTCGGGCCGGCCCGGGTCAGCGGTTGAGGTAGGCGGCCAGTCCGCCGGACTCCTCGTCGGCGATGAACACACGCTTCACGTTGAAGAGGGCTTCGTCGGCGTGGGCGACGCAGCCCCACGCCGAGTCGCCCCACGAGTCGGCGACCTTGATCTCGGCCGGTGCGGTGCATCCGGCGGCACCGCCGAGCCGGCACCTACGGGCTGTCGCTGTTCGCCAGGACCACCGGTTCGCTCAGCGCCGCGCAGGTGACGGTCACCGACGCCGCCGGTAACTCGCGCACGCTCAACATCCCGGCGTCAAGCGGCTGGACCCGGCGCGAACTCGCCGGCATCCAGCTGGCGGCCGGTACCGCCACCGTCACCGTCCGGGCGGCGAGCGGCAACGGGCACCTCTTCGTCGACGACCTCGCACTCGTCAGGACCTCCGGCGGTACGCCGCCGGGGCGGCGTTACGAGGCGGAGAGCGCGCCGGCGGTGTGCCAGGGCAGCATCGACTCCAACCAGCCCGGGTTCTCCGGCAGCGGGTTCTGCAACGGCAACGCCGCGGTGGGCGCCTACGCCCAGTTCACGGTGAACGCCTCGGCGGCCGGTACCGCCACGCTCGGGATCCGTTTCGCCAACGGCGCCGGCAGCGCGCGGCCGGCCAACCTGGTGGTCAACGGGGCCCCGGCGGGGACGGTCTCCTTCGCCTCCACCGGCGCCTGGACCACGTGGGTCACCACGACCGTGACGGTCCCGCTGAACACCGGCGGCAACACCATCCGGCTGGAGCCGACCACGGCGACCGGCCTCCCCAACCTCGACCACCTCGACGTCAACTGATCGGGCCATACATGAAACGTCTCATCCATCTGACGCGGAGCCGTGCGGTGATCGGCGGTTCCGTGTGCGCGGTGATCCTGGGAGGGGTCGCCGCCCAGGCACCCGCCTCCGCGGCGGTGTCCTGCCGGGTCACCTACGAGATCACCAACCAGTGGCAGGGCGGCTTCGGCGCCAACGTGACCAACTCCACCAACCACCTGGATGCGGGCGCCGCCGCCGACGCCTCCTACACGGTACGGGCGGTCAGTGGCGGCACCGAGGGCCCGGCTTCGGAGACCTCGCTGCGGTTCGGCAGCGGCTACCTGGACGTGCCGATCAGCCCGCCGTCCTCCGGCCACCACGCGAGCGACGCGGCCCCCGCCGACCTGGACGGCGACGGCCGCATGGACATCGTGCTGAAATGGGAGGCCAACAACGCCAAGGACAACTCCCAGTCCGGCGTCACCGACCCGGTCTACCTCGACGGCGTCAAACTGGACGGCACCCGGCTGTGGCGGATCAACCTGGGCCGCAACATCCGCGCCGGGGCGCACTACACCCAGTTCCAGGCCTACGACTACGACGGCGACGGCAGGGCCGAGGTCGCGATGAAGACCGCCGACGGCACCGTCGACGGACGCGGCACCGTGATCGGCAGCGCGAGCGCCGACCACCGCAACTCCGGCGGCTACGTCCTGGCCGGG
>NZ_JBIAQI010000060.1:0-24573 GCF_042888905.1 Streptosporangium sp. NPDC002721
CCCCGCGCCCCACATACCCCAAATCGTTTTCGTTTTGCGCGTGTTGCGGGCCGCCACCACAAAACGGGGTGCACCGGTCCATCTGGGGGGGGGTTACGGGGTCCCCCCCCCCGGGACCCCGCGCCTCAGCTCATGCCGAAAGAGCCCGGGAGGACCTGGAAGGCCCCGGAAGAACCTCGTACCGGAAGAGACAGGACAAAGCGCAGGGAGCAGGGGGAGGGGAGAAAAGCCGGTGATGTGCTGAGACGCGTGTTTCCCCCTCTCGCCCGTACACCGGGATGGGCGAAGAGGGCCTCGTCCGGCGGCATAGTATGTGCACTCGGTTGGGGAGGCGGAACAGCGTGGAGATCACGGCGCAAGAAGGACTGTTGGGGCCGCTGCTGCTCGCGCGCAGTGCCATCGACCGATCGGCGACGCTTCGCGGCGACGCCGAGTGGCTCGAAAGGACCTGGGCCGACAGCGCGACCAGGGTCGTGGTCGTCGACGACGGGCAGGCGCTGGTCCGGCGCAGTGGCGGAGAGGTCAGGCTGGTCCTGCTGCCCACGGCCGAGGCGCCGGAGGGCGAGCGCTACCTGCTCGGTGTCGACGCCGAGGGCATCGCCTACTTCGCCGTGGCGGCGCCGCTGGCCGACAGCGTCCACACCGGTTCCTTCGCCCGGATGGTCGCCCCGCTGGCCCCTTCGGAGCTGGGGGAGGACCAGACCCTCACCGCCGGGCTCCGCCAGGTGGGCTCGTTGCTGGGCGACCTGGACGCCGGGCTGCTGGTGTACGCGGTCGCCCTGGACGCCTGGCACTCCACCCACGAGTTCTGTCCCCGGTGCGGCGGCGGCACCGAGGTGCGCGCGGGCGGGCACGTGCGCGTCTGCCCCAAGGACGGCAGCCAGCACTTCCCCCGGGTCGACCCCGCGGTGATCATGCTGGTCCACGACGAGGACGACAGGTGCCTGCTGGCCAGGGGGCCGCAGTGGCCCGAGGGGCGGTTGTCGGTGCTGGCCGGGTTCGTCGAGCCGGGCGAGTCGCTGGAGCACGCCGTGGCGCGCGAGGTGGCCGAGGAGGTCGGGGTGCGCGTCACCGAGCCGCGCTACATGGGCAGCCAGCCCTGGCCGTTCCCGCGCAGCCTGATGCTCGGCTTCTTCGCGAGGGCCACGTCGACGGAGTTCGCCCTCGATCCCGAGGAGATCGCCGAGGCCCACTGGTTCAGCCGTGCCGAGCTGCTGGCCGCGACGAAGAGCGGCGAGGTGCGCCTGCCGTCCGAGGTGTCGATCGCCCGCAGGCTCATCGAGACCTGGTACGGCGAACCGCTGACCGGCGACTGGTAGACCCGCCCACCGGCGACCGGTGAGTCGGCCGAACCGAAGCCTCCCGGGCCGAAGTCTCCCGGGCCGAAGTCTCCCGGGGCCGGGCTCTCCCGGCAGGCGAAAGCCCCGGTGTCCGTATCCGCGTCGGCGGAAGCGGAACCGGGGCTCGGCCGCCGGAGCGGTTACACGCTCGTGCCCGCCAGAATGCGCTTGACCTCGATCACCGAGGGGTTGGTCCTCACGACCCGGCCGGTCGGGGAGTCGACCACGACGGTGGGTACGACCTGGTTGCCGTTGTTGACGCTCATGACGAACGTGGCGGCGTCCGGGTTGCTCTCGATGTCGATCTCGTTGTAGGAGATCCCCTCGCGGCTGAGCTGGCTCTTCAGTCGCTTGCAGGGGCCGCACCAGGTCGTGGTGTACACAGTCAGCGCCATGTCGTGAGAAATCCCCTCATGTGATGTCCGGCGCCATTGGCAACAAAGCGAGGGCCGTTCATCTTCCCGATGAGACGTTCATTTTCCCGATGACAACAGCTTCTCCGCGACCCACTGCTGAACCCGCTCCGCCACGCCGGGCAGCCGGTAAAGGGGCGCGCTGTGCTCGATGCCCGGCTCGGTGACGATCGTCACCGGCACGCCGACCTGGCGCAGGTGCTCCTTGAGCTGCTTGCCGTGCTCCGCCGACACGAACTCGTCCTCCGAGTGCACGACCAGCATGGGCGCGTCACCGCGGCTCGCGTGCCACGGGACCTCCATGCTCGCCCAGACCCTGGCGCACCTGCCGGTGGGCTCGCAGCCCCCGGCCAGCTTGATGGCCGACGCGCGCAGCTTGCGCTTCTCCAGGTCGTAGGTGTCGGTGCCCTCGGTGTACGCCGTGAGCGGGGAGATCACCGGGGAGATGCCGACCACGCCGCGCAGTCCGGGCAGGCCGCTCCTGTAGGTGCCCGCCGCGCCGGCCAGGTGGCCTCCGGCGGAGAAGCCGACGATCACGTAGTTGTTCGGGTCGAAGGACCACAGCGCCGCGTGCCGCCGCGCGGTGGCGATGGCGTCGAGGGTGTCGGTGCGCTGGGCCGGCCAGGAGGCGTCGGTGGAGAGGCGATAGTTGATGTTGAAGACGACGTAGCCCTGCTCGGCGTAGCTCCGGCTTATCTCCGTCATGTACTTCTTGTCGCCCGACGACCACCAGCCGCCGTGGATCAGGAAGACAGCGGGCCGCTTCAGCTCGTCGGTCTGGTACCAGACGTCCATGCGCTGGCGCACGTGCGGGCCGTACGAGACGGTGTTGACGACGGTGCCCTGGGCCAGCGGGGCGGGCTCCGGCACCGGAGGGGGCGTCGGGTTGCCGCTCTTCGGCGCACCGGTTCTCTTCGCCTGGGCCGTGCTCGCGGTGCCGGCCTTCTTCGCCTGTGTCGTGCCCGTCGCGTCGGTCCCGGTCCCGCTTCCGGTCCGGGTCTTGGCCGCGTCCGCGCCGGTCCTGCCGACACCGGCCGTGCCGACGCCCGCGACTCCCCTGCTGGCCCTCGCCATGCCGTACGTGCGGGCGTCAGCCCTGTCCGCTCCGGAGGCTCGCTCGGTACCGGTACCGGTCTTCGCCGGGCCCGGTGTTCCGCTGGGCTGGGCCGGAGCCGAGATCGCGTGGGCGTGCGCGGTCGTGTACACCACCGCGGGTCCGACCATCGCCGCCGCCAGGGCGAGCGCACCCACGGTTACCCCAGTTCGCACGGGCCTCTTCCTTCCCCGGAATTGTTCGGACCCCATTGTGGAGTAAAAAGCTCGCTTTGTGCATCTCGGCGAAGCACATAGGTTGACGGCGGCATGTTGCCAGAATGACTGATGCTTGGCCGGTGACTGGGAGGATGTTGCCGCCCGGTCCGTTCGACTGCGTGTAAGGAGACTCCGTGGAGCCCGACAACGTTCTGGCGGCACTGGACCCCGAGCAGCGTGAGGTGGCCGAAGCCGTCCGGGGACCGGTCTGCGTCCTCGCCGGAGCGGGGACGGGCAAGACCCGCGCCATCACCCACCGCATCGCGCACGCGGTCCGCAGCGGGGTGGTCGACGCCCAGGGCGTGCTGGCGGTGACGTTCACCACACGCGCGGCCGGTGAGCTCAGGCAGCGGCTGCGGCAGCTCGGCACGCCGGGCGTGCAGGCGCGCACCTTCCACGCCGCCGCGCTGCGCCAGCTCACCTACTTCTGGCCGCGCGTCATCGGCGGCGACCCGCCCAGGGTGATCGAGTCGAAGCTGCCGCTGCTCATCGACGCCTGCCGCTCCCTGCGCAAGAACCAGGACCGTTCCGAACTCCGCGACATCGCCTCCGAGATCGAGTGGGCCAAGGTCACCCAGATCGCCCCCGAGGACTACGCGGGGGCAGCCAAGAAGGCGGGCCGCACCTCGCCCGTACCCGCGGAGGAGGTCTTCCGGCTCTACGAGGCCTACGAGAACCTCCGCCGCGAGCGGCACCTGGTCGACTTCGAGACCATCCTCGAACTCACCGCGGCCGTGATGACCGAGCACCGCGAGGTCGCCTCCCAGATCCGCCAGCAGTACCGCTACTTCGTCGTCGACGAGTACCAGGACGTCAACCCGCTGCAGAAGCTGCTGCTCGACACCTGGCTCGGCGGGCGCGACGACCTGTGCGTGGTCGGCGACCCCAACCAGACGATCTACTCCTTCACCGGCGCCACGCCCCGTTACCTGACCGGCTTCTCGGTCGAGCACCCCAACGCCACCGTGATCAAACTGGTCCGCGACTACCGCTCGACCCCGCAGGTCGTCTCCCTGGCCAACCGGGTGCTCGACAGGGCACGGACCCCGCACAAGCTCGCCCTCATCGCCCAGCGCCCGGACGGCCCCGAACCGGTCTTCACCGAGTACGACGACGAGACCGCCGAGGCCGAGGGGGTGGCGCGGGCGGTCAGGAAGCTCGTCGGCGGTGGCGTGCCGACCCGCGAGATCGCCGTGCTGTTCCGGGTCAACGCCCAGTCCGAGACGTACGAGCAGGCCTTCGCCAAGGCCGGGCTGCCGTACGTGCTGCGCGGCGCCGACCGCTTCTTCGAACGGCCCGAGGTCCGTCACGCGGTCGTGCTGCTGCGCGGCGCCGCCCGGTCCTTCGAGCCCGGTGACGCGCTCGCCTCGACCGTGCACCACATCCTGTCCACCGCCGGGCTCACCCCCGAGCCCCCCGGCGGCGGCAAGGCCCGCGAGAAGTGGGAGTCGCTGAAGGCCCTGGCCGACCTCGCCGAGGACCTCGCCGCCACGGGCGCCGACCTGCCCGCCTTCGTCGCCGAGCTGGAGCGCCGGGCCGGGGAGCAGCACGCGCCGCCGGTCGAGGGGGTCACCCTGGCCTCGCTGCACGCCGCCAAGGGCCTGGAGTGGGACGCGGTCTTCCTCGTCGGCGTCACCGAGGGCATGCTGCCCATCATCTACGCCGAGACGACCGACCAGATCGAGGAGGAGCGCCGTCTCCTGTACGTCGGCGTCACCCGTGCCCGCGCTCACTTGAGCGTGTCGTGGGCACTGGCGCGCTCACCCGGCGGGCGGCGTTCCCGCAAGCCCTCCCGCTTCCTGGACGGGCTCACCGGCCGCTCCGCGCAGAAGAGCCGCGCCACCGCCCCCGCCGCGGCGGCCGACCGCCGCCAGGTCGCCGCGCCGATCAGCTGCCGGGTCTGCGGCAAGACCCTGGCCGCCGCCGCGGAACAGAAGCTCGGCAGGTGCGCCGGCTGCCCCGCCGACTACGACGAGTCGCTGCTCGCGGCGCTCAAGTCCTGGCGTACGGGGGTGGCGAAGCACGAGAAGATCCCGCAGTGGGCGATCTTCACCGACGTCACCCTCCAGGCCATCGCCGAACGGGCGCCGCACTCGGAACAGGACCTGCTGGCGATCACCGGAATAGGACGCGTCAAACTGGATCGTTACGGCGAGGCGGTGCTCGAACTGTGTCGTATCGCCGCGAACCAGACGGAGGGCGCGTGAACGAGGCGTTAAAGGAGCTTTTGGACCTGCTCGACCTGGAGCAGATCGAGCTCGACATCTTCAGAGGGCGTAGCCCGGAGGAGCGCATCCAGCGTGTCTTCGGTGGCCAGGTGGCCGCCCAGGCGCTGGTCGCCGCGGGACGGACGGTGCCCGACGACCGCGACGTCCACTCGCTGCACGCGTACTTCATCCGTCCCGGCGACCCGGCCATCCCGATCGTCTACAACGTCGAGCGGGTCCGCGACGGCCGGTCGTTCACCACCCGCCGGGTGGTGGCCGTCCAGCACGGCAAGGCGATATTCACGATGTCGGCCTCCTTCCACGTGAGGGAGACCGGTGTCGAGCACCAGGCGGTCACGATGCCCCAGGTGGTCGACCCCGAGGGCCTGCCGCTCTTCCAGGACCGGATGCTCCAGGCCGTGGGGACGGAGTCGCCGCTGCGCGAGTGGGTGTCCAGGCCGAGGCCGGTGGACGCCCGCTACGTGACCCCCCTCACCTGGGAGGCCTACCGCGACCCGGAGCTGCGCGGGTCAAACACCAACGTGTGGTTCCGCTACGACGCGGAACTGCCCGACGATCCGCTGCTGCACGTGGTGCTCGCCGCCTACGCCTCCGATTTCACCCTGGTCGACACCGTGCTGCTCACCCACGGCCTGGCGTGGGGCGCGTCCAACCTCTCCGGTGCCTCGCTGGACCACGCGATGTGGTTCCACCGTCCCTTCCGTGTGGACGAGTGGATGCTCTACGCCCAGGAGTCGCCGTGGTCGGGGGCGGCGCGCGGGCTCGCCAAGGGCGAGATGTTCACCCGGTCCGGAGAACTGGCCGTGTCGGTAGTGCAGGAGGCGATGATCCGCGTGAGATAGTCGCAAAGTCGCAGGTAGAAAATATGTTGCCCCCTCCTGGGGCCGGGGTTTAGGGTCATGCTCAAGCAAGTCGGACATCACTGTCCGACGATCAACGAATGGAGGTGAGTCCGCTGTGAGGAACATTCTGATGACGTCCCAGATGGGGCTCACTTCCGCGCGCCGTAACACCGCTCTGTCCTGCGACAGCCAGATCACCCTCGCCGGCGGCGCGGCAGCTCTGGTTCAGCAGGCCAATCCCGCCCATCTCCAGGTCGAGACCGGCCGTTGGTTCGCTCCGGTCGCCTTCCCGGCGACGGACGTCCCGGCTGCTCGCACCCGAGTGGGCGGCAGCTACGCAGCAACGACCAAGCACATCGGAAACGGTGGACTGCGCGGTCCGCAACCCTGGGGGCATCCTCCGGTCATAACCTGACCGAGGAAAAAGCCTTCAGGCCGCGGATCCGCACCCAGGATCCGCGGCCTTCTTGTTTGTCCGCGTCATTCCTGACCCCCACCCCAAGAGGTAACCGAAGATCAACACCTAGCTGAGAGGTGAAGCAGATGGGGGCCCAGACGGTCATGGACCTGATCGACGAAGCCACAATCCCCTGTCGTACCGACCCCGACCTGTGGTTCGCCGAGTCTCCGGAGGACGTGGAGTTCGCCAAGGCGCTCTGCGGGGGCTGCCCGATCCGTGAGGCCTGCCTGGCCCGCGCGCTGGAGCGCGAGGAGCCGTGGGGTGTCTGGGGCGGCGAGCTCGTCCTGCGGGGGGCGATCGTTCCCCGCAAGCGCCCGCGCGGACGTCCCCGCAAGAACCCGGTCGCTGCCTGAACAACCCGGCCACGGCCCGAACCACCGAGAACCCGAACCACCCAGAACCCGAACCACCACGAGCGGCAAGTTTCCGAAAGGACCATTCCGATGAGCTACTTCACCTCCAGAGGCCTCGACCTGTCTTCTATGCAAGAAGAACTGGTCCGTGACCGAATACGAACCCTTCACCGCGAGGCGGAGGAGCATCGCAGGGCCGCCGGCCTCAAGCGCCTCCAGCGCGCGGAGCGCGACGCGGAGCGCGCCTCGGCCCGCCTGCGGAGCGCGATCCTGCGTCTCGTCTGATCTGTCCTGCCTGTTCGGTAAGGACCGGCGGCGACGTGTAGGAGACGCACGAGAAACACGCGAAGCCGCGCGGGAGACAGATCGAAGAACGAGACGGACGAGAAAAGCGAGACAGACAAATGAGGGGTGACCCGCTTCGGCGGGTCACCCCTCAAGCGTCTGTCCGGGCCGACCGGGCCGGCCGGCCTCGTCGCGAGCATGAGTCGCGGGAGAGCCGGGAGAAAGGGCCGCGGGAGAGTTGGAGAGTCGAGAGAAGGGGCCGCAGGAGAGTCGGGAGAAGAGGCTGTGAGAGGAGGCCGTGAGAGGAGGAGAACCCCTCAGGCGCTGGTGAGGGTGGGTTCTCCGGAATCCTCGTCGGTGAATCCGGGGACCCAGCGGACGACCTCCTCGCGGAAGCGTGCGGTGGCGCCGAGCTGGCAGAGGACGCCGACCCCCGCCGCGTGCACGCGATGGATGAGGACGTACGAGGCCGGCAGGTTGAGCTGGCGCACCACGTTGCCGGGACGCAGATCGGTGGCCGTGGCGGCCTGCCGCTGGAGCCACTCCCTGCTGAAGGAGAACTCCTCCACGGCGGTCGGCTCGACGTAGGGCGCGAGGAACGCCCGCAGGGCTTCGGGGTCGATCTCGATGTGCGGCTGGATGAAGCCCTCGTCGCGCAGGCCCTGCACCACGGTCGCCATGTCGCCGTTGTTGAAGATGCGGGTCAGCTTTCCGAAGATCGGTGGGTATCCGTCGGGCATCCGGTTGACCGCGCCGAAGTCGAGCACGCACATCCGGCCGTCCTCGACGATCCGGAAGTTGCCCGGATGGGGGTCGGCGTGGAGCATGCCCACCCGTGCGGGGGAGGAGAACAGGAAACGGACGAGCTGGAGCCCGGCCCGGTCGCGCTCCTCCTGGGTGCCGTCGGTGATGATCCGCGACAGCGGGGTGCCGTCGACCCATTCGGAGACGAGCACCTGCTCGTTGGCGGCGATCACGTCCGGGATCAGGAAGTCGGGGTCGTCCTTGAACTCCAGGGCGAAGGCATGCTGGGCCTCGGCCTCGTGGAGATAGTCGAGCTCCTCGACCACCCGCTCGCGCAACTCGCTCAGGACGGCCTTGATGTCGAGGCCGGGCAGCAGCACCCCGAAGAGCTTGCCGAGCCGGGCAAGCTGGGTGAAGTCGGAGAGCAGGGCCTTTCCCGCCCCCGGATACTGGATCTTGACCGCGACCGTCCGGCCGTCGTGCCAGACCGCCTTGTGCACCTGCCCGATCGACGCGGCGGCGGCGGGCTTGTCGTCGAACGACAGGAAGTTCTCCCGCCAGTCGTCGCCCAGCTGCTCGACGAGGACCTTGTGCACGGTCGCCGCCGGAAGCGGCGGAGCCGCGTCCTGGAGTTTGGTCAGGGTGGCGCGGTAGGGGCCGGCGACCTCGGCGGGCAGCGCCGCCTCGAAGATGGACAGCGCCTGGCCGAGCTTCATCGCCCCGCCCTTGAGCTCTCCGAGAACCTTGAAGATCTGCTCGGCGGTGCGTTCCTGGATTTCCTGGGCGACGATCTCGGCGGACTTGCCCCCGATCCGTTTTCCGAGACCGAGAGCGGTGCGACCGGCGAACCCGATCGGCAGGGCCGCCAGCTTGGCGGAGCGCGCAACGGCGCGGCGCGGAAGGTCACTCACCTTGGTTGGCGGCGCATCCGCTGCTACAGCGAGACGCCGCTCCCTCCCTTCGCTGTGTGTCCGTCAGCGGCAGGTAGCCGACGCGACCATTGTTAGCGAACCCAACTCGTTTCGGAAGCAACGACATTGAGGATGAACACTCCAGGATCGCCTCTTCCAGCTCCAATCTGGCAATACTTCCAATGTGCTGTTGGTCACAACGGGTTCACGGCCGTCGATCACAGCGAGTGCGTGACCTGCGGCCGACGCCGCCACCAGCGTCGACAGCACCGTGCCACACGCGATTTCTCCCGCCGGGAAGCCACCCAGCCGGGCGCTGACGACCGGCCACCCGGGATCGCGATCCCGCCGGGTCAAATCTAAACAGTGCAGGCACGTGCTCCGTCCCGGCAGCACCAGGGGGCCGACCGACCCGGCGCCCTCGAAGGCGGTGACCAGCAGGTGCGGGACCTCCCACTCGACGAGTTCCTTGACCAGGAGGCCGTCCAGCGGCACCACCGGCGCGAGCACCGCGAGGTCCGGGGGCCTGCCCCCGTCGGCCAGCTGGGCCGCCCCGTCGCCGGTCCATGCCGTGAGACCGGGCGCGAGCCTCTTGGCCACCGCGACCGCGCCGTCCTGCCTGCTCATTCCCACCTCCGTCCAGCCGAGACCGCCGGGGACGACATCATGTCGACGCGCCGTACCGGGATCGATGACGCAGATCCGGCCGACCCCGGAGGCGGCGAGCAGGCAGACGACCTGCGCGCCCACCCGGCCGGCGCCGTAGACCCGCACCCGGGCGTCTCGCCGGCGCTCCAGCGCGGCGAGCCCGCCGTCGATCGTGCCCGGAGTGAGGGAGAGCACGTCAAGGTCTGGCTGGAGCCGATCGCGCTCGGCCATCGCGAGCGTGCGCAGCGGGCCCGGACCCACACCCGCGTCCTCCACCACACCCCGGCTGACCAGCAGGTCGAGCAGGGTCCGGCCGTGCTCCTCGCCGAGGCCCACCCGGGCTGCGTCGGCCAGCACACCCGCGAGATCCCGTACGCCGTCGAGGCTCTCCACCCAGCGGCGGACATCGGGTTCGAGGTCGGTCAGCACCACCGAGTGGCGGGGATGCAGTCCGAACTGCAGGGTGCGCCCGTCACGGGCGACACGGCGCAGAGCGGGCTTCAGTCGTGGTCGCATCGGAGAGCCTTTCTTCGGGACGGCCCGCGGGCGAGCCGGTGAGGACAGGGGGACGTGCCAGGGGGAACAGGAAATGACCATGGAGACGGAAGTCGAGAGCCGGGAAGCGGAGGATGAGCAGGGGGCAGGAAACGACCAAGGGGACGGGAGCGGCGAGCCGGGGAACAGGGGGATGAGCAGGTCGGAGGTGGTCGGAGGGGCTGGGGTGTGGCTGGGTGTGCCAGCGTGGCATGGCCCCACAGGGCCCCGGGCGGCTTTTCCCTCGCCTGTGGATAACTCCCGCCCTGTGGATAACTCGCCTTTCGAGAGCACCCCGAGACCTCCCTTTCACACCCTGAAGCGCACGCCCGGAACCTCCGCTCCGGGACGAGGAAAATCCGCGTCACTGAAGCGGGAAATCTCCGCTTTGACGTCCAAGGCAGGAAGTGATCAAGGAGACAGACCCCGGTGAGACCGCGGATCACAGCGGGCCCAGCAGGTGAGCCCTGCAGACGGGGCCGAAAGACGGGGCCGAAAGACGGGGCCGGTAAACCCGGTAAACAGGGCCGGGAAGCGGTGCGCGGGAGAGGGTGGGTTACGCTCCCCGGCATGGACGAGCTCTTGATCGACCGGCGTGACGACGGCGTCGCGGTGCTCACTCTGAACCTCCCCGATCGGCGCAACGCGATGACCGACGGAATGACCGCCCGGTGGCGGACCGCCATCGCCGATCTCGCGGCGGATCGCGATCTCAGATGCGTCGTCGTCACCGGGGCGGGAAACGCGTTCTGTTCCGGGGGAGACCTGTCCTGGCTCGCCGAGCGGGCCGAGGAGGGGGTGCCCGCGCTGCGCGAGCGGATGCTCGGTTTCTACCGGACCTGGCTGGCGATCGCCGACCTGGAGGTGCCGACCATCGCCGCCGTCAACGGAGCGGCCGTCGGGGCGGGACTGTGTCTCGCCCTCGCCTGCGACCTGGTCTACGCCGCCGAGGAGGCCAAGCTGCTCGTTCCCTTCACCTCGCTCGGCCTGCACCCCGGCATGGCGGCCACCTACCTGCTGCCCAGGGTCGCGGGGGTGGTCGTGGCCAGGGAGATGTTGCTCACGGGACGGACGATGACTGGCGCGGAGGCGGCTCCCGCGGGATTGGTGACCAGGGCGTTCCCCCGCGAGTCGCTGATGGCCGAGGTGATGGGGATCGCGTCGCGTACGGCGGCCAACGCGCCGGTCGCCACCCGGCTCACCAAGATCGCTCTGGCGGGCGGCGGGCACGCCGACCTCGACGCCGCGCTGCGCTGGGAATCCCTCGCCCAGCCGGTCACGATGATCTCCGACGACATGCGTGAAGGGCTGGCGGCCCAGAGAGAACGGCGGGCCCCGCGATTCGGCAACGCATGAGACGGCTGATATCCAGGTTAATTAGATAAGTCGCGGTCATAGTTGATCACCCGTGTTGAACAATCGACGAACGGGGATTGACCAGCGGGAACGTGTTCTACCCCCTGGTGTGAATTCGTCATTCTCGGCTACCGTTCATATGTGCCCCCCGAGACAGTCGAGGTCCGCCGCAGTTCTCGCCGCCGGCGGACGGTTTCTGCGTACCGCGACGGCGAGAAAACGATCGTGCTCCTCCCCGCCGGTCTGAGTAGCACCGATGAGGAACAATGGGTGCGCCGTATGCTCGATCGCCTCGCGGCCAAGGAGCAGCGCAGACGTCCCTCCGACGACGATCTCCTCGATCGGGCCGTCGATCTGTCGGCCCGCTATCTGAGCGGGGAGGCGAAGCCGTCCAGCGTGCGCTGGGTGGAGAACCAGCAGCACCGCTGGGGCTCGTGCACCCCTGATCACGGCACCATCAGGATCTCCACGCGGCTGCGGGGCATGCCGTCGTGGGTGGTCGACTACGTGATCATGCATGAGCTCGTCCACCTGCTGGTGCCGAGTCACGGCTCGCGCTTCTGGGCGCTTGTGGAACGCTATCCCAAGGCCGAGCGGGCGCGAGGCTTCCTGGAGGGATTCTCCACGGCGGCCCACGGTTCCGCGGAGGAATGTTGACGGAAGATCGAGTGGTGGCCGTCCTCGTCACGCCCTCCGTGGCTGACGCGGCCCCCCCGGGGATCGACGCCGCCGACTTCCTCACGGCCGTCGCCGAGGACACCTACGAGCTCGTCGCCGGCCTGGACTTCGTCTCACCCGTCGTGGTGACGAGCGTCCGGGGCATGGAGGAGATCGTCTGGCCGGGCACCCCGGTCGTCGAGATCCCCGACCTTTCCGGCAGAGCCCTGGTCGAGGCCGCCTTCGCGGCCCTGCCGTACGGCGAGCAGGCGGTCCTGCTGAGCGCGGCCGCGCCCGACCTGCCCCCGCTGCTCATCGGCAAGCTCTTCCGCGAGCTCGGCCGGGCCAGGATCGCCGTCTGCCCCGACGCGGGTGGCGGCACGGTGGCGCTCGCCGCCCACCTGCCCTATCCGGACTGGGCCGCGATAGGTTTCGACGACCTTGACCCGATCAAGGCGCTTCGCGCCTCGGCGCCAGGCAGCCGCCTGGTCGCGAGGGGCCCCGGCTGGCACCGCCTGCGCGCTCCCGGCGACATCGGCCTCCTCGACCCGGGCCTGGAAGGCTGGGACAACACCCGGGCACTGCTCTCGCCCTGAGCCCTCGAACGATCGAACGATCGAGCCCCCGGGCACCCGCACGGCCCCGTCCGGAAGACCGCCCCTCAGGGCGGGGGCAGGCGCAGGTCGGCGAAGACGGCCCGGTGGTCGGTCCCGGGAACGGTGTGCACGCTGACCGTGTTCACCCCCACCCGCCGGTCCGCCACGATGTGGTCGATCGTGATCAGCGCCGGGATGCGCTTGTTCACCGGCCACGTGGGGGTGAGGCCCTCACCGGCGCTGTCGGCCGCGTCCAGATAGCCGCGGCTCAGGAAACGGCGCATGGCCGCGTGGTCGAGGCTGGCGTTGAAGTCGCCCGCGAGGATGCGGATCGTGTCGGGCGCGGCAGAGGGCAGGGCGTCCAGCGCCGCCGTCCAGTCGTACACCTGCCTGCCCAGCGGCGGGAAGGGATGCACGTCGACGATCTCGACGGGCTTGGCGCCGGGCACGGTCATCAGCGCGGCGGGCATGTTGTGCCCGATCGCCTCGAACAGGTCCTTCCGGGCGGTCATCGGATACCGCGCGTACAGGCCGCTGCCCCCGGCGCTCCACTCCGGCTCCAGCACCTGGTATGGCAGGATCTTCTCCAGCCCGGCCGCCTCCAGCTTCTCGACCATCCCCGGTGTCAGCTCCTGGGTGCTGAGCACGTCCGGGTTCAACCGCCGGACCAGGTCCATCACGGCGCCGGTCTCGGCGTGCCCGAACAGCGTGTTGAGCGTCAGCACCCGCAAAGGCGTCCCCGTCACGGGATCCCCGGAGCGGATGGCCCTGGGAAGCACGCTCAGTCCGAGCGCCGTGGTGGTGATCAGCGCCACGGCCGTCGCCGCCCGGTTGCGGGTCAGCGCGGACAGCAGCACCGGCACGAGCGAGGCCGCGGCCACGTACGGGGTGCCGGTCATGAGCTGGGTGGTCAGCGAGTCGCGTTCGAGCCCGGCCACCCGGGCCACCGCCCAGGCGGCGAACGGCGTCACCGCGGCCCAGGCGAGGGTTCTGGGAATCCTCCAGCGCCGGCGCCGCGCCGGCGGCACGACCGTACCCCCGGCGCCCCCGACGCCCCTGTCAGCCACGATGTCCACACTCACAGTGCCCCGATCCGCTCCGTACAGCCTGATGGGAACGAAGATATCCGGGGAAAGGTGAGACAAGCGTAAAACGGTCCAATGCCCTCGGCCCGTACCCAGGGCGGGCCGGGATCGGCCGCCCGACCGTCGTACGAGGCCGGGAACCCGGTCACCCGGAGCGCAGGACCTCGCGGGCGCGGCGGGCCAGGCGGCGGGTCGCCTCGTCGGAGAGCTCGGGGATCTCCTCCACCGGGAACCAGCGCAGGTCCAGCGACTCGGCACTGATCACGGCCTCGACGCCGGCGGGGGCGACCGCCCCGTACTCGACGTCGAGATGGCTGGTGTACGGCGGGTGGCACCAGACCTTGTGGCGGTCGAGTGCCAGCGGGCCCGGCAGCAGCCGCAGGCCGGGGATGCCGGACTCCTCGGTGGCCTCCCGCAGCGCCACCGCCTCCAGCGAGGTGTCGCCGCGCTCGCAGTGCCCTCCCATGGGCAGCCACATCCCGGCCTTGGGGTGCAGCGTCAGCAGCACCCGCTCCCCGTCGTGGGAGAGCACCGCGGTCGTGGCCGTCAGGTGGCCGGTGACGCACTCGCGCCACATCGCGTCGTCATTGGCGTGGACGTGCTCCAGGAACTCCTTGCGGTGGATCTCCTCCTCCGCAGTGGGCGCGGCCCACCCTGTGAGCACGTCCCTCGCGTCGGCGCGCAGGCTCACGCGCCGCCGTCCGCGCCGCCGTCGTCCTTGCGAGGCTTCTCGCCACCCTCACCAGGAGTCTCCGAAGAATCCGAAGAATCCGAAGAATCCCGGAGCGTCCCCTCCAGGGACGACAGGTCGAGCTCGGGCTCACCCCGTACGAACCTGTCAGGGTTGTCGAGGTCGTCGGCGGTGGGCATCAGGTCGGGGTGGTCCCAGACCGCGTCGCGCCCGTCGACACCCCGGTCGGCCTCCAGCGCCTGCCACAGGGCCGCGGCCTCACGCAGGCGGCGGGGCCTGAGCTCCAGGCCGACGAGCGTGGCGAAGGTCTGCTCGGCGGGGCCGCCGGTCGCCCTGCGGCGCCGTACGGTCTCCGACAGCGCGGTCGCCGAGGGGAGCTTGCCGTCCGCGGCGCCGTCCACGACGGTGCCGACCCAGCCCTCGACCAGGGCGAGCATGGTCTCCAGCCGGGACAGGGCGGCCTTCTGCCGCTCGGTCTCCTCGGGCTTGAGCAGGTTGCCGCCGCTCAGCGCCTGCTGGAGCTGCTCGGGGTTGTTGATGTCGAGCCCGCGCAGCTGCTCCTCGAGCGCGGACGCGTCCACCGTGATGCCCCTGGCGTACTCCTCCACGGCCCCGAGCAGGTGCGCGCGCAGCCACGGCACGTGCTGGAACAGCCGGTGGTGGGCCGCCTCGCGCAGGGCGAGGTAGAGGCGGATCTCCTCGGCGGGGGTCTCCAGACCCTGGCTGAACGCCGCGACGCCGCCGGGCAGCAGGGCGGCGTTGTCGGACAGGGGCAGGCCGATGTCGGTGGAGCCGATCACCTCGAGGGCGAGCGAACCGACGGCCTGGCCGATCTGCTGGCCGACCATCATGCCGCCCATCTGCTTCATCATCCCCATCAGCGGCCCGGCCATGGCCTGTGCCTCCGGGGGCAGACCGGTGGCGCCGAGCGTGCCGCTCATGGTCTCGACCATGCGGGCGGCGATCGGGTCACAGAGTTTCTGCCAGACCGGGACGGTCTTCTCGATCCACTCCGAACGGCTCCACGCCTGGGGATTGCTCACCCCGCTCGGCAGGGAGGTGGCCTCGTTGAGCCACAGGTCGGCCAGATTCAGGGCGTCGACGATCTGGCGCCGCTCGCCCTCCATGACACTCGGGTCGCCCTCGGCGACCACGACGTGCCGTGCGATGTTCTTCGCCATGTCCCAGTTGACGGGACCTGAGGTCGGCGGAGCGGAGAGCATGTCGGCGAACTGGCGCATTGCCGCTGCGATCTGCTCCGGGTTGCCGAACATGGCGAACGGATTCTCGTTGGGGTCGTTTTCCCGACCTGGCAAGTCAGTCACCGCTCTACCTCGTGCAGGATGGAGGAGTCCACATCCGCCACGTTATCCGTCGCATGGCGGGTCAGTGCAAAGTGAGGACCTGGTGCCTACCTCGAAACGCTCCCGGCCCCCCGTCGTCGCCGTCACCGGCGCCGCCTCGGGCATAGGCCGTGCCTTCCTCGCGAAGGTCGCCTCGTCTGCGGATTTCCGCAGGGTCGTGGCCATCGACGAGCAGCGTGGTGACGTTCCCGACGTCACCTGGCGGGTCCTCGATGTCCGAGATCCGCTCTTGGCGAACCGCATATCGGATATTGACGTACTCGTGCACTTGGCGGCCGACTACACGCTCGACGTCAACCCAGCGGAGCGGCGCGCCTACAATCTGCGAGCCGCCCAGACGGTGCTCACCGCCAGCGCCGCCGCACGGGTGCGGCGGGTCGTCCTGCTCACCAGCGCCATGGTGTACGGCGCCGTGCCCGAGAATCCCGTCCCGCTCCCCGAGGACTCCGCGGTCGCCGCCGAGCCCGACACGGGCATGGTCGGCGACCACCTGGAGATCGAGGCGCTGGCCCGCCGCTCCCTGCGCAGCCATCCCGGCCTCGGCGTGACCGTGGTCAGGCCCGCCGCGGTGGTCGGCCCCGGCGTCGACAGCGTGGTGACCCGGCACTTCGAGGCGCCCCGGCTGCTGACCGTCAAGGGATGCAGCCCTCGCTGGCAGTTCTGCCACGTGGACGACCTCGTCTCGGCCCTTGAGATGGCGGCGCTCGGCACTGTTTCGGGGGTGGTGGCCGTCGGCGGCGAGGGCTGGCTGGAGCAGGAGCAGGTCGAGGAGATCTCCGGGCTGCGCCGGCTGGAGCTGCCCGCCGGGCTGACCTTCGGGACCGCCCAGCGCCTGCACCGCCTCGGCGTCACCCCGGCCCCGGCCACCGACCTGCACTACGTCGTCTATCCCTGGGTGGTCGACTGCGCCGCGCTGCGCGAGGCCGGATGGAAGCCCCAGTGGAGCAACGAGGCCGCGTTCGAGCAGCTCCTGGAGTTGCGTGAGGGCAAGCACACCGTCGTGGGCCGCCGCCTGTCCGGCAAGGAGGCCACGCTCACCGCGGCCGGCGCCACCGTCGCCGTCCTCGGCACCGCGGCGATCGTCCGTGCCGCCCGCAAGAAGCGCCGCCCCTGACGCCCCGCGCGGGACGAACGGCCCGCTGACCCGGAAGCCGTTACGCGAACCCACACGGCTCACGGGGCAGGGCCGCTCCGAGCGGCAGGGAACCCGGACGCCTGCCCCAACAAGGCGCGCGGCCGAAGACCCTTTTTTCCGGGCGGTACGCTTTGCGGCGTGGATGTCATCCGGTTGCTCGATATTCGCGACAGCGCGCTCTCCGTCGACGAGGTGCTCGCCGCCGTCGGCGACCACGCCGCGGGCGGCACGACCGTCTTCGTCGGCACGGTGCGCGAACAGGACCACGGGAAACCGGTCACCAGCCTGTCCTACTCGGCGCACCCGAGCGCCCTGGACGAGCTCCGACGGGTGGCCCAGAAGATCGCCGCGGACTTTCCCCTGACCGCCCTGGCCGCCGTCCACCGGGTCGGCGACCTGGAGCTCGGGGACATCGCGGTCGTCGTGGCGGTCGCCGCGCCCCACCGGGGCGAGGCTTTCGAGGCCTCCCGCAGGCTGATCGA
The DNA here is from genome assembly GCF_042888905.1 of Streptosporangium sp. NPDC002721. NCBI lineage: Bacteria > Bacillati > Actinomycetota > Actinomycetes > Streptosporangiales > Streptosporangiaceae > Streptosporangium > Streptosporangium sp. NPDC002721. The sequence goes on from NZ_JBIAQI010000060.1 coordinate 17,436, forward strand.
CGACCTCAAGAGCCAGGTCCCCATCTGGAAGAACCAGCTTTTCACCGACGGCTCCTCGGAGTGGGTCGGGGCTTGCGAGTGACTCCGACCGGCGGGCGCGCGACCGTCGGCGCGGCGGCGTCCGGGTGCGGTTTCATGACCTGTCGTACGGCATAGGCTTTGTCCATGTCCCGACGAGCGCTGACCCTCATGGTGGCGGGCTTCCTCACGCTCATGCTCGCGCTGGTCGGCGCCGTGCTGCCGGTGCCGTACGTCGTGCTGAGCCCCGGGCCGACCGAGAACACGATCGGTGACGTCGACGGCAAGCCGGTGATCAGCGTCGAGGGGCGCCAGACGTATCCGACGGAAGGCAAGCTCAGCCTCGTCACCGTCGCCTACCAGGGCGGGCCCGGCACCAGGATCGACCTTTTCAGCGCCCTCAAGGGATGGATCGATCCCACCATCGCGGTCGTGCCCGAGGAGACGATCTTCCCTCCGGCGACCACCGCGAAGGAGGTCGAGCAGCAGAACACCCAGGAGATGACCAACTCCCAGGACGACGCGACCGCGGCGGCGCTGACGGAGTTGAAGATCCCCTACAGCTCGGTCGTGACCGTGGCCTCCACCGAGAAGGGCCTCCCGGCCGACGGGAAGTTCAAGATCGGCGACGAGATCGTCTCCGTGGACGGCACGCCCGTGTCCGACCGCGAGACCGTCTCCGCCTCCGTCCGCCGCCACAAGCCGGGCGAGCAGGTCGGTTTCGTCGTCAACCGGGGCGCCAAGAGCGAGACCATCGCCGTCCCGACCGTCGCGAGCAAGGACGGCACCCCCATCGTGGGGATCACCATGCGGGTCGGCTACAAGTTCCCCTTCCAGGTGAAGATCAACGTGGGTGACGTCGGCGGGCCGAGCGCCGGGATGATGTTCTCCCTGGGCATCATCGACAAGCTCACCCCCGGCGCGCTGACCGGCGGCAAGTCCGTCGCCGGGACCGGGACGATCACCCCGGAGGGCCAGGTCGGCCCGATCGGCGGCATCCAGCAGAAGATGGTCGGCGCCAGGAAGGCGGGGGCGACGATCTTCCTCACCCCCGACCGGAACTGCGCCGAGGCGGTCAAGGCGATCCCGGCGGGCCTCAGGCTGGTCAGGGTCTCGACCCTGCACGATGCCGTCCAGGCGGTCGACGCGCTCCGCACCGGCTCGGGCTCCGTGCCGAGCTGCCCGGCGGGCTGACCCCGGAACCGGCCGGGAGAAGACTTCAGGACCGGCCCGGAAAACGGGACACCACGCCCGATCCACGAAAAGATCAGTTTTTCCGGTCCCGGACCTCGTCGCGGGGCACTCATCAGGCCTCTCGTACGTTGGACCTGTGGACCCGAGACCAGCGGGCGTTGTGGCCGGACCGTGCCCGAAAGGCCGACCGCGACCCAACCCCCGCCGGTGTAGGTTGCCAGACACGGACCGTGCTCTTACGACAAGGGGTTGGCCTTGAGCTTCCGGACCCCCGGAGCCGGCAGGGCAATGCGCTTGCCCCGCCGGCCACGACTGCTAGTTCCCGTCGCGATCGCGCTGGTCGCGATAGTCGCGTTGTTCTTTCTCTTCGCGAGTATTTTCACCGATTACCTCTGGTACGACTCGGTCGACTACACGGCCGTCTTCTCCGGCGTGGTCGTCACGCAGATCCTCCTGTTCGCCGTCGGCGCACTGCTGATGGTCGGCATCGTCGGCGGCAACATGCTGCTGGCGTACCGGATGCGGCCGATGTTCGGCCCGGGGATGTTCGGCGGCGCCAGCGGCGCCGACCGATATCGGATGGCCCTCGACCCGCACCGCAAGCTGATCTTCCTGGTCGGCGTGGCGGTGCTCGGCCTGTTCTCGGGGTCGTCCTTCTCCGGCCAATGGAAGACCTGGCTGGAGTTCATCAACGCGACGCCGTTCGGTGAGGTCGACCCGCAGTTCAAGATCGACGTCTCCTTCTTCATGTTCACCTATCCGTTCATCCGGATGGTGCTGAACTTCCTGTTCGTCGCGGTGGTGCTCTCCGCCGTGCTCGCGGCGATCGTGCACTACCTGTACGGCGGGTTCCGCCTCCAGTCACCCGGCGTGCACGCCTCGCGCGGCGCCCGGGCGCACCTGTCGGTGCTGCTCGGCGTGTTCGTGCTGCTGAAGGCCATCGCCTACTGGGTCGACCGGTACGGGCTGGTCTTCTCCGACCGGGGATTCCGGCACGGCGCCTCCTACACCGACGTCAACGCGGTGCTCCCCGCCAAGAGCATCCTGGCGGTCATCGCCCTGATCTGCGCGGTCCTGTTCTTCGCCGGGGTCGTGCGGTCCGGCGGGATGCTGCCCGGCGTCGGCTTCGGGCTCCTGGTGCTCTCGGCCATCCTGATCGGCGGGGTCTACCCGGCCCTGGTCGAGCAGTTCCAGGTCAAGCCGAACCAGCAGGGCAAGGAGCAGGAGTACATCAAGCGCAACATCGACGCGACCCGAAAAGCCTACGGCGTGAACAACGCCGAGGTGATCGACTACACGGCTCAGGGTGACCCGGCCAAGGTCAACGTCACCGCCGACAGCTCCATCTCCGGCGTGCGCCTGCTCGACCCGAGCCTGGTCGCCAAGACCTACCAGCAGAAGCAGCGGATCCGCGGTTACTACGACTTCCACGAGCCGCTCGACGTCGACCGCTACCCCGACGCCAACGGCACGATGCGCGACACCGTCGTGGCCGTGCGAGAGCTCACCGGGCCGCCGGCGGAGCAGAACAACTGGATCAACCGGCACCTCGTCTACACCCACGGCAACGGTTTCGTGGCCGCGCCCGGCAACGAGGTCGACTCCGAGGGCCTGCCCAACTTCGACGCCAAGGACATGCCGGTCACCGGCGCCCTGGTCGAGCGGACGAAGCTCAAGGAGTCGCGGATCTACTTCGGCGAGGCACCCGCCTCCACCGAGTACGTCGTCGTCGGCGGCACCGGCCAGCGGAACCAAGAGCTCGACTACCCCGAGAGCGGCGGCACCGGCCAGAAGAACACCACCTACGACGGCAAGGGCGGCGTCCCGGTCGGGTCCTTCCTCAACCGGATGCTCTACGCCGCCAAGTACGGCGAGATCAACCTGCTGCTGTCGGGTGACGTCAACGCGAACTCCAAGATCCTCTATGAGCGCAACCCGCTGGGCCGGATCGCCAAGGTGGCGCCGTTCCTGAGCCTGGACGACAACCCCTACCCGGCCATCGTCGGCGGCAGGGTCGTCTGGATCGCCGACGCGTACACCACGTCCAACGCCTACCCGTACTCCCAGAGCAAGAGCCTGGAGGCGATGACGCGCGACACCGTCACCGACCCGCGCCTGGTGGTCCCGCAGCCGCGTGACCAGATCAACTACATGCGCAACTCGGTGAAGGCGATGGTGGACGCCTACGACGGCACCGTCAGCCTGTACGCCTGGGACGAGAAGGACCCCATCCTGCAGACCTGGCGCAAGGCCTTCCCCGGCGTCATCAAGTCGCAGACGGAGATGTCGACCGAGCTCAAGCAGCACCTCCGCTACCCGGAGAAGCTGTTCAAGGTCCAGCGTGACGTGCTCTCCCAGTACCACATCTCCGACCCGAACGCCTTCTACAGCGGCCAGGACTTCTGGAACGTCCCGAACGACCCGTCGTCCGGCGACCGCGACACCAAGCAGCCGCCGTACTACCTTTCGGTCAAGATGCCGAAGACCGCGGCGCCGTCGTTCTCGCTGACCACCACGTTCGTGCCGCGCCAGGGGCCCAACCTGGCGGCGTTCATGGCCGTGGACGCCACCCCGGGAGCCGACTACGGGAAGCTGCGCATCCTGCGCATGCCGTCCAACACCACGATCCCCGGACCCGGCCAGGTACAGAACAACTTCCAGAACAAGTTCTCCGGCGAGCTCAACCTGCTCGGCCTCGGCCAGGCGAAGGTGCGCTACGGCAACCTGCTGACCCTGCCGTTCGCCGACGGCCTGGTCTACGTCGAACCGGTCTACGTGGAGATCGCGGCCGCCTCCGGCCAGGAGCCGTACCCGATCCTCCGCCGCGTCCTGGTGGCCTACGGCAGCAAGGTCGGTTCGGCCGACACGCTCAAGGGCGCGCTGGAGCAGGTCTTCGGCAACGGCACCCAGGCCGCGCCACAGGAGGAGGCCAAGCCCGGCGAGGCGAAGCCGGAGGAGGCCAAGCCCGCCACCGCGCTCGCCCAGGCCATTGACGAGGCGCAGGCGGCGTACAACAAGGCACAGGAAGCCCTCCGGGAGAACCCGCCGAACTGGGTCGACTACGGCAACGCCCAGAAGGAGCTCCAGGCGGCCCTGGCGAAGCTGAAGGGCACCGAGGCGACAACTGGTGCCACCCCCACCCCGTCGCCCTCTGTGTCAGGCACTCCGGCCCCGTCGGCGACACCATCGGTGACACCGTCCGCCACACCGGCCCCGTCGGCCACCCCGACACCCGCACCGAGTTCCTAGGAGACATCCGAGGGCCCAGCGCTATTCGATTCGCTTCCCCCACCAAAGCCGGGTATGGTTAAGACATACACCGACGCGGGGTGGAGCAGCTCGGTAGCTCGCTGGGCTCATAACCCAGAGGTCGCAGGTTCAAATCCTGTCCCCGCTACAAAAGAAGGCCCCGGTCACCGGAAACGGTGACCGGGGCCTTTGCTTTGCCCTTTTCTGCCCCCTCCGCGAAGACCGGCCTTTCCTTCGAAGGGCCTCTTCCGAAAACCCGCTGCCCTCGAAGACCGGGCGCGCCTCATGAAACGCGCCCACGCCGACGGGTACGCGGGTCCATGCCACGAGGGGCCGTACCCAGGGGCCTCCCGGCCCCACAGGCCCTCGCGAGGGGGCTGAGACCAGGAGAGCCCCCGGTGGCGTCAAGGACGCCCGGAACCGGCACGGGTGTCCTGCCCGGTCGGTGACCGTGGTGTCACCCTGACGCCCCGGCCGTGACCTCGGCCGGGCCTCGTCCTCCTGCTCGACGGCTTCGCACGATCGACGACCGGGAGCCGGCATCGTCGTCATCCACGTGCCTCCGACCTCGGGGTTCATCGTCCTCACCCCGATCGCACCGACCTGGATGATCATTTGAATGTCCGATTTTCCGCAGGTGTGGCGAAGGCGCGCCACCTCGCGTTCCCGCGTCGATTTGCAGCCGGAGGGGGATTCCGGATATTGTTCAAACACACACCGACGCGGGGTGGAGCAGTTCGGTAGCTCGCTGGGCTCATAACCCAGAGGTCGCAGGTTCAAATCCTGTCCCCGCTACCAATCGAAAGGCCCTGATCTTCCAAGATCAGGGCCTTTCGCATTTCCGGCAATCGGGAACCCGCGTGCCGTGGCATCACGCCGCCGTACGTGCCGGGCGGCCGGGAGCCGCTGAGTCCAAACGTCACTTCGAGAGGGCAGATGTGGCCGAAACGTCCGAACCCGTCCTGCGCTGGCGCGTGCGCCGCGATTTCCTCATCATGAAGATCGTCGCTGCGCTCGCCTTCGCGGTGCTCACGGTGCTGACCCTCGGCGACCCCCGAGGCGCGATCCTGGCGGGTACCGCGTCCGCCGTCCTGGCGGTGCTGGCGGTGCGCGACATCCTCGCTCCGGTCCGGCTGACCGCCGACGGCGAGGGCCTCGTCGTGGTGAAGGGCTTCGCCGGATCGGAACGGGTGCCGTGGAGATCCGTCGAGCGCATCCGGGTGGACACACGGACCCGCTTCACCTCGCGTACGGAACTTCTGGAGATCGACACGGGGGAGAACATCCACCTCCTCAGCCGGTTCGACCTGGGAGTGCCGTGCGGGCAGGTGGCCGACGAGCTCCGCTCGTTCCGGACGGGTTCATAGCCTGTAGGCCTCGGGCGTCCCCGGTCGCGCCGCGGCCGGGACCCGGCGCCGGTGGGCGGCTGCCGGGCCTCGGCCCGCGATGGCGTTCGTCAGGCTCTGGCCCGCATACGGCGATGTCTCGGGACGAAGCCGGACTTGGTGCGGCGTACCAGCAGGCTCGCCTTGTAGAGAGCCCAGCAGGTGAGGAAGGCCCCGAAGGAGACCTGCCCGATCCACGTCCACGCCGCGGTCTCGACGGCCGCGAACATCACTACACCGGTCCAGACAAAGCCGAAGACGCCCACGAGGGTCGCCGCAGCCCAATTCAGCCCTCGCTGCAACATGCCTGGAGTCTTACAGATCTTGGTTCAAGACCAGGTCAATGACGCGGAACGCCTCATCGCGGGAGGCTACGGCTTGTGCCGGCACACCTCCGCGCGCGAGACCCGCCGGTGTTCATCGGGGTCGCTCCGAGGGGAGTCTCCTCGAGACAGGCCAGCAACGCCGCCGCGGTGTGGGCGTCGGCGAGGATCCGGTTCACCTCGTCCTCGGATGTCGGGAGCTGGCCGCGCTTGGCGAGCTCGTCGGTGAGGAAGGTCAACGGCTCCGGATAGCCGGCCGCCTCCGCGGCGACCGTCGCCCGAGCCGCAGTGAGGAGACGCAGATAGTAGGCGCGGAGGGTCGCCTCCCTCATTCGTGCGTCTTCAAGGTCGTTAAGCAGAGACCTGGCAACCCTCAGTAGGTCACCTGGATGGTCGGCCTCCGCGTCGATGTGCGCGCGGATGTCGTCGAACTCCGAGCGGGTCATGGTGCTCACCTCCACGGCGGAGTCAGGATCCTGACCCTCGCGCCTACTTCGTATCCAGAGTCGATTGCGAATGGCTTGACGTCTGGTTGCGCGCTTCGACTTCCTATGACTGTTTGGGACGCGCGAGTCTCCGGGATGGTTGGCAAGTTGTCTCTGTGACGTGAGAGTCCTGGTAGTGTTCTTTCCGCAGGGCAACGGAGTCCCAGGTTTAAACCTCCTGAGGCGGACGAACTGCCCAGCAAAACCCTCTCTGATCCCGGCAAATCGGGCGTGTCCGTACGATTGGACAACGACCGGATGTCGGAGTAAGTTAGAGGGGTTGCCCTGGAAACGGGGTGGTCGTAATCCTAGCGGGTTCGATCGGATCGCGTCGAGCGTCGGGAAAACCGACAGTTTGACACGAAACCGGCACTCCCGATAAGATTACAACACGAAATGGAACGCCCCGGAGTTCGGGCCTGGCTGATCGGCTGGGTTTGGGTGATGGTGTACGCGTCCGTTTCTTGAGAACTCAACAGTGTGT